>JAZRUY010000145.1:0-31137 GCA_045598845.1 Victivallaceae bacterium
GCCGCCGCCGCCGTTGCCGCTCCCACGGGCTGCAACCGCCAGCCCTTCCGGCTGGTGGCGGTGCGCAATCCGGAAATGCGCTCCCGCATCTGCGGCGCCTGCCGGCAGTCTTTCCTCGCTTCCGCCCCGGTATTATTGCTGGCGCTGGGCAATACCGCCGCGTCTTATCAGCGCGCCGGCGATGATCATACCATCATCGAAATCGATATCGGCATCGTCATGGAGCATGCGGTGCTGGCGGCCACCGCCGAAGGTCTGGGCACCTGCTGGATCTGCGGCTACGAGCGCGCCGCCGTCGATGCCGTTTTCGGCACTGAACCGCCGTGGAGCGTCATCGCTTTTACTCCGGTCGGTTATCCGGCCGCCGCTCCGTCGCCGTACACGCGCCGTCCGGAAGGCGATCTGTTCACCATAATGGATTGATCTTATGGCTTCATCTCCCGGTATAATCAGCGGCTCCGGTTTCCGTCTCGGTTTCTATCCCGAGGGCGACTCCCTCGTTCTGCGCTGCGGCGGGGCTGCTGAGGCCGCGCTCGGCCGCTGTTCGGCGGGCGGATTCTCCGAGTCCGCCGGTATTTCCTCCCTTATGCGCCGCCATCTGGCTCAGGACGCTTTTTCCGCTTCCGCCGAATCCGTCACCGTGATACCGTTCGGCTGCGAATACGAAATCCGGCGCAAATGCGAATTGTCGCGCGGCATGGCGCTGCTGGTCTGCGATATTTCCGCGCTTTCCGGCGGCGCTGTCGCTTCGGTCGAACTGGAACCGGTTTTCTTCCGCGGCTCGCCGTCCTCGCTCGAAATTCTGGTTTACGGTGAATCCGCCCTACGCCGCTTTTCCGCTCCTTTCCCGGAAAATATGTATGCCGGTCAGGAACCTCCGCTGCTGGTCCGCGCGGTTTATCCATGCGGTCAGCGGATAGATTTTATGACCGCGGGGGATATCTGGCGGCACCGCGCCGGATTGAATTTCGGCGGCACCGGTCTTTTCCGTCTGGATTGCGCCGGCGGCGTTCCGGTGCTGAAACGCCGCATATTTGTTTCCGACCCGGAAATTTATCCGGCGGAAAAGCGTCCGTGGCGGTTTGAAAACGCTTTGTTCTGGAGCGGTCCGGAAGAGCCTGCGCCGGTATCCGGCGGATATACTCTGGATTTCAGTTCCGTTCCCGTTCCGGATTCCGCGCGCAAGCCGGACGGTTCCCCCTGTCTTACCGCTGCTCCCGTCCGCGCTCTGATGCGTGATTTCATCCGCCGCCGCACTGATGTTCCGGCCGCGGCGGTAAACTGCGCTCCAGGTCTCTGCGTTACCGGCTCCCATACCGGCCGCGCCGGTCGCGAAATCATTCACGGCGACATCGGGGAATTCGCCGCCGCGTATATCTGGGGCAACCGCCAGCGCCGCCGCTACGGCGGCTCGCTGACCATGTTTTTCAGTTCCGGTTCGCCGTTTTCCAGCGGCGCCGCCGCCGGAGCCTTGTCGGTTCCGCCGGTCGAACTGACGGTTGAGGAGGAATAATCATGGCGGGTGAAAGAAACGATTGCCGCTGCTGCCCCGGCGTTTCGCTGGTTTCCGGCCGCGGCGGCATGCCCGAGGTTCATGTCTCCTCCGCTTGCGCCGGAGCGGAAGTATCTCTGCACGGCGCGCATCTGCTTTCCTATACTCCGGCGGGGGAGGCTCCGCTCATATTTTTGAGCGAAAAGGCGGAATTCCGCCCGGACAAAGCCGTCCGCGGCGGTGTTCCGCTGTGCTGGCCGTGGTTCGGAGCCGCGAAAGAACCGGGGCTGCCGGCGCACGGTTATGCCAGGCTGGCGGAGTGGGAACTTTCCGGCAGCCGGCTGCTGCCCGACGGCACCGTCGCCCTGCAGCTGGTGCTGCCGCAGCGCAACAATCCGGTTCCGCTTACTCAGGTGACTTTCAATCTGTTCATCGGCCGTCAGCTGATGATGATATTGCAATATGAGAATCTGGGTCGGGAGCCGCTTGAAATCAGCGATGCGCTCCACACCTATTTCGCCGTTTCCGATATAGAGAAGGTGAGCGTAAGCGGTCTTTCCGGACTGACTTACACCGATAAACTCACTGGCGCGGATGCCGTCCAGTCCGGCGATATCGCCTTTTCCGGAGAAACCGACCGCATCTATCACGGCGCCGCCGGTGTTCCGGTTACGGTTGACGATGCCGGGCTGCGCCGCCGCATCCGCATCGAACAGATCGGCAACCATTCCACCGTGGTCTGGAATCCGTGGGTGGAAAAATCCCGCCGTCTGGCTGATTTCGGCGATGATGAATACCTCCGGATGGTCTGCGTCGAGAGCGCCCACGCTCCGTCCGAACCGGTGACAGCCGAACCGCACCGGCAGATTATGCTGGGGCAGAAAATCTCCGTTTCCGCATTGCCTTAGCGGATTGATTACTGTCGGCGGTTGCGCTTTCCGCGCGGCCGCTTTTTTTATTTTCCGGTGAATTTTATCCGCGGGTCGGCCAGCGGATAGAGCAGGTCGGCGATCAGGATTCCGGCCAGGGTCAGCGCTCCGGTGAAGGTGAACAGCGCCATCTGCAGCGGGTAGTCGCGGCACGACAGCGAGAGCAGTGCGAGCGATCCCATGCCGGGTATGTTGAAGATATATTCCACCAGCACGCTGCCGGCCGCCAGCCCGGGCAGCATTCCGCTCAGCAGGGTTATCAGGGTTATCAGCGCGTTGCGGAAGGCGTGCACCCACACTATTCTTCCCTCTCCGACTCCGCAGGCGCGGGCGGTGCGGATGTAGTCGGCTCCCAGCGCGTCCAGCATGCCGTTTCTGGTGTAGCGCGACAGCGATGCGAATCCGGCGTAACACATGCAGAGCACCGGCAGGAAAAAGTGCCGCAGTATCTCCAGCTGGTACCGCCATACGCTCATGGTTCCGTCGTCATCGAATCCGATGCCTTTCAGCGGGAACACCGCCCATTTTCCGCCTTCGCAGAAAGCCGCCTGCAGCATCAGCCCCGCCCACATCACCGGCAGCGAGTACAGTACGAAAAACAGCGTGGCACTGCCCCGGTCGAAGATTTTTCCCTGTTTTACCGCCGAATACACCCCGGACGGCACCGCCACCGCGCAGGTGACGAGCAGCGCCAGCAGATTGAGTTTCACCGTTACCGGCAGCCGCTCCATGATTATTTCGGTTACTCTGCGCCCGGGGTCCACTACCGCCGAGGTGCCGAAATCGCCCCGCAGCGCGTCTTTCGCCCAGAGCATGAAACCTTCCGCAGGTGATTTGTCCAGATGCAGTTTTTCGCGCAATGCCCGGTTGGGCGTCAATGCGGTGCGGTCCGATGCCAGTTGCGATACTCCGGCGTCGCCGCCGAACAGATTGGAATCCGCCGGGTCGCCCGGCGCCAGCCGCAGCATCAGGTAACTCACCAGCAGTATCACCGCCAGCGTCGCCGCCGCCAGCATCAGCCGTTTGAGAATATACCGGATCATTCCGCCGCCGTCGCGCCGTCGCGCAGCACGGTTATATTGCCGATGCGTTCCGCCACTTCGCGGTTGTGGGTGATCATCACCATGCCGCGTATCACCCCTTCGGCGCGCAGTTTGTCCAGCAGCGCCAGCACGCCGTCGCCGGTCGCCGAATCGAGATTGCCGGTGGGCTCGTCGGCCAGCAGCAGTTCAGGGGAATTTATCAGCGCCCTGGCGATGGCCGCCCGCTGCTGTTCGCCGCCGGAAAGTTCCGCCGGCCGGTGGCGCAGCCGGTCGCCCAGCCCCATTTCGCCCAGCAGTTCGGCGGCGTGCGCGGCGGCGCGCCCGGCAGGTGTTCCCGCCAGCCTGGCCGGCAGGGCGGCGTTCTCCAGTATGCTGAGTTCCGGCAGCAGGTGGTACGATTGGAATACGAATCCGATGCGCTTCCGCCGGAATTCCGCCAGCGCCCCGGCCGGCAGTTCCGTCAGGTTTTCGCCGCATACCGTAACTTCCCCGGCACCGGGCCGCTCCAGTGCGCCGATGATGTTCAGCAGGGTGGTTTTGCCGCTGCCCGACGCCCCCAGCAGGCAGGCGCATTTCCCCGCCTCCACCCGCCAGTCTATGCCGCGCAGCACCGGCAGCGTCCGTCTGCCCACCCGGTAGGATTTGCTTACTCCGCGCAGTTCCGCCGCGGCGGTATTGTCCTTGATGTTGTCCGTGCCGTCATTCATGTCTCAGCGCCTTTGCCGGATCGAGTTTCGCCGCCCGCAGCGCCGGCAGCAGCGCCCCCAGCGTGCAGAGCAGTACCGATGCAGTCACGATTATGCCCGCATCCTGAGCGGTGATATGCGCCGGCAGTTCATCGAAGTAGTACAGCTGCTTCGGGAAAAGTTCGATGCCCAGCGTCCGCGACACCGCCGCCATGATTTTCATTCTGAATACGATAACCAGCGTTCCCAGGCCGGTCCCCAGCGCGCTTCCCGCCGCTCCGATCAGGAATCCCTGCAGCACGAAAATCCCGGTTATGCTTCCGTTCCCCGCCCCCAGCGCCTTCAGCACCCCGATTTCAGCGGTCTTCTGATATACCGAGGTTATCAGGGTGTTGGTGATGCTGAACGCCGCCACCAGCACGATGAATATCAGCAGGAAGAACATCATGTTTTTCTCCACCGCCAGCACGCTGAGCAGCTGCCGGTTGTTTTCCTGCCAGGTGACCACATGCAGGTACGGCAGCTGTCCCCGCAACGCCTCCACCAGCGCCTCCTGCCGGAACGGATCCGGCCCCCAGCCGAAAATCACCGAGGCGCTGCCGAAGGGCAGGTCGAAAAGTTCCGCCGCGTCGTCCGGCCCGATGAAGAACACCGTGCTGTCGAAATCGTATTTCCCCACCGAATAGATGCCGGTAACGGTGAATTCCATCGGCAGATAGGCTTCCGCGTCATCGTGTATGCTTATGCCGCCGTCCGGACGGAAATCCACCAGCCGCGATATTCTGTTTCTGGTGTGCAGCAGAATCTTGCCGCCCACTCCGGTGCGCCACCGCCTCGCCATCTCGGCGCTGATCACCGCTTCGCCGTGCTCCAGGCTGAGTCTGCCGCTTTTGATCGTGCCCGGCCGCAGCAGCCGCTCCGCCAGCGGCTCCGCTTCCGCTCCGATCACCGCCGCCTGGGTGTCGATGGCTCTTCCGCACTGCACCAGCACCGGCGACTGTATCGCCTTCACCGCCTTGCCGCCGCACCGCTCCACCGCCTTCACCGCTTCGTCGGGCATCATTATGCAGGAATTGCCGCCGGATAAGATCTGGAAATGCGCCTGGGTCTCCAGCAGTTTGGCCTTCATCACATCGGTGAATCCGGTCATCACCGCCAGCACCGTTATCAGCACCGCCACCCCCAGCGTCACACCGAGTATGCTCGATACGGTGATCAGCGACACCGCGCTGCGGCGCGGTCTGAGATATCTGGCGGCGAGAAAAAGTTCGGTTTTCATAATGCTTTCCAATATATACTGCGCCGTCCGGTTTGGCAACTCCGGGTTGCAAAGCGCGGCGCGGCGGTTTATATTAAAAAGTTAACATTGTTTTTCAGTTATTGTGCGGAAGCAAACAACAAGGAGTCCGTTATGTTCAGTCCCTCCGATCTCAAGAAAGGTTTGAAAATCCAGATCGACGGCATGCCGTGGCTGGTCACCGAATTCGATTTCTGCAAGCCCGGCAAAGGCACCGCCCTCTACCGCTGCCGTCTGCGCAATCTGGTCACCGGCGCCGGTATGGAAAAAACCTACCGCCCCACCGACAAGATTGAGAAGCCGGATCTGGAGGAGCGCGAGATGTACTACTCCTACTGCGACGGGCATAACTATATTTTCAGCGATCCGGAAACCTACGAGGAAATGAGCGTCTCCGCCGAGGTTCTGGGCAACAAGATTTATTTCCTGCTTGAGGAGAGTCTCTGCAATTTCGTGCTCTTCAACGGCGAGCCGATCGAAATCACCCTCCCGACTTTCATCGAGAAGGAAATCACCGAAACCGAGCCGGGCGTCCGCGGCGACACCGCCACCAATGTGATGAAGCCCGCCAAAATCGACAACGGCTACGAACTTCAGGTTCCCCTGTTCATCAATCAGGGCGACATCATCAAGATCGACACCCGCACCGGCGAATACGCCGAGCGCGTCAGCAAGGGCGGGTTCTAAGATTTTCCGGTAAAACCGGATTATCGCGCCGGAGCGGATTTCGCTCCGGTTTTTTTGTTTTTCCGCCTCGTTTTTCAACTTTTTTCCGGAAAAATTATTCGGGTGTACCGAAAAAGGGTACCCGGAGGTGGTATAGTGGAAAACGTACAGGAAAGGAAAATCCGGGAATGAAAGTTTTATTTACTGTTTCCGCGGCGGATTTTAATTCTTCCGTATGATCGGGAGCGTTTCCCGTAAGCGGAGAAAATTGTATTTATGGTGAGAGTGTTCCGTTTCCATAGAGACTCCTTTCCTTATGATCGTTTTGCGGAATTTCATGCCCGCTTTCATATTGTACTTCCCCTGGGTACCCGTTTTGTGTCCACTTGACGTTTTTTGTTTCATTTTTTTTTGAATTCCGCCGGATTTGCAAAACGCGTTTCGGCTGGTATTATATGTTATGGTCTACGTGTCAGGAATATCAATTCCGGAGTTTACCGTGATATAAACAAGGAGCGCGGTTCATCATGTCGTCATCGGTGCCTGAAAACATTTCCCGGCGTATCCGGGCGATACGCTACATCGGGATATTCGGCGTGGTTATGTGCCATGCCGTGCAGCAGCCGTACTTTTTTCTCAACGGAGAGTATTTACAGTCGGATTTCTGGGGATTTTCCACCGGCGAACTGCTCGGGTTCGTCCATTCGCTGATCATTTACGGTCTGTTCTACGGCGCGGTGCCGATGTTTTTTCTCTTTGCCGGCTATCTGCAGTTTATTAAGCCGCGCGCTTACGGTGAAACGGTGATGCGCCGCGTGCGGTCGCTGCTTGTGCCGATGGCGCTGTGGTCGCTGCTCAGCATCGCGGCGTTTCTGACCTTGAAAGCCGCGGGGCTGAGATTTTATCCCAATCTGTTTTCCAGTGCGGATCCGCATCTCTGGTTCCGGGCGCTGGCCGGCAATTACGCGCGCGCCTGGGTGCGCGGTACGCACTGCCCGGAACTCATGTTTCAGTTCTGGTTTATCCGCGATCTTTTCGTGCTTACTCTGCTTTCCCCGGTGATCGGGTTTCTGCTGCGCGGAAAACGGCGCGGTATGCTTTTTCTCCTGGTTGCCGGCGCATGTCTGGCGGCCGGGTACCGCCCCGTCATCGCGGGCGGAGATGCCCTGTTTTATTTTTCGCTCGGCGCGTTTTTCGCCTTGCGCCGGATCGATTTCCTGACCATGCTCGACCGTTTTTGGAGCTGGCTGTGCGCCGCCGCGCTCTTCTGTTTCGCCGTCGCCTGGATGTACTGCAATTACAACGGAGATCCCGATCCCGATGTCCCTATGTGGGTGCAGTTGGGTTCAGCGCTGCTGCTGATGAAATTTTCAGGGGTTGCCGCCGCTTCGGAAAAACTTTTCCGGATCGCGGATTATCTCGATGTCCAGGCGTTTTTCCTCTACTGCGCCCATGCTCCGGTGGTATTGGCGCTATGCGCCTACTGCACTTATTACGCGCTGCCGGATACCGCAAGTGAAATTACATCGGTCGCGGCCGTTGTCTTCATGGGAGTGGTTGAAGCCGCGTTCTGCACCGGCGTAGGAATGTCGCTGAAACGTTTCCTGCCCGGTGTATTCGCATTGCTGACCGGCGGTCGCGTGGCGGTGAAAAAAGCGGGGGACTGATCGGATGGATTTTTTTATCTTTATTTTTCTTCATCTCGCATTGCTGTTTTTTTACGGTGTTTTCGGTATGACTCTGCTTCCGGAATTCTGCCGCCGACCGGAAAGCCGCGATGTTTCTTTCCTGATTTCGCCGCTGCTCGGCGCCGCCGTATGGCTTGCTTTTACGGTCGGCATCGGTACTGTGCTGCCCTATGACGCGCTTTTTCTCGGCGCCTCGGCCGTCCTCGCTCTGATTTGGATTTTTGTCCGTTGGAAAAAACTTTTTCCACCGGAAAATCCCCGGATATGGTGTCTTCCCTTTGCCGCTGTTGTTTTTTCGGCGGTGATGAGCCGGCTCATCACTCCTTCAGGAATCGATGGCGGATTATATTTTATCCCTGCGATTTACGACCATGTGAAATGCGCCATCGTCGGCAGTATCGCCTCGCGCGGTCTGCCGCCGGTGAATCCGTGGCTGGCGGACGGCGGTGTGCCGCTGCCGCTGGTCTATTATTACGGCTGGCACGCCTGGACGGCGCAGTTGCCGATCCTGACCGGTTGCGATGCGTTTTTTGCCGAATGTGCGATGACCGGTTTTACCTTCGCCGCCGTTTTGCTGGGGATTGCCGGTGTCCTGGCGGAATGCTGCGGCGCGAAACACCGTTTTGTCTGCATCGGCTGCCTGTTTGTTTTGTTCATCTGCGACAGCGAATACACAGGGGCGGCGGGAGCGTTGCTGCCGGAATCGTGGATGCGGTTTTTCAGCGCGGAAGAATTTCCCGGCTTCTGGAATCTTTACGACAACTTCATCTGGTCTCCCCAGCACATGTTCGCGGCGGCAGCGGTGATTTTGATACTGCGGTTTCATGATATGCTGCTCCGCTCCGGCGGCGCGAAAACTTCCGCCCCCGTCGCCGCATTGCTCGGGCTTTTTGCCGCCGCAACGGTTTTAACCAGCGTTTACTCCGGCTGTTTTGCTTTGCTGCTTATCGCTGCGCTGATGCTCTGGGATTATTTGCGCAACGGGGATTTCCGGCTTCGTTTCAACCGTGCTTTCGGCTGGCAGATTTTCGCTCTGGCGATAAGTCTCGCCCTGACGGCGTTTTATCTGAAATACCTTTTCGCTTATCCGCCGGAAAATCCCCCGGTCGGTTTCGGCATGATGCCCTGTTTCGGCGAGGTCCGTCATCTGTGGCAGTATCCGTTTTATTTCCTTCAGTTCTATCTCTGCATACTGCCGATGAGATGCGGAATCGTCTATGTCTGCGGAATGCTCGCCGTTTTCTGGCCCGGAATTCTGCCGGAACATCCGCTGACCGGTTTCTTCAAAAAATACGTCATTGCGTCTTTTCTCGCTGTGTTTTTCATCCACAGCACTTTTTACAGTAATGATTTCGGCTGGCGGTTCCCGGCGGCGCCGCAGTTCCTGCTGGCGGGTTTCTCCGTGTTTTTGCTGCGTAAAATCTACGGGCGGCTGATTCGTGGGCCGCGGAGTCAGCGGGTCGCCGCCGTCGTCGTCGCCGTTTTTATTGCCGCCGGAGCGTATCTGCAATATGAGAACAATTTCAGGCATTTGGAATTCGAGCCTTCTTTGCACCGCGCGTTCGCCCGCGCGATGCCCGGCTGGGAAGTCGTCCGGGCGCATACCGGTAAAGACGATCTCGTACTCTGCAATCCGGATGGTTTTTACGATATCGGCAGGATTGCCGGCGGCACGCAGTCGACCAACGTTTTCTTTTCCCTTTACGCGCGGCGGTACACTCCGGTTGCCGATCTGATCTTTTCCAAGTGCTATTCCGAATTTTTCCCTCAGGACAGGCTGGAAGAACTTTACGGCAGAGCCATCGCGGTATTCGCCGGCAATCCGTCCGCGGCCGATGCGGATTATCTTGCCGACGATTTGAAAGTGCGCGCCGTTCTCGTGACTCCGCTGGACGGCTTGTGGCATTGCCCCGGCCGCATTGAAAGCCGTTTCCCGATGAAGGAGGAAACCCCTGATTTCCGGGTATATTGGAGGAAAAAATAAGATGACTCCGGCTGTAAACCAGCCGTCCGCCGGTTCCGGGCGGCGAATCGAACTGGACATCCTGAAAGCCGTCGCGATTTTCGAAATGATCGCCATGCATTTGCAGGAAGTGGTGTTCAGCGGCGCCTATAACGACCGTCAGTTTGTGCAGAATACCTGGTGGATCGTTTTTTTAGGCAATTTTTTTTATTTGACCGGGCCGTTCGGATTTTTGTTTTCCATGGGCTGCACCATACCGTTCAGCCGCCGTAATGATCCGGGCTCGCACCTCCGGCGCGGCATTATGCTGCTGGCCGCATGGCTGATTCTTAATGCGCTGCGCATGATTCCGTACGCGTTGCTTGCGGAAAGTTCCCAAGGTATCCCTTTTGCCGTAAATTACCGGCGTTTCGTATTCTCCAACGACGTACTATTTTTCGCCGGAGCGTTTTTTCTGATTTTCGGCTTCTTGCGGAAGCTGGAACTTCCGTTCGGGCGGATCTTCTGCTTTTTCGCGGTGCTTTTTACGGTCGCTCAGTTTTTTGGCGATTTCGGCCGTTTCCTGCCGGAGTGGTCGTATCCGTTCCTGTGCGGAATTATCGGTATCCGGCGCGCGTCCGCTTTCCCGTTGCTGAACTGGGGATTTGTCGTGACGCTCGGCATCGTCTGGGGAAATGTTCTGCTCCGCGGCGGCGGGGAAAGTAAACTTTATGCCGTTTCGGCGGGTGCCGGGGCGGTCGCTTCCGCATTGGTGCTCTTCATCTTGTACCTGGCCGGGGCGCTGAATACGGAAGTCCTGCTGCGGAGTATCGGGGACCCGCTGGGAATGCACCATGCCGGTGTTATTTCGGTGTTGTGCGCGTTAAGCGGAGTCGCGCTGCAGCTCGGTGTTTTTCGTTTGCTTGCGGTAGCGTTGCCGGAAAAACTCCGGCGCGGAATATCCTGCGCCGCCGGAAAGATTCTGCCGGTTTACATCGCGCACTGGCTGATCCTGCCGTGGCTGGGCTTCATCCCCTGGATGCGCGCCGGGCGCGCCGGGGCCGGCAAAATATCCGCGGTGACTCTGCTGCTCTATGCCGCGGCCCTTTTATGCGCATCCGGATTCGCCCGCATAATGGACGCGGTGAAAAAGAACCGGAACAGGTGAGCGTTTTCGCCGCTCCGTACTGGAATACGTTGATTGTTCCCGTTGCCGTCATTCCGCAATGCGTATTCCGCTGTCCGTACGGTGTTCTCTGAATAACCGCGATGGGCGGTCATCTGATAAGGCGTTGCGTCCGGGCTTCCGTCGCCACGGAAGCCGTTTTTTGTAAACCGGCTTTTCAAAGGAAATCTTCCGGCGTCAAACTTGCAAAATCGTAATTTCCGGGCTATATTCCGGTAGTTGTGATTGCGGTGGTCGTAGCTCAGTTGGTTAGTGCGCCTGGTTGTGGCCCAGGAGGTCGAGAGTTCGAGTCTCTTCTACCACCCCATTTTTTGTCCTCAAAATCTGCTCGAACCAGGGCGGAATTGCCTTTTTCCCGTTTTTGCCTGAACCGGCGGCCAACTAATGTTTCCGGTGCGGCTATCTGAATTCCAGCCGCCGGAATTGTTCGAAAAAATCCGGATAAGATTTACGGACACAACCGGGGTTCTTTACGGTTACCGGGCCGTCCGCAACCGTTGCGGCGACTGCCGCTGACATGGCGATACGATGGTCATTATGCGTCTCAACGGTCACATCGCCGCGGAAATGCGGACCGGTTCCCCGAACGGTAAAACTGTTTTCATCATTGGCAACCGCGATTCCGAATTTTCCCAGCAGCTCCTCCATAGCCGCCAGACGGTCGGATTCCTTGGGCCGTAAACGCCTTACCCCCGTAAATACGGTCTTTGCCGGAGCCGCCGCCGCCGCAACCGCAAGGACCGGAAAAATATCCGGGCACTGCGACATATCGATTGAGGTTCCGATCCGGTCGAGCAGGCGCGTTATCCGCCGGTCGGGCTGTCTGGATTCTTCCGGCAACCGCGGGAATGTGATGTCCGATCCCATCCTGTTCATGACGATCCAGAAAGCCGCTCCGGACCAGTCCGGTTCCGGAGATATATCCTTCGGGGCGCGATAGCGCTGATTGCCCGGTATTTGAAAGCATTGTCCATTTTCCTCAACCGTTATTCCGTAGGAGCGGAGCACCTGCAGGGTCATCTCAACATAACCGCCGGATTCCAGTGGGGAAATCAGGCGGATGGCGCTGGCGCCCGGCAGGACCGGCAAAGCCATCAGCAGCCCGGTAACAATTTGGGACGATATATTTCCCGGCAAAACGAAATCACCCGGTTGAAGCGTTCCGCGCAAATGAAGCGGAAACGGGGCTTTTTTATCCGCAGACAGGCATTCCACCCCGTGCCCGGACAGCAAATCGAGGAACGGTGCGACCGGGCGCTGCGGCAATCTCCCTTCCGCGGTAAAAATCACTTCCCCGCGCAAAGCCGTTGCCACCGGCATCAGGAAACGCAGCGTGGAACCGCTTTCGCGGCATTCCAGAACCGGCGTCTGCCCGTCGCGGAGCGCATTCAGGCAGGCGTCCGTCGCCAGAATATCCTCCGCCGTAAGTTCCCGCATAAATGCGAATGACGGATTTCTGAGTCCGGAATTCTGCCATGAGGCCAGAAAATCCGCTATCATCAGCCGGTGCAGATGGGATTTGGACAATGGAATCGTGACAGTTCCTTTCCGCAATCCCGGCCGGAGTGTCAGTTCCGTGCTCATATCTCTTATTCAGCAAGGAATTGGTTGTCAGGCAGCGCCACCGCACGGACATCTCCCCAGCCGCAGGGCAGGGCATACGTGACAACGCCGTTCGTCTGTTTTTTATCCAGCCGGATGCGCTCTGCGAGAACGGCCGGCGTCATGCCGTCGGGAAGTTCCACCGGCAGACCCGCTTCCCGGAAAACGCCGGCCAGTTCCTCCGGCCAGCCCGCCGGAGCCAGACCTTTCTTCACCGCGAATTTTGCCTCCTGCACACAGCCGATGGCAACCGCCTCGCCGTGTGAAAGCGTATAGCCGGAAGCGCTTTCCGCCGCATGGCCGACCGTATGCCCGCAGTTCAGAAGGATGCGCAAACCGAGAGTCTCCAGCGGATCCTGCCGGACTATATTGACTTTGACCGCCAGAGAATCGGCGATCGCTTTCGCATCGGGGAGCGCGGTGAAAGACTGCGCCGGCGCCCCGTTTTTTCCGCCGATGATGAAATGCTTGATCAGTTCCCCGTATCCGGAGCGTATTTCCCTTTCGGGGAGAGTCCCGAGAAAATCAGTGTCAATGACGACCAGTTTGGGTGAATGGAATGCTCCCGCCAGGTTTTTCCCTTCCGGCAAATCGCAGCCCGTCTTTCCGCCTGTCGAGGCGTCAACCATCGCCAGAAGAGTGGTGGGAATGTTGATCCAGGGGATGCCTCTCATCCAGGTCGCGGCGGCAAAGCCGGTCAAATCGCCGGTAACCCCGCCTCCGCATGCCGCGACCGTATCGGAGCGGCCGATACCGGCCCGGGCGAAACAATGCCAGAGATCCATGACGGTTGCCGGTGTCTTGAACCTTTCTCCGGAAGGAATTATTCCCATGGGCGAGACTGCCAGGCGGGGATAAAATCCGGCAACCGCCGCATCGAAGACCGTGCGGTTTTCAGGTATGAACTCCCCGGCGATTCCGCTTCCGGCCAGCACCAGGGAATCATCAAGTTCAAACCACCGGGCAATTCTCCGGCTGAAACCGGCGTAATGCGATGCCCTTTTCTCCGCCTGATTTCCCAGCGGGCGGCTTTTCCCCCCCGCCGCCAGCCGTCTGGTCAATTCCTCTTCATCGGGTGTATCAATGCAGAAGACCGTTCCGTGCGCGTTACAGATGCCGCGGTTTGAAGTCCG
Source organism: Victivallaceae bacterium (assembly GCA_045598845.1). GTDB lineage: Bacteria > Verrucomicrobiota > Lentisphaeria > Victivallales > Victivallaceae > JAZRUY01. The sequence continues at coordinate 13,665 of JAZRUY010000145.1, forward strand.
CAGCAGTGTGCCGCCGCCCAGAGCGATGATGCGTCTTGCCGGCGCCGGAGTCTTCAGCAGTTTTTCCAGAACATCGGCTTCAACGGCACGGAAAGCCTCTTCTCCCTGCCGCTGAAAAAAGTCAGCGACTGGCATCCCGACGGTCCGCACGATTTCGTTGTCCAGATCCAGAACCGGCAGAGCCAAAGCCTTCCCCAGCGCCCTGGCGAGCGTACTTTTTCCCGAGGCCGGGGCACCGTAGAGAAAAATATCGTTTTGCATTTTGAAATCCTTGAAATCTGAATTTCCGCGTATGTTTCAGGCATTCAGTGAAGCATAGAGCCGCCGCTGTTCCTTCGCCTGTTCCACGAGCATATTGAAACCGTTTTCCACCCGGCAGCCCGCCTTCCTCGCCCGGGTCATGACGGGAGTTTCAGGCGGCGAATAAATCAGGTCGAAAAGCGTTTCATGGCCTTGAAACGTATAGAACGGAACGGGGTCGTCGCCGTTTTCCTTGCCGTGCGAAGACAATCCCGCCGAGGTGCACTGTATGATAATGCCGCTGTATTCCCGCATAAGCCCGATGGATTCCGGCCCCAGCACCGCCGCCCGGAAATGGTAGCGCGCCGCCAGTTCTTCCGCTTTGGAAAAAGTCTTGTTGAAAATACAGGCGTCTCCTCCCAATTGAGATACGACATACGCCACGGCGGTCGCCGCGCCTCCGGCCCCGAGAATCGCAACCTTCCTGCCGGACAAGGTGTCCGCATTGAGGAATTTAAGCAGAGCCTTTCTGAACCCTGTGATATCCGTATTGGCGCCGTACCACCCGGAAACCGTATGAATGACGGTATTCACCGCTCCTGCCGCCGCCGCTTCCGGCGATACATCTGCCATCAGCGGCAGCATGGCTTTCTTATGGGGAATGGTGACCGCCATGCCGCGGATGCCCAGGGTTTCCGCGCAGTGAAGCGCCTCTTCGGCGTTTTCCGCCGGCAAAGGAATCATGACCGCATCCATGGCTTCCGCAAAGAATGCCTCATTGTTCAGTTCCGGACTTAGCGTATGCTCCAGCGGCCAGCCGGTTACACCGTAAAGGGCGGTGCGGTCAGTCAGATTGCGAAAACCGTAGCGCCTGACTAAAACTTCCGGGGTAACATGCCCCAGTTCGTTCAGATTCTCCCGCGCATGGGCCGGCGAAGTGAAGGTGAGCATGGAATGTGTCCTGCCGGAAAGAATACGCGAGGCCTGACCGGTGACACCCATCGCGCAGATAATATGGGGAAATCCGGTAAACTGAGCCGTTTCCCGGAAAAGCCGGTCCAATTCATAGCAATGATGAATCATGCAGGCGATCTTCGGAATATCGTCCGAACTTCCTTTCATCGCGCTGGCGCGTTCCACGATGTTTTCCACCGGTCCCGAAAAGTCGTGCAGACTCCGGATGATGCGCGTGCCGCGCCGGCGGGCGCGGTCCTCAAGACCGGGAATGCGGAAATCGTCCTCCAGATCGATGTATGCGAAGGGGACGGACGCGGAAGATAACGAATTTTCCATCAGTTTCATGCGTTCATCTTCCGTTCCGCGCCATTTACCGCCGTCCTGAACCCGTCTGAAGGTCAAAATCACCGGGATTCCGGCGCGCGCCGGGAAATCTCCGATGGCCGGAAACTGCTCTTTATTCAGGCAGTCGGCGCGCAGTTCGCACATGTCCGCAAAAGGGAAATTCCTGCGAAGAACCGCCAGATTTTCCTCCAGCGTCGGTTCAGTCAGCACCAGACAGATGCGGGGATGCGCGGCTTCGTCCGCCAGAAGCATATCCGCGAAGACGAACGCCGTCAACGCTTCCGCGACCGGCATGGCCCGCCGGGCAATGCACGGATCATGGCGCCCCTCTATCAGGCACGTGGCGTTTTGGAATGTTTCCAGATCCACGCTTTCCTGCTCCTTGTAAATGGACGGAGTCGGTTTCATCGCAAGCCGGAATACCACCGGCATGCCCGTCGTGATGCCGCCCAGCAATCCGCCCTGGCGGTTCGTTTTGGTGATGATTTTTCCGTCCTCAAGCTCAAAAGCGTCGTTGGATTGCGACCCGCGCCGCGCCGCCAGGGCAAAACCGTCGCCGATTTCAAACCCCTTGACGCCCGGAATTGAGAAAACCGCGGATGCCAAATGCGCTTCAACTCCTTGAAACAACGGTCCGCCGAGTCCTGCCGGAAGTCCGCTGACGGTAACTTCAATGATGCCGCCGACACTGTCGCCGTCGGCCTTCGCGGAACGGATGGCTTCTTCCGGAGACAGCGGATTTCCCCCGGCGGACACCAGTCTGGAGGACACCGTAATGCCCCGTTTCTGAAACCATTGCAGGCAAATGCCGCCCGCGATGCAGAGCGGCGCCGTCATGCGGCCGGAATGATTGCCGCCGCCTGCGGGAATCCGCCCAGTCTGCACCCATTGCGTATAGTCGGCATGCCCGGGCCGGGGGATGCGGGTGGTCCGCGCATAGTCATTCGGCCGGCTGTCCGTGTTTTTTATAACCGCCTTGATTGTTTCGCCCGTCGTCATGCCGTCGCACAGCCCGGACTGAAAGCAGGGCAGGTCGGCTTCGCGCCGCCGGGTGGAAAGGTCATCCCGGCCGGGAGCCCGTCTGGCCATGAATGTGTTCAAAGCGTCCGTATCAATACGGATTCCCCGGGGAAAATGCTCCAGTTCCATTCCGATTTCGGAGGCGTGCGATGCCCCGGACACACGGAGTTTGAGATATTCTCCCAGACTGCTTCTCTCTGCGGAGTTTCCGGTTTCCGTACCGTGATGAACACCGTCTCCGGCTTTGCTTCGCGCACCGTCGGCGATGAACCGGCGGATTTTTTCCGGTTGTTCCTTCGCCAGAAAATTTCTGAAAGAACTCATCCTTTCAAGAAAACGGTCCAGCACGGGAAGCAGGAATTCTTTGTTTTCAAGAAAAAGCGTTGTCCAGACTTCCGGCTCCATGGAGGCGATGCGCGTCATATTCGCATAACTTCCTGCCGTGTATCCGGAAGCTTCCGCCGTCAGCGGTTCCTGGGTATAGGATGCGGCGATGATGTGCCCCAACTGGCTGGTGAAGGCTATCATCCGGTCGTGATGTTCGGCCGAGGTCAGCAGTACTTTCGCAAAGCCCAAAGATGAAAAGAATTTCTTCAGCAGGGTCAGGATTTCTTCCGGAGTTTCCCGGTCCGGCGTAAGGATTATGGAGGCACCCTGAAAAAGTTTTGCGTCGGCGTACGCCTGCCCGGATACTTCCTTGCCAGCCATGGGATGCCCGCCTACAAAGAAACACCCTTCGGGCAGCAGGGATTTGATGCGGCCGCAGATTTTCTTCTTGATGCCGCAGGTATCGACTATAATGCTTCCGCGCGGCAATTTTTCCGCATGTTTTTCAAACCATGCGGGAATGACCGCCGCGGGCAGGGCCAGCAGAAGGATGTCCGTGCCGCTTAGATCAACGGCATCGTTTTTGTCGATTCCTCCGGTGCTGTATCCCGCGTTGACGGCCGCCTTATAGAGCGAGGCGCCTATAAGCCCCATTCCCGCGATCGTTACCTGCAGATCAGTTTGCATCGCCGCCGTCCGAATTTTTCCCGCCGGACTCCTGCCCGCGGTTAAGGTAAGCCGTCTGTCTGGCTTTTGAGAGAGAAAAAATCCCGGAGTATATTGTCCGTATTTCCGCCTCGTACTCTTTCCCGGCCCGGGCGCAGAGACGGGCGAGAATTTCCCGTTCCCGTGCCGGATCGCAGACCGGCGCGCCGGTGATCCGCTTGACCTCCGCAACCTGCAGCGACAGTTCGAAGCGGTGCTTCAGCAGTTCAATCAACTGCCGGTCGGCGGAATCGATGTCTTCCCGGATTGTCTCCAGATTCCTCATGTCTTGCCATCCCGTTTGTGATGAGCGTCTTATGCTGTTATTGCCAGCGGTCAAATAACCTTCTGCTCCACCAGTTCCCGCAGAACCTTGACTTTCTTCATGGTACGCCCGAAACTTTCAGGAGTCTGCGACTGCGCGCCGTCGCACTTCGCGTGCGCCGGGTCGTTATGGACTTCTATGATGAGCCCGTCCGCGCCGATGGCGGTGGCGGCGACCGCCACCGGTTCAATCAGATGGGAATATCCCGTGGCATGCGAGGGGTCAACCACCGCCGGCAGATGCGAAAGCCGGTGCAGAGTCGGTATGACGCCCAGATCCATCGTGTTGCGCAGAGCCGTTTCGAATGTCCGGATTCCTCTTTCGCAGAGGATGACATTGGGATTGCCCGATGACATGATGTACTCCGCGCTCATCAGCAGTTCCTGGAGCGTCGAGGACATTCCGCGCTTCAGGAGGACAGGCTTCTTAGTGTAGCTTCCGACCTCTTTCAGCAGATTGAAATTCTGCATATTCCGCGCGCCGATCTGGATGATATCGACGTCATTGAACAATTCGATGTCCTTGATCTCCATCAGTTCAGTGACGATGGGCAGCCCCGTCTCTTTCTTGGCCGCGGCCAGCATCCGGAGCCCCTCGGCTCCCAGCCCCTGGAAGGCATAGGGGGAGGTGCGCGGTTTGAAAGCACCGCCGCGAAGGATATTTGCGCCGGCCGCCTTTACCGCCCTGGCAATGCCGATGATCTGCTCTTCCGACTCCACGCTGCAGGGCCCGGCCATAACCGCGAACCCGCCGCCGCCGATGGCTCCGCCGGGAAAAGTAATGACGGATGAATCGGGATGAAACTGCCGGTTGGCCGCCTTGTACGGTTCCTGGATACGGCGCACGCCCTCGACAACTTCCATCGCCTCGATCATGCTTGTGTCCAAATGAGTTACGTCGCCGACGCAGCCGATGACAGTCTGGTGGCTTCCGACCGAAATATTCGGAGCGATGTTCTTGGAACGCAGGAGCGTAAGAAGGTTTTCGACCTGCGCCGGTTCCGCGTTTTTGCGAATCAGAATAATCATTTTTTACCTCTGAATTAAATCCGGAATTCCAGGGAATTCACACATTAAAATATACTGCGTTCTGTATGATAAATCACGGTTTCCGGGGGTGAAAAAATTCAAAAATTCGAGGGTGCGGCGGGGTAAAATGGATAAAAAACCAGCGATTTTGGCTAAAATTCTATTGTTTTTATAGAAATTTTGATTAAATTCCGACGAAAAAAGGGTGAATTTCAGACCCGGAAAAAACGGCCCGACGGCTGCCCGCCGGCGATGCCGGAAACGGCAATCCGGCGGCGTATCGCGATTTTTATTTTTCATCCCGGAAAAATCTTGCTTTTTTGAAAAAACGGACTAAAATTAAAGTATGCGCACCATCCGGTACGCGGTGTGAAAATTCCAAACCATGGAAAGGAATCAGAAAAATGAAGAAACTTATGCTCGCCGCCGCCTTTATCGTTGTCGCCGCCGGCATGACCGGCTGCGGATCGCTCCGCACTCCGGCGACCGGCAAGAACCACAACCTGAATTACTACAGCACCTTCTTCGGTCTCTCTTTCGAAAGCGCCGTTTTCGGCGACGGTCTGGTTGTCAATCCGGCAAGCAACAACTGAGTTCCGTCTTTTCCGGTTGAAAAAAAGGATGCCGTTTCCGGCATCCTTTTTTATTTTTCCAAGGGTTACCGGAATTCTATCACCCGCGGAGATACGGGGTCCGGCTATCTCACTTTTTCACAAACCGGCGAAGAACCGGAAAACCGTTATAAAATTCACCTTTTCTTTTTGGATTTTTTTTGGGGGGGTGCTATATTTCGTATGCGAGTATAGCGGACACTGCCGGATTTTGCAGCGAAAAGTCGAGAAATCAGGCAGACGACTGCAAGTTTCAGCGTTCTTACGCTGAAATCAGCGACCGTTTTTGTTATCGGGCCGGTTGACCCGAAAGATACGGCGGAGATATCCCCGGCGGCGCAAGTACGCGTCAGTACGCCGCCCGGATATCCGGTTTCCGGAATCCCCGAAGCCTCTCTTTGAGAACAGCGGTTTCTCAAGGAGGGGCGGAGCGTAGAAAAATTATGGATTTCCTGCAAGAAAAGGTCGAATTCCAAATCTGCGAAGATGCATTGTGGATGCCCGTTTACACCCGGCCGCTTCACGAATTCCGCCTTTATGATTATCTGCGCAAACAGGAGATACCGGTCTATCTGCCGGTAGTTCCGGCGCTCAAAATACACAATGTTGTCAAAGGCGGCAAATCCTACTCTTATCGGAAGGAAGTGCTGCGGCCGATGTTGAAGTCCTACCTGTTTGCCCGTCTCTCCAGCGAACAGAAAAGAGCCGTTTGGGACACGAGATTCGTCAACAATATTCTGCAGGTTCCTCCGGAACAGCAATCCGGCTTTATCAGCGAACTGCGCAACTTGCAGCTGGTGGAAGTTCTGTCCCGGAACTCGAAAGTCGAATTCAAAAAAGAACTGCAGGTCAACGACCGTTTTGTGATCGAGTCGCCGCGGGAGTTTCTGGGAGTCGAGGGTTATCTGGTGGAAAAACGGAAAATGTTTCTCTGGGTGGTCAAACTGGCCTTCCTGGGTCAGTATCTGGACGTGGAAATAGACCCCGCCACCTTCAAAATGCGGAGGATTTGAAGCAATGATTGATTTTTCACATAAAATTCCGGCGACGGGCGGCGCGGGGTTCATCGGCCCGAATTCAGTCGAAGCGCCGCTTGCGGAACCGTGCGAAGCCGTTGGACGGCAGTGATCGGTGATGGATAAAACCGTAATGATGACAACTTGCTTGAAAAGACGTTTTTTGTCGTTGTGCAACGTACTCATTCTGAGTGATTTCGCCGCTACGGCCGGTGTTTATTTCATCGCGCTGTGGTTGCGGTTTGACTGCGTTTTCGGCAATATTCCCGCCGGTTATTGGCAAAATTACCGGGGGTCGATTGTATACAGCGGGCTGCTGGCGGTAATTGTCGGTTTCGTCTGCCATCTTTATCACCGGGTTTGGCGTCTGGCCAGTTTCCGCGAACTGGAATTGTGTTTTATCAATGTCGCGGTATTCAGCCTGCTCAACATCTGCCTGGTATCGCACTTTTTCGGAACCATGCCGATATCATATTATCTGGTCGGCGGCTTCCTGCAATTCCTGGTTCTTTGTACCGCCCGTTTCGGTTACAGGTTCTGTTGCGTGGTCATACCTCAACACTTCAATAAAGGCGGAGACCGCGTTCGGAAGCGGGCGATGATTATCGGGGCGGGAGTAGCCGCCTCGATGGTCATCCGCGAAGTCAATTCCTCGCCGCAGAGCGACAGCGTGATTTGCTGCGCCGTTGACGATGACCCGGCCAAACTGGGTTGCAGCATTGAAGGAGTGAAAATCGTCGGCGGACGCGATTGCATCCTCAAAACCGTTGCCGAATGCGACATTGAAAAAATATTCTTTGCGATTCCCTCATTGCCGGCCGATAAACGCCGGAATATTCTGAACATCTGCAAAGAAACACGGGCGCAATTGCTGACGCTCCCGGGAATATATCAGCTTACCAATAAAGAAGTGCTGATATCGCAGATGCGCGAAGTCTCCATCGCGGATTTGCTGGGGCGGCCGCCGATACGGGTTAATGACGGTGAAATTCTGGAATCGCTGCGCGGTAAAGTCATTCTGGTAACCGGCGGCGGCGGTTCCATCGGCTCCGAACTTTGCCGGCAGATTGCGGAATACTCTCCGAAACAGCTTATCATATTCGATGTTTACGAAAACAATGCCTACGACATTGAACAGGAGTTGAAACGCAAATACGGCAAAACGCTGAATTTGACCGTTCTCATCGGTTCCGTCCGCGATACCAAGCGCATTAATAATGTTTTCGCATTTTACAAGCCGGAAATCGTCTTCCACGCCGCGGCGCACAAACATGTGCCGCTGATGGAAACTTCTCCCTGCGAAGCCATTAAAAACAATTGTCTTGGAACTTACAAAACCGCCTGTGCCGCCATTGCCCACGGGACCCGCCGGTTTGTGCTGATTTCCACGGACAAGGCGGTCAATCCGACCAATATCATGGGAGCCTCGAAGCGTCTGTGCGAGATGATTATACAGACTCTGGAGCAGTTGGGAAGCCGGAATGAACTTGCGGAACTGCCGAATCTGCATTCCCACCTGAATGGAGGAAACCTTTTTGACATCACTTCACCTTTGCCGCCGGGACAGCATACGGAATTTGTCGCCGTGCGTTTCGGCAATGTCCTGGGTTCCAACGGGTCGGTGGTTCCGCTGTTAAAAAAACAGATTGCCGAAGGCGGTCCGGTTACCGTGACTTCTCCGGAAATTATCCGTTACTTCATGACCATTCCGGAAGCGGTGAGTCTGGTGCTTCAGGCGGAAACTTATGCCAAAGGCGGCGAGATTTATGTTTTTGACATGGGCGAACCGATGAAAATAGACACGCTGGCGCGCAACCTTATCAAACTCTCGGGTTTACAGCCGGATGTGGATATTCAGATCAAATATACCGGACTGCGTCCCGGGGAAAAACTTTTTGAAGAGCGTCTGATGTCCGAAGAGGGACTGCGCAAAACCGCCAATGAACTGATTTCCATCGCCAACCCGCTGAAAATTGATATCCCGCATTTTTTACAGAATCTGATGCGAATCGCCGCCGCCGCCTATGACAATGCCGCCGCCATGAAACAATTAGTGGCGGAAGAGGTTAAAACTTATAAGCCGGACGGGAGTCAATGCCGACAATGAAAACAAAGGCGAAACCCTGAAGAAATAAAATGGCGCTCAAACTTTTTTACATTACCAATCAGCCGGGAATCGCCCGCATTGTGGAAGCGGCCGGAGTGGACCGGATCTTCGTCGATCTGGAATACATCGGCAAAACGGCCCGGCAGGGCGGCATGGATACGGTGCAGTCGCATCACACCGTTGCCGATGTGGCAAAACTCCGTCCGGCGGTTACCGCCGCCGAACTGCTGGTGCGCTGCAATCCGATACACGATGCTTCGGCGGAATACGGCTCCTCGGAGAATGAAATTGACGCCGTGGTAAAAGCCGGAGCCGACGTCATTATGCTGCCTTATTACAAAACGGTTGCCGAAGTGCGGCGCTTTCTGGCGGCGGTCGGCGGCCGCTGCCGGACGATGCTGCTGCTGGAAACTCCGGAAGCGGCGGACATACTGGACGAAGTGCTGGAAATCCCCGGAATCGATGAGATTTTCATCGGGTTGAACGATTTGAGTCTGGCGTATAAAATGAAATTCATGTTTCAATTGCTGGCGGACGGAACCGTCGAACGGCTGGCATTGAAAATCCGTCAGAAAGGCATTCCCTTCGGTTTCGGCGGCATTGCCGCCATCGGGACGGGGACGCTTTCGGCGGAAGCGATTTTGAAAGAGCATTACCGGCTCGGCTCTTCCATGGTGATACTCTCCCGCAGTTTCTGCGATACGGCGAAAGAAAAAAATCCGGACGCCATCCGCGACAAATTCAATGTCGGCATCCGTTCCATGCGTTCCTTTGAAGAGGAAATCGCCGTGCACAGCACCTATTTTGAAAAAAATATTAAAATTGTATCTGAACAAATTAATAAAGTCCTTAGTCGTTAATTATAAGGTAAAACAACAATGTATTTTTTTATCCGCCGCATCATTGATACTATTATCGCTTTACTTGCATTGCTTTTTCTGTGGCCAGTCTTTATTGTTATTGCAATCATTGTAAAAATTGACTCCCCGGGACCGGCTTTTTTTCGTCAGAAGCGAATCGGCAAAGATTTCAAAACCTTTGATATGCTGAAATTCCGTTCCATGGTGGAAAATGCACAGCAGATGGGAACCGGTGTTTATTCATTTGCCAATGATCCCAGAATTACGAAAGTCGGTCATATTTTAAGGAAGACTAGTTTGGATGAGTTGCCGCAACTAATTAATATAATAAAGGGCGAAATGTCTTTCGTCGGACCTCGTGCGCCTGTTGTCGGTCATTTCCCTGAATATGACGAACTGAGCGACAGTTATAAAAGACGCTTTACAGTGTTGCCTGGAATTACTGGTTGGGCGCAAGTCGTCGGACGTAATGAACTCAGTTGGGACGAAAAAGTTTTTTATGACAATATGTACATAGACAATGTTTCAAAGTATACTGTTTTTACGGATATTAAGATTTGGATTTTGACATTTGTCAGAGTTTTTTCGATGAGCGGTGTTGAGGAAAAAGAAATTAACCTTAAAAAGAATCAAATGGAAGTCAAATAATTATGAAATATGATATCGCCGACAGACTTATTTGGTTTAAAGGGGAACTTGTTCACGTTAATGATGCCAAAATCAACATTCTCAGCCCAACAGCACAGTTCGGACTGAATGTTTTTGAAGGAATTCCTTGCTATTGGAACGAAAAACACAAACAACTTTATGCATTCCGCCTTAGAGATCATTACAATCGGTTGCTTCGCTCGGCAAAATTGATTCAAATCAAGAATCCATATACTTTGGAACAGATGCAGCAAGCATTGATTGATGTAATCAATGCTAATGAATACTGCGAAAATCTTTCGGTACGCCAGACATTGTTTGTGGATGGATTCGGGTCCTGGGGGAGTGAAGAACCGGTAGGTATGTTTGTGGCACCTATTCCGCGCAAGGGGCTCAACAAAGAATATGTTGCCAGAGGTTTGGATATCTGCTGTGCATCATGGCAACGAATTTCTGAAAATATTCTTTCGCCGCGTATCAAATGCGGTGCGAACTATATCAACAGTCGTTATGGTCAGCGCGAGGCTTTAAAAAACGGCTATAATACCTGCGTTTTTTTGAATGAAAAAGGCAAGATTACGGAAGGTCCGGGTTCATGCCTTTTTATGGTAAAAGGCAACTATTTGGTGACCCCCATGCTCACCGATGGTGTACTTGAAAGTATTACGCGGGACACCATTTTTCACATTGCCGGGGATATCGGTTTGAATGTGGTGGAGCGTTCGCTTGACCGCACGGAATTGTATGTATGCGATGAGGCATTCCTGTGCGGTTCTGCCATGGAAGTAACGCCTGTTTTTTCGGTCGATCGCTATGAATTGCCAAAATCCAATCAATATACTAAATTGATTCAAAAAAAATATATTGAAATTGTTTCAGGGGAAAATAAGCAATATTCGGATTGGCTCACCCCGATTTATGAAAAATAATTGAACAAGCTTGAAATGACTTTGACGAAGAAAAATAACTCTGTTGTAGTTCTGCGAGGAGTTGCAACCTGCTTGATTACTTGTACGCACCTCAATGATGTTTTAGGTAGTCTAGCGGTCGGCGGTCTGCTGGGTGATTTTTTATTTTTCTTTATTTCGGGTTATTGTTATGGGAAAGGCATATCTAAAAATTTTGGCGAATGGTATATACAGCGTTGGGAGAAATTATACCCTCCTGTTTTGCTTATGTTGATCGTAAATTATTTTGCAGGATTGTGGGAATGGCCATTCCCTGATTTGCATTCAATTACTTTGGGGAATGTTTTTTCAACATTTATTTTACCGACAAGCTTTATTTTTTTCGGTGCCATCATAATTTTGTATATCCCGATGTTTATTTATGTGAACAGCAAAAATAAATACAGATACATCGGAGCAGGGATTACTTTTCTGGCATATATTCTATATTATGTGTTTTGCGTGGATCACCGCAGTTACAGCATGAACAGTACCGGGCATGTCACGATATTATTTGTTTATTTCATTGCAGTTATTTTGGGCGTGGAATCGTTTTACTGGAACGGTTTTTTGCTAAAAGTTGGAAAAAATCTTTGGCGTAAGATTGTGCTGGGTATATGGTGCGTATTAAGTGCTCTGGCATATACTTATTTTAACTTTTTCTTTCGTCGTGGTGAGAATGTTGACTGGTTGAAGTGGCAGATACTGGTTCCGATTTCGTTATTGATAACCTGTACTTTGTTCGCCAACTTTGTTTTGGCATTTGAGCCGCAAATCAATCGTTTGCCGAAACAGCTTATGAAGGTAATTGGTTTCATCGCAGATTTAACCTTGGAAATCTATGTTGTTCAACTGCTGATTATCAAGCATTTGTCCGGGGTGCCGTTTCCGCTCAATCTTTTTTTGATTCTCGCGGCGATTATTTTGGCGGCATGGATTTTAAAGAAAATATGTACCCATATGATGTCGGTTTTGAAACAATTCTTGGAGTTGTTAAGAATTTAAGAAGCTGCGATTGGAAAAGTTATGAAAGTACTGTATGTTGCTACAGTTTTCAGCCATATTTGTGAATTTCATCTTCCTTTTATGGAAATATTTAAGCAGAGAGGCTATGAAGTTCATGTGGCGGGGAAAGATAATTTAGCGGAAAAAGACGGAAGAAAATTGCAATTTACGGATAAGGCATTTGATATTCCTTTTACCCGATCTCCATTGACCAAAGATAATTTTCGGGCTTTCCAAATTTTGAAAAAAATCATCAAGGAAGAAAAGTATGATCTAATCATATGTAATACTCCTGTCGGTGGTTTGTTGAGCCGTCTGGCTGCGTGGAGAATGCGTCGCAGGGGAACGAAGGTCGTATATATCGTTCACGGATTTCACTTTTACAAGGGTGCACCGCTCCTTAATTGGTTAGTCTATTATACGCTTGAAAAAATACAGAGCTTTGTAAGTGATAAAATCATTACAATCAATAATGAAGACTATCTGTTTGCCCAAAAGCATTTTTCTTGTCCCTTGGCTCATATTCATGGCATTGGAGTGGATGAAAAAAAGTTTTTCCCTGTGACTGCTGAGGAGAAAAAGCATTATCGGGAAAAGTTCGGGTTTCAAGAATATGAAAAACTGCTGTTATGCATCGGTGAATTCAACCAGAATAAAAATCAGGTTATGGTGATACGGGCGTTGCCGACGGTTATTGAAAAACATCCCGAAGTCAAATTGATTTTTGCCGGTACGGGTGATTTGCAACCGATGTTGCAGGCAACTGCTGAAGAGCTTAAAGTTCTGGATCATATCGTGTTTTTAGGATATAATCGTCATCTGGATGAATATCAGCATGCAATTGATATGGTTGTTTCCTGCAGTTTGCGTGAGGGGTTGCCGTTGAATATTGTCGAATCAATGATGTCTGGCAATCCGGTTGTGGCGGCGGACAATCGTGGGCATCGTGAATTGGTAGATGGAGATCGGAATGGATTTTTGGTCGCAATAAATGACTGCGAAGCAATGGGGCGGCGAATTGTTGAATTGCTGGATAATCTTGATTTGTATGTTCAAAAAAAAACGTGTGCTCTGCAATTCATTGCGCCATATAAACTTAATAATGTTTTGAGGGAATTTTTCTCCTATATAAAATAAAGGTTGAGTAATGCCATTTTTGAGTATCATAATTCCGGTTTATAATGCCGAAAAATATCTTGACGATTGTTTCCGGAGTATCCGGAAGCAATCTTTTACAGATTATGAAGTTATCATTATTGATGATGGTTCCAAAGATGCCAGTCCGGGAATTTGCGACAAAGTTTCCGCGGAAGATGTAAGATTCAAGACGTTTCACGTTCCCAACGGAGGACCGTCCAGAGCCAGAAACACCGGATTTCTGAAGGCAACCGGTCAATATATTTACTGCATTGATAATGATGATTATATTGACGGGGAAGATTTGTTTCAGAAAATTCACGATTCCCTTGCGGAACATCCGGTTGATGTGTTGCAAACGGGAGCAACATATATAAAAGACGGTGAAATTGTTCCGCGCAAGATTCTTTCGCTTTCAGTTGTTGGATCAGACGATATTTCATCTCCTGCCAAAACTATTTATAATTTGATTGTCCATGGCAACTATGAAACATCCTGCTGGACCAAAGTTATCAGCCGGCAGTTCCTGCTTGATAATGAATTGTTCTTTGATGAATCCCTTACAGTAGAAGATCTTGACTGGAATATGCGTTTTTTGCCATTGATAAAAAAATACAATCTTCTGCCGCGAAGTGATTATATTCATGTCTATAGAGCAGGTTCAGTTTCTACAACTTCCGGAAAGAAATTGTTAAAAAATTGCAACGATCAAGTCGTAACAATAAGGAAATGGCAATCTTTCTGGGAACAATATCAAAAAAACGTAAAAATAAAAAAAGCCGCATTGGGTTACCTTTGTTATCAATTTTGTATTACGTTAGCGCTATCAATGAATCTGGAAACGAATGATCGGCAAGAGATAAAAAAATCTCTAAATGCATTAAAGCATATTCTTCGTTACGGTATCGGTAAAAGAGAACGCATGGCTTATTTTATTTTCTTATTTAGCGGTCTTCGGGGGGTGAACCTGGTTTCAAATATTTATTATAAATTTTTAAGAACATAAGAACATATCATGATTAGCCCTTTCAAATATAAATAATTTTTTTTAGTTAACAAAAAATCAATGCTTCAAAGATTAAGTGCTGTTTTCAATTTATTCAGGCTGTTTGTTGATAGAAGAAAAAATATTTAAAAATAATGTTTTTTGATTAACTTTTCCGCAACACAATATAAATCATAAAGAGATAAGAAATGTTTTATGTAAAAGTCTGGAATGGTCTGGCGAACCGTATGCGGACAATTGCGTCAGCCTGTACTTTAGCTGAAAAATATCGGCAGAAAGTAACTGTGTTTTGGCCCGTAAGCAAGGATTGCAATACTGTATATCAAGCGTTGTTTCTGTCGCATCCGAATTTAAAAATAGTCAATTATTCTTTCAAATATGATTTACGGATAATTTGGGCGATGATGCTCAGCAAAATGCGGTTTAAATATTTGAAGCAACAGGATGTTGAACAAATTCAATCTCTTGAAAGTTGTTTGAAACACGGCCGGTCTGTTTTTGTAAATACATGCGAACAATTGGGCAATATTAAAAATTATGAAATTTTTCACCCGGTTCCCAAAATAATGGAAAGCGTTAACGGTTTGTTCCCTTTGGCGCACAATTCAGACAGGCGTTACGCCATTCATATCCGGAGAACGGATAACTTTTTTTCATGTCAGCACTCCCCTACGGAATTGTTTGTTGAGCAAATCAAGATGATTCTGGAGAAATCTCCGGATACGAAATTCTTTTTGGCAACGGACTCCGGGGAGGAAGAAGCAACCCTTTGCAGACTGTTCCCGGAAAATATCATTGTCAATACGCACAAATGTCTGGACAGAAATTCTTCTGACGGTATTAAAGACGCCTTGGTTGATATGGTATGTTTAAGCCGGGCACAGGTTATTTTCGGATCATATTGGTCAAGTTTTTCGGAAGTCGCGGCCGCATGGACGTTAGACGGCGTTTCATCACAACTGACTATTCTGTCAAACAAAAAATAAATAATAAGATGCTTAAAATTTTAGTAGTATCCATCGCGCCCTGGAGCCGGAATAACAATTTCGGCAAGACCTTCTGCGATATTTTCGAGGGAATGGAGGATGTCGAGTTCCTCAATATCTACTGCGATAACGGCACTCCGGACAATTCCGTGAAGGCACGGTATTTTCAGATTCCCTTCACCGACTTGCTGGCCAATTTGAAAAACCGGCACCATCCGGTGGGGAAAGTCGTCGCCGGCCGGCAGGACGCCGTTGAGTTTACCCCCCGGCAGCAGGGGATTTTGCGGCACATCAAGGCGCATCCCTGGCGGATTTTCCGCTGGGCCCAGCGCTTTGTCTGGCGGATCGGACGCTGGCGCACTCCGGAATTGAAGCGCGAAATTGAAAATTTCCATGCCGATTTGCTCTTCCTTCCGATTTTCAAAGAGAGCTATATGAATACCGTGCAGCAGTTCGTACTGGACTGCTGTCAGAAAAAAGCCGTCGCTTATTACGGCGATGACAACTATTCCTTGCGGCTGTTTTCCCTGAACCCGTTCTTCTGGCTGGACCGTCTGACCCAGCGCGGCGGCGTCAAACGCACCATTGACCGCTGCGAATATATGTATGTGGTTTCGGATATTGAAAAGAAAGAATGTGAACGGGACTTTCATAAAAAATGCTTCATTTGCACCAAGGGCGCTGATTTTTCCGGAGACCCCGCCGTGAAAAAGAACTATCCGCCCGCTAAAAAACTGGTCTATACCGGTAATCTCGGTAATCACCGCTGGGAAGAACTGTATCATATCGGTCAGGCATTGGACCGCATCGGCGGCGGACACCGGCTCTTTATTTATTCCGGAACATCCTTGCCGGCATCTACATTGAAGAAGCTGCAACGCTGCCAAAGCATCCGTTTTATGGGGCGGGTTCCGGCATCCGATATCCCGGCGATTCAGAGCGATGCCGACATTCTGGTTCACGCGGAATCTTTCCGTCTTCAGGAGCGGCTGCTGGTGCATCAGTCGTTTTCCACCAAAATTGTCGACCACTATCTGCGGGCGCGCTGCACTTTCGCCGTCGGCGCGCCGGACGTGGCTTCCATTGACTGGCTGTTGAAAGAGGATTCCGCCGTAGTCGCCGCTTCCCGGGAACAGATTGAACCGCAGTTGCGCCGGCTGCTGTCGGATGACAACCTGCTTGCGGAATACGCTGTAAAAGGGTATGAATGCGGCCGGCGCAACCACGACATTCACGATATTCAGGCGATGCTGCGCCGGCATTTCGCCCTATACTTGGGTGTCAGGTCATGAAAATTCTGATTATCAACGGTGTTTACGGCCGGCTCAGCAGCGGCCGCTCCATCGCCGATATCCGCAATCTGCTGCTGGAGGACGGACACCGGGTGCCGGTGGCGACTCCCCATATTTACGAGGGAGAAGATTTCTACCGCATCGGCAACGCTTTTGATCACAAACTGCACGGACTGTTGTCGCGCTTAAGCGGCAAACAGGCGTATTTCTCTCATTCGGCGACCCGGAAACTGCTGCGGTATATTGACACGGTTCAGCCGGATCTGGTGCATATTCAGGTGATTCACGGCAATTATCTGAATTTCCCGATGCTGATGAAGTATCTGGCGAAAAAGAAAATCCCCGCGGTTTTCGTCCTGGACGACTGCTGGTATTTTACCGGAAAATGCTGCCATTATACCTCGGACGGATGTTACAAATGGCAAACCGGCTGTTACGACTGTCCCCGGGTTCATCAGGACAATCCCAGCTTCTTTCTGGACCGTTCCCGGCAGATGTATCAGGAGAAAAAACAGTTGTTCGCACAATTGCCGGAATATGCGGTGGTCACAGTGTCGGACTGGCTCCGGCGGGAGGTCGAGCAGTCCTATTTGAAAAACGCAACGATTATCCGGCGGATATACAACGCCATTGATCTTGAAGCGTTTCAATACCGGCCGGAGTGCGCGGATTTGAAATCCCGGCTCGGCCTGCGGGATGAAAAAGTGATTCTCGGTGTCGCCGCCGCCTGGCAGGATCATCAGGGCTTGAGCAAGGGAATCCGCCTTTTCATTCAACTGGCGGGAATGCTTCCGCCGGGGATACGCATTGTTCTCATCGGCAAACCGGATGACACCCTGACTTTGCCGGACAACGTTCTTGCCATCCCCTTTGTGGACGGCGCCGTTGAATTGTCCCGTTATTATTCTCTG
>JAZRUY010000146.1:0-9767 GCA_045598845.1 Victivallaceae bacterium
CATCATCCGGATTATGGCTCCCAGCATCACCGAGTTGGCGGCGCGCTGATCACCCAGCTGATTCGCAATGTCGCTGGCCGGCAGCGCATAACAGATCTGGCCGCCGGCGATTTCCGGCCTGGCGATGATGGAACTGTCGGACATCAGCACCCCGTTGTCCGCCAGCTGCCCTTTGAATTTTTCCAGAGAGGGCTGATTCATGCAGACGAGCAGACTGCAGTTGCGGTCCGCCTGCGGAGACCCGACATGCTTACGGCTGAATACCACCGAACAGTTGGCGGTGCCGCCGCGCATTTCAGGGCCGTAGGACGGCAGCCAGGAGACATTGAAATTGCGCAGTTTCCCCATTACCGCGAGCATATATCCGAGCGACAGCACGCCCTGACCGCCGAATCCGGATAATTTGACTTTCAGTTCATTGTCGAATACGGCGGATTTGTAACTGAAATTGTCGTCCGCCGCGCTCTCGAATTTTTCCGGATACAGCGTTTCTTTCAGCGTATCGGCGTCGAAAACCGGGGCGGGGCGCTGAACCGGCTGTTTTTCCGCCGATATGTCTTTTTTGACTCCGAGCGGGAAATATCTGGTCATCTGATTGTCCAGAAAATCCTGCATTTCCGCCGGTTTCATTTTCAGATTGATCGGGCAGGGGGACAGGAATTCCACGAAGGAAAATCCTTTTTTCTCCATCTGTATTCCGATCGCCTTGCGGATGGCTTTGCGGGCGGTGAGAATATTTTTGTAACTGCTGAGCGAGCAGCGCTCAACATACACCGGCGCGGTGAACTGCGATATGATTTCCGCCACCGGAATCGGATAACCGCTCTCATCCACCGAGCGCCCGCACGGAGAAGTCTGGGTTTTCTGCCCCGGCAGAGTGGTAGGCGCCATCTGCCCGCCGGTCATGCCGTAGATCGCATTGTTGACGAAGAACACGCAGATGTTTTCACCGCGGTTGGCGGCCTGCAGAATATGGTTGAATCCGATTGAGGCCAAATCGCCGTCGCCCTGATACGAGATGACCACGTTTTCGGTTTCCGCTCTCGCCAGCGCGGTGGCGGCGGCCGGCGCCCGTCCGTGCGCCACCTGTACTCCGCGGCAGTCGAAGTAGTAGTATCCGAACACCGAACAGCCGACCGGCGATATAATCACGGTACGCTGTTTGATGCCGAGATCGGCAATGGCTTCGGCAATCAGTTTGTGCAGAATGCCGTGACCGCATCCGGGGCAGTAGTGCATATTGCTCTTTATCGCTCCGGGACGGCGGTCGAACTGTTTGAAAAACCCTGCCGGACGGCTGTATTTGATAATTTCTTTCATTTCTATCACGCTCCGATCGTCTTCTTCGCCCGGCTGATGATTTCCTCCACGCCCGGCACATTTCCGCCCATTCTGTTGATCAGCGTAACCGGCCTGGAACATTCTATGGCCAGTCTTACATCATCGATCATCTGACCGTTGCTCATTTCCACCGAGAAAAACGCCTTCGCCCTGCCTGCGACCGCTTTAAGCGCCTTTTCCGGGAACGGGAACAGCGTCTGCGGGCGGACCAGCCCGAACTTCAGCCCTTCAGCGCGCAGTTCATCAACGGCGCTGCGGCACATGCGCGAGGAAATTCCGTAAGCCACGAAAATGTATTCCGCATCATCGGTGCGGTAGTTTTCCGCCTGCTGCTCATCGCGGCGGATGACATCGTATTTGGCGTTCAGCCGTACGTTGAGCGCTTCAAGATCCGGCGGATCCATGTATATGGAACTGATATAGTTGACTCCGTTGCCAAGAGCGAGCGACCAGTCCTGCGGTTCGCGCCGCGGTTTCGGCTCCGGCAACTCGAGCTTTTCCATCATCTGCCCGATCATGCCGTCGGTAAGCACATAAACCGGGGTGCGGTATTTGTCGGCCAGATCAAACGCCTTCATAGTGAAATCGCACATTTCCTGCACCGAACCCGGCGCGAGCACAATGCAGCGGTATCCGCCGTGCCCGCCGCCCTTGGTGATCTGATTGTAGTCCGACTGTTCCGGCGCGATATTGCCCAATCCGGGGCCGCCGCGCATAACATCCACGATTACCGCCGGCAACTCGGCTCCGGCCAGATAGGAGACACCTTCCTGTTTCAGGCTTATGCCCAGACCGCTGCTGGCGGTCATCGCCCGTCTACCGGCCGCCGCCGCTCCGTACACCATGTTGATGGAAGCGATTTCACATTCCGCCTGAATGAACACCCGCCCCAGTTTCGGAAACAGCCTGGCCGACGCATGGGCGATTTCACTCGCCGGGGTGATCGGGTAACCGAAATAACATTCGCAGCCGGCCAGCAGCGCGCCGTAAACCACGGCCTCGTTGCCTTTCAGCAGCACTTTATTGGTGCGCAGCATTTATCAGTCCTCCACAATTTCCACAATGGTGATCGCTCCCGGCTCCGGGCAGGTGTAGAAACAGCCGCCGCATCCGAGACATCCTTCCCCCTTGTACACGGCGAAAGGAAAACTCATCCGGTTCAGCTTGTTCCCCATTGAAATCAGATTTTTCGGACAGGCCACGATGCAGCGGCCGCATCCCTTACATTCTTCGCCGTTGATATCGCAGCGAAATTTCTTTCCGTTTCCCATAGTATTTCCGGCTCCGTTTTTTCCGGCCGCCGTTTGATTTTGAAACGGCTTTTGTTGTTATGACCGGTCAGGTAATTGCAAAATCCTGATAATATAGCACATCCGCTACTAAAAAACAACATCGGGCACGGCGCCGGTCCGGTTAAAAATCGCTTTTATACGCCACCGACCGCACTCCGCTGATATCCGTTGAAATTTCCCGGGTCAGTTGCAGGCAGTCCGCCTGCTGGTCGCGCACTCCGTCGGCCTCGATATAGAAAAATGCCCTGACCGTTTCGGGATTGTTCACGGCGCTGATATTCAAGGTCATTATGCTGTAAGCGGAATGTCTGAGGATACAACTTTTCACCTGTTCGACGGTTTCGCAGCCGTCCGCCTCCACTGTAAGCAGGAACGGGAACGGGTGATGAAGTCTGCGCTCGATTATTTTCCCGGCAAAAATCACCAGTATCGATCCGAGGGTGGCGATCAGCGCCACCGGGATCTGATTGATGCCGCAGGCCATCCCCAGCGCGGCGGCGAACCACAGACAGGCGGCGGTGGTCAGCCCCCGCACGGTGAATCCGGATTTGACAATGGTGCCGGCTCCCATAAAACCGATGCCGGTTACAATATTGGCGGCGATACGGGTCACATCGCCGTTCAGTTTTTGCGAGGCTCCGAAAGCCAGCGGACAGTCGCTGCAGAGGAATGAAATCACGGTGAAAAGCGCCGCCCCGGCCGCCACCAGCATGTGAGTGCGCAAGCCGGCCGCCCGGCCGTGCACATCCCGTTCAAAACCCACGCAGGCGCCGCACAGCGTGGCGAAAGCCAGCCGTTTCAGTATTTCCAAAATCAATGTGATATCAGTTTCCATATCCGAATCTCCGATTTGTCAGTATCTGTTCCGCAAAAAGCAGTTTGAAAATATAGATTCAACAATCCGGCTTTGCACATTCTCCGGACCGGAAAATATGTGTTCCGGCGGACGGAGCGCGGGATAAAATCCGCCGGAAAATGAAAAAACAGGGAATTCCGGCTCCAACGCGCGATCGTCAGGCGCGATCGTCAGGCGCGCGTGCAAAGCGGTTTTCCGGCGCGGAATATAACGTTTTTTCATACTTGCGCCCGGCCCGGAAGCGGGATCCCGGCGAGTGATTCCGGCAACCGGAAAAAACACCGCGGAATTTCCTCCGCGCGCGATCGGGCGGGTGTACGGACGGGTGATAAACAGTTTTTTCCGGCGGAAAACACAGCGCCGTAATGAACGCAACAGGAGCAGGGCGGGTTTCCGCATTCCGGCGGAAATTTTTACAGAAAATTCTTTTTCCGGCATAATAATACTCCTCGTCACGGGTCAGGCAAATTCCTAATGTCGCTTACGCCGTACCCGGGTAAGATAGCACGCCGGCCGGGAAATGCAAGAATTCGTCATTACCGCATACCGCCGGTTTTTCTGTATTAAAAAACACAATTAAGCGGACAAGACCGCATACTGATTGAAAACATTGCTCCGGGAAATGAAGAAAAAACTTCATCCCGGGCGGAAAACCGGAGAACTTACCGGTCTTGAATATTGGTATTAACGCACTACTTTATCACCGGTGCAGATATTACTGCCGGTATTACAGCAAAAACAACTGAAAAAAAATCCGAAAGGAAAAAAATGAAAAACATCACCGCTGATATCCGGTATGCCGGCGTAAATGACCGTAAGGTGGATTTATTCGAGGGGCAGTATAAAGTCCCCAACGGCATGGCTTACAACTCATACGTTATCGATGACGGGCATCCGGTCGTAATCGACACGGTTGACCGCGGTTTTACCGCCGAATGGCTCGCGAAGGTAAGCGCCGCGCTGAACGGACGCAGCCCGGAATATCTGATCGTGCAGCACATGGAGCCGGATCACGCCGGCAGCATCGCCGCCTTTATGGAACATTATCCTTCGGCGGAGATCGTTTCCGGCGCCCAGGCTTTCCGGATGATGGCGAATTTCTTCGGTACCGATTACGTTTCCCGCCGCCGGGTGATAAAGGAAGGCGATACTTTGAATTCCGGCCGGCATAATCTGACTTTTGTCGCCGCTCCGATGGTGCACTGGCCGGAGGTCATGATTACTTACGACACGGTTGACAAGGTTCTGTTTTCCGCGGACGGGTTCGGTAAATTCGGGGCGCTGGACGCCGATGAGGAATGGGATTGCGAGGCCCGGCGTTACTTTATCGGTATCGTCGGCAAGTACGGCGCCCAGGTGCAGGCGCTGCTGAAAAAAGCGGCGGCGCTGGATATCGCGGTTATCTGCCCGGCTCACGGTCCGGTGCTCACGGAGGACCTCGGACATTATATCGGACTGTATGACATCTGGAGTTCCTACACGCCCGAGGACAGCGGCGCGGTTATCGCCTACACTTCGGTTTACGGGCATACCGCCGCGGCGGTATGCCGTCTGGCGGAGCGTTTGCGGCGGGCCGGGGTGAAAGTATCGGTTCACGATCTGGCCCGCACCGATATGGCCGAGGCGGTGGAGGATGCTTTCCGATACGACCGGCTGGTGCTGGCGACCACCACATACAATGCGGATATTTTTCCGTACATGCGGGAATTCATTCAGCATCTGACCGAACGGAACTACCGTAAACGCACGGTCGCGCTGCTCGAGAACGGCAGCTGGGCGCCGGCGGCCGCCAGGGTGATGCGGCAGATGCTGTCCGGTTGCCCGGATCTTCATTTTACGGATACCGCGGTCAGTATCAAATCCGCGCTCAATGCCGAAAGCGAAGCATCGCTGGACGCGCTCGGCGATGAATTGAGCCGGTAAGGGAATTTTATGAGTTTATGGGATGACTGGGGCGCGCCGGTTCTGTCCGGATTGCCGTTCGTTCTGAACTGGCTGCTGGGGCAGTTCCCGGCCTGGGGGACGGCTTATCTGGCCGCAAGAGCGGTTAAATGGCGCAATTTCTCCGAGTTCATGACTGCCGCAGTGCTGGTTTATCTGGCTTTTTCCATCGCCTTGCCGGCATCGGCCGGTATATGCGGAATTTTATCGCCGGGCGCGGTCATCGTTGACGGATGGATGCTTTTTGCGGCGGCGGTTTATATCTTCCGCAATCACAAAAATCCTTTGCCCCGGGTTGGAACTTCCACCGGAGCGGCGGTTCTGACGGTTTTCGTCCTTTCCGTATCGCTTTCGCAATTCCGGATCAATTCATTCCTCGCTCCGGTCGGTACGGACGGATTGATTTATCATCTGTACTTCCCGGCGGTATGGCTGCGCGACGGCAATATCGCCAGAATAATCCAGCCCGGCTATCCCACCTGCGCTTACCCGTGCAACGGCGAGTTGCTTTACTGTTTCAATATGATCGCCGGGGATTTTTTTGCCAAGCAGATGCAGTTCGTACCGCTGTGGGGAGGCTTTTTCGCCATGTGCGCCGGATTGCGGGCGCTGGGATTCCGCCCGGTCCCGTCCGCCGCCGCCGCCGGATGCGCCTTGCTGTGCGGACTGGCGGTAAACAACGCGCTGGTGGCCGATACCGATACGATGACCGGCGGTTTCATACTTATCGGCGCCGGTTTGCTGGCGGTGACGCTGCGCCGCGGCGGTCTTCCCGCGGCAGCCATGGCCGGTCTGGCATGGGGAACCGCCGCCGGAGTTAAACTGCTCGGCACTATGCTGGTGCCGGTACTTTCCGCCGGTCTGATAATTCCGGCCTGGCTGCTGCTTAAACAACGCCGGCGGGAATTGCTGTTTTTTACGGCGGCTCTGGTTCTGTCGGCGGTTCCGTGGTTTATCGCCAACTGGGTTACCGCCGGCAATCCGGTTTTTCCCTGCCGGGTCGGATGCCTGTTCGCCAACTATATGGAAATTCCGGTATCGCATATAGGTTTCGGTGCGGACGGCTGGAATTTTCTGGTGGGAAACGGTCCGGATAAACTGAGTGTGCCCGGCGCGGTCCTGCCGTTGTTTTCCGCACTGGCCGGCGCGGTGCTGACCGCCCTGCGGCGCAAACGGATTTTTCTGAACACCGCCATGCCATTATTGCTGACCGCCCTGCTGGCGGCGCTGGCTTTGCAGTTGGCGGTTTATCCCAAGCATACCCAGCCGCGGCAGATCATTCCTCTCGCGCTGCTTGCCGCCGGTTTTATCGCCTTTCCGGTGGAACTGGCCGGATTGCCGTGGCGCGGCCGGCGGCGCGGCGCGGTTGAATGTCTGGCCGGTTTCGCCGCGGTGCTGGCGGTTTCCTGCCCGCAGTTCAATTACCCGCGTTTTGCCCCGCACATAGCGGCGGTACTCGGATTATTGGCTGTTTTTGCGGCCGTTTTCCGGCGCGGAGGCGCCGCGGCGCGTATCATTGCGGTGCCCGCGGCATTGCTGCTGCTGCTCGACATATCCCGTTGTTTTTCGGTCTGCAACGCCAATGCCCCGGAGGCCCGCCGCCTGTTCATTTCGCCGGCGCACGAGGAGGTCCGCGCTGTTCTGGACGCCGCCGATCCGTCGGGAGCGGGTTTGACGCTGGCTTGTTCCGGAGCGTTTTATTATCAGTACATGGGGCGCAATCTCAATAACCGCATCATCAGCATCCCGGTTAACGCCGCCGGCACACTGGAGCCGTGGAAATTCCGCAGTTTCGATGAAATTTCGGCGCCCGGTCCGGTTTCCGAATGGATATCGAGGGTGCTGGCGTCCGGGGCGGCTTATCTGATCACCGACCCCGGTTCCGCGGTATGGTCGCAAACGGAATACGACTGGGCCAAGGAGCATCCGGAGCGTTTTGAACTTGTATTCAGTTCCTCCGGAGTAAGCCTGTTCCGGATTATTCCCGGAGCCTAATCCAGACTTATCCGGCGGAATTCGAATTTATCCTGCGTCTGTGAATACGTTATTTCGGTCATCGCGGCGTTCAGCGTTACCGATCCGGCGCAGCACTCGCCCCGCCCGTCTTCCCGTATTTTCAGGTTCGGTTTATGCACATGACCGCACAGCGAAAGATCGATGGAGCCGGATTCGATCAGCGCCGCTATGTCACGCTGCCCGAAAAGCCGGTGTCTTACGCGCAGCCACGGGTGGTTTTCAAACATCGGGTAATGGCCGATGAGTATCCGTATCCCTTTTTTCGGCTCATTGCAGAAATCCAGTATTTTTCCGGAATCTTCCGCGGGTACGAATCCCCACGAGCAGAGCAGGTTGGACGGGCGGCTGGTGTTGAGCAGCAGCAGTTCCGAACCGCACGGCCCGTTCATTTTGACCGGCAGTTCGCCGAACCTTATTTTACCCCGGTTGAGCATGAAGAACGCGTCATTCACCGCCTGTACGCATTTCGGCCGCCGCACATAGCAGTCGTGATTGCCCGGCATATACACGAAAGGGATTTCCGACTGAATCAGCGGCTCCAGAACCGGCAGCACTTTGGCGAATTCCCCCGGCTGGCCGGTGCTGGTCAAATCGCCGGTGCATACCGCCAGATCCGGCGGCGACGCCAGTATGTAATCCACCGCTTTCCGCAGCCGCCCGAGGTCGTGGCGGAACCGGCGACGGAAAGCGTAATTGAACACTCCCACCCAGCGTTTGTCGATATAAGCGAGCCAGTCTTCCGCCGGGCCGCCGGCATGCGGATCGGAAAAATGGATTATCTTCATATTCCTATCCCAGACAGACCAGCAGCGCCGCCGCTATTATCAGCGCTCCGGCGAGGATGGAAAAACAGATGCAAAACAAGGCCTTGCCGTCCAGTACCGGAATCCGCTGCGCCGCCGGAATTCCGGCGGTTCCGCAACCACTTTCAGCCAGGCGGTTTTCCGGCCGCCGCTGTTCAGAAGGCATTTGCCGGCCCGCATTGCCCTGAATGTCTCCTTCGGGTATTTCCCCGTTGTTCTGACATTCCGGTTGCCCGGAGCCGGTCTGCCCGCAGTAACTGCGCAGCTCCCCCCGCGCTTCGATAAGGGAATCGCTGATATAATCTTTTCTGTTCATAAAACGCTGCTCCGGTTGCGGTTGTCGCGTGTAAAACAAATATAATCCGCGCACCGGCGCTCCGCAACCGCGCCCTGTACGCTTCCGCTTGAAAAAAAAATTGCGCATACTATCTTATAGAATTACATAATCGTGCTTTTCACCACCGCAGCATCTATGAGGCTGAACTTTGCAGCGCAAGGCGTTCATATACACTCTCGGCTGCCGGCTGAATACCGCCGACAGCGAACTGATGGTTTCCCGGCTGCGTTCCGCGGGGATGAATATATGCGGGGACGCCGCGTCCGCCGATGTGATCGTGCTCAACAGCTGCGCGGTTACCGCCGAGGCGCAGCGCAAGAGCCGCCGGATGCTGCGCCGTTTCCGGGCCGCGGCTCCCGGCGCGGTGCTGATTGCCTGCGGATGCGCCGCCGAACTTGACCGCCGCGGCATGCTGGATTCCGGCGCGGATATCGTCTGCGGAAATCCCGGCAAGCGCAATATCATATCCATGCTGGAGGAATTTGACCGTACCGGGGTGCCGGCGGTTGATCCCGCTTCCGCTTCCGATTCCGGCAATGCGGTTTTCAGGGAATCGGCGCATCCGGATTTTTCTTTGCGCACCCGGGCTTTTATCAAGGTTCAGGAAGGCTGTGAAAACCATTGCAGTTACTGCATCGTGCCGCAGGTCAGAGGCCCGGAACGTTCAAGGGATTTTGCGGAATTGCTGGAGGAATGCCGGCACGCGGTGCGCGATCTCGGCATTGCCGAACTGGTGCTCACCGGAGTCAATATCTGCCGTTACAGCGACTCCGGAAGGGATCTGGGGCGGCTGGTGCATGAAATCGCCGCTATCCCGGGGGATTTCCGCATCCGGCTCAGTTCCACCGAACCGGCTTACGGAGGCGACGCCCTGATCCGGATTCTTGCCGGAGAACCGAAAGTCTGCCGTTTTCTGCATCTGGCGCTGCAGCACGGCTGCGACCGGATTCTCCGCTCCATGGGGCGTAAATATACAACCGCCCAGTATGCCGGGTTCGTCAGCCGGGTCCGTGATTCGGTTCCGGACGTTCATGTCGGCAGCGATGTGATTATCGGTTATCCGGGGGAAACGGACGCTGATTTTGCGGAATCCCTCGATTTTATCCGGAAAATGAATTTCACCAATCTGCATATTTTTTCTTACTCTCCGCGCCCCGGTACGCCGGCGGGGGCCATGGACG
>JAZRUY010000147.1:0-30063 GCA_045598845.1 Victivallaceae bacterium
AACTTCGCCCAGCATTTCTCCGAATTTTGCGGCATGCTCGGCTTCTTCAAAAGCGATTCTTTTATAGGCTTCGGCAATTTCCGGATAGCCCTCGCGGTCAGCCTGCCGGCTCATGGCAAGATACATACCGACTTCGCAGCACTCGCCGCTGAAATGCGCCTTCAACCCTTCCAGCACTTCGGCATCGACGCCTTTGGCCACCCCGATTTCATGCACCGTGGCGAAAGAGACAGCCGCATCGCTTTTCTCAATGAATTTGCTTCCCGGCGCCTTGCACTGCGGACACTGTGCCGGAGGCTCATTCCCCTCATAAACATAACCGCAGACCGGACACACATAACGTTTCATTTTTTTACTCCTGGTTAAAGATTGACTTCCACAGAATATATCTACATTATTTAACATAATCACATAAAATAATAAATCCAGCAATTTTTCTAAAAAACGAGAATAATTATCAAATTATCGCTGATAAATAAAAAACGGCCCGCACTAAATGCGGACCGTTGACCGGACTGATATTACTTACCGGAAACCACACCGTGCTCTTTGAAAGTACGGGTAGGCGCGAATTCACCGAGTTTATGACCCACCATATTTTCCGTAACAAACACGGAAACAAAGGAACGGCCGTTATGCACGCTGAATGTATGTCCGACAAAATCCGGAATGATCATCGAGCGGCGCGACCAAGTCTTGATCGCGGTCTTCGCTTTACCGACCTTGGCGACTTTATCAATCAGATACTGATCGACAAAAGGTCCTTTTTTAATCGATCTGGGCATTACTTCTTCCTCCGTTCAACAATGAAATTCTTCGAAGTCTTCTTCGGATTGCGGGTACGTTTGCCCTTGGAGAGCTGACCCCACGGCGAAACCGGATGTCCGCCGCCGGAAGAACGGCCTTCTCCGCCGCCCATCGGGTGGTCAACCGGGTTCATCGCCACACCGCGGACATGAGGACGGAAACCGAGATAACGTTTCTTACCGGCTTTACCCATCTTGACATTCATGTAGTCGATATTTCCGACCTGACCGATCATCGCGGAGCAATCCAGATTGACCATACGGACTTCCCCGGACGGCAACTTAATCTGAGCGTAAACATCTTCCTTACCGCGGAGAACCGCGACCTGACCGGCGGACCGCACCATCTTGGCGCCGCGGCCGGGATACAGTTCGATGCAGCAGATATCCACACCGACCGGAATATCACGCAGTTTTTTCCAGTTACCCGGTTTGATTTCAGCCTTGGAGCCGTTCATAACCGTCGCACCGACCTTCAAGCCGTCGGCAGCCACGATGTAGGATTTCGCCCCGCCTTCATACTCGATCAGCGCGATGTTGGCCGTGCGGTTCGGGTCATACTCAATAGTGAGCACTTTCGCCGGCACATTCTCATTGCCGCGCACAAAATCCACCATCCGGTAGCGGCGCTTGTTGCCGCCGCCGCGGAAACGCACTGTCATACGGCCGGCATTATTGCGCCCGCCGGAGGATTTGATTCCCTTGACCAGCTTCTTCTCCGGAGAAGTACTGGTAATGACAGACTCGTAGTCCATCACCGCCATATGACGCCGGGAGGGGGTCGAAGGTGTATAATTCTTAACCGCCATTGTAATTTCTCCCTGGAGTTAAATTAAATCAATAGTACCTTCGGACAAGGTGACCACGGCTTTTTTCCAATCCGGACGGCGCCCCATTTTCATGGTACGCCCGGCGCGCTTGGCCTTGCCCTCGTAATTCATAACATTGACCGACTTTACCTTGACTTTGAAAAGTTCCTCTATCGCGGCGCCGATCTCGATTTTTCCCGCAGCCGGGCTGACCTTGAATACGTACTTCGATGCTTTCGCCATCGCATTACTCTTCTCGGTAATGACCGGAGCGAGGATAACACTGTAAGCGTTATTCATGATTCATCTCTCCTTACGCCAGCCGTTGTATGAATGCATCAAGAGCATCCTTGGTAAACAGAAGCTTGCCGAACCGGAGCAACTCGTAAGTGTTTACGCAATCAGACTTGCGCAATACCAGATTGGCGATATTTCCGGTAGCGCATACAACCGCTTCCTGATTTTCCAAGTTCGGAACAGTCACCATCACGGTATCGGCATCCGCCTTCACCGCTTTGAGCACAGCAACCATGCTCTTAGTCTTGTGATCCGGCAACGAGAGAGCATCAACAACAATCACATCGCCTTCGACCAGACGCTCGGAAAAAGCGCGCTTCAAAGCCAGCATAAGTACCTTTTTGTTGACTTTCTTGGCAAAAGAACGGGGACGCGGACCGAAGGCCACACCACCGCCCAGCCAAACGGGACTGCGGCTGGAACCGGCGCGGGCGCGGCCGTTGCCTTTCTGCCGGAACGGTTTGGCTCCGCCTCCGGAAACCTCGCCGCGGGTTTTAGTGCAGGCCGTACCGGCGCGCTGTCCGGCCATGAAAGCGACCACGGCATCATGAACCGCCTGCTCGCCTTTTTCAAGTTCGATGGCGCTGTCGGGAACGGTATATTCCCCTACCTTAGCACCCTTGCAATCCAGAATATCAAGAATATTTGCCATATTCATCACCCTCACTTCGCCGATCTCTTAACCGCGCTGCGGATGACAAGAATCCCGCCGTTGGCACCGGGCACGGCGCCTTTAACCAGCAGTACATTGTCTTCGGCCATGACTTTGACCACGCGGAGATTCTGCACAGTGCGGTACACATTGCCCATGTGACCGGGCATCCGCTTACCTTTTATAACATTACCCGGCCATTCACGGCAACCTATGGAACCGCCGCGACGCTCCCAGGCGCCGCCGTGGCTTCCGCGTCCGCCGGCAAAATTGTGGCGTTTCACAACACCCTGAAATCCGCGTCCCTTAATAAGACCGACGATGTCAAGGAATTCGTCCGCGGCAAACGCATCCGCCTTGATAACGCTGCCGAGTTCAGGAGCCTGATCTCCGGCACCGAGACGGATCTCGCGCAAAACCGCGGGCAGCGACTTTCCGGTAATGCCGGCTTTAGCCAGATGCCCCTGACGAGCCTTGTCAACATTTTTGGATTTACGTTCACCGAAACCCAACTGGACGGCCGAATAACCGTCGCGCTCCTGAGTTTTAATCCCGGCGACAACACAAGGACCGGCCTGAATCACCGTAACGGGGATCAGCACACCCTTGTCGTCGTACACCTGGGTCATACCCAGTTTCTTACCGATTAAACCTTTCATACTTTCTCCTTTCTGAGAAACTTTCGATACGTGCCCCCAATCGGTCGGGAACAGCGGTATCTACGGAATCCGACAATCAGACTCCGACTTTAATCGCAATATCCACACCGGCGGGCAGATTGAGTTTTTTAAGCTCATCCACCGTTTTCGCAGTAGGATTCACAATATCCATCATCCGCTTGTGAGTACGGATCTCAAACTGCTCCATGGACTTCTTATCAACATGAGGAGAACGGTTGACCGTCCAACGCTCAATTCTGGTCGGCAACGGTATCGGACCGACCACCTGCGATCCGGTACGGTTCGCAGTGCTGACAATTTCTTTCACCGACTGATCCAGCACCCGGTGCTCAAAAGCCTGAAGCCGGATACGGATACGCTGACTTACCTTATTAGCCATCACTTATTCTCCACTATTTTATCCTGAACCTGTTTCGGTACACGTTCGAAATGCGCCGGCTCCATAGAATAGGTGGCGCGGCCGCGGGACAGCGAACGGATCGCAGTCGCATAACCGAACAACTCCGACAACGGCACATTGGCATTGACCTTGGTATAACCGTTGCCGCCGGCGTTGATTTCAGCCACCATACCGCGACGGCTGGTAATGTCGCCGATCAAATCGCCCATGTTTTCATCCGGAGTGGTAAGCTCGACTTTCATAATCGGCTCAAGCAATACCAGTCCGGCCTTCTTCGCCGCATCCTTGAACGCCATGGAACCGGCGATTTTAAATGCGACTTCGGACGAGTCGACCGGATGATAGGAACCGTCGATGATCTCGACCTTGAAATCAACCACGGAATAACCGGCGAGTACGCCGCCGGCGGCCGCTTCGCGGATACCCTGCACGATCGGTTTGATGAATTCCTTGGGAATATTACCGCCGACAACCTTGTTCTCTATCACGATACCGGCGCCGCGTTCCAGCGGAATCAGATTGATAACGCAGTGGCCGTACTGACCGCGTCCGCCGGTCTGGCGAACGAATTTCATATTACTGTCGGAATTAGCACAGAGCGCTTCACGGTATGCGACCTGCGGGGCACCGGTATTGGCTTCCACCTTGAATTCCCGGACCAAACGGTCCAAAATGATTTCAAGATGCAGTTCGCCCATACCGGAAATAATCGTCTGACCGGTTTCCTCGTCACTGCGGACCTGGAAAGTCGGATCTTCTTCAGCCAATGCGATCAACCCTTTGGAAAGTTTATCGCGGTCGGCGGAACTCTTAGGCTCCACGGCGATGGAGATCACCGGTTCCGGGAATACCATGCTTTCGAGTACAATCGGATCTTCTTCAAGACAGATGGTATCGCCGGTGGTAACATTCTTAAGTCCTACCGCGGCGGCGATATCACCGGAGAAAATTTCCTGCTGTTCGACCCGGCTGTTAGCATGCATCTGCAACAACCGTCCCAAACGCTCGCGCCGGTTGGTCCGCGGGTTGTAAACACTCATCCCCTGAGAGGCCACACCGGAATAAACCCGGAAATAGTAGAGTTTACCCACAAACGGATCGGTCATAATCTTGAACACAAGAGCGGAGAAAGGCTGCATATCACCGACATGGCGGGAAAGAGCCTCGCCGGTAGCAGGATTGCTGCCTTTGATTTCCCAAATGTCCAGAGGACTGGGCAAATAAGCCACAATGGCATCAAGAACGCGCTGCACCGCCAGATTCTTGAATGCGCTGCAGCAGGCGACCGGAACTATTTTGCCGGCCAGGGTGCAACGGCGCAATGCCGCCTTTATCTGATCGTGATCCGGAGTCTGATCGGAAAGAATAATTTCCGCGATCTCATCATCATTGTCCCCCAGACACTCTATCATCTTTTCATACGCTGCGGAACGGAGCGCGGCCTGTTCGGCATCCGGCTCCTTTTCCTCGACATTCACACCGTTATCACCGGTGAAATAAACCGCTTTGTTTTCCAGAACATCGATAACGCCCTTGAAATCACTCTCGCGCCCGATAGGCAGCATGATCGGAACAGGGTTGGCTCCGAGTTTCGTCTTGATTTCATTTACCACACCGTCATAATCGGCGCCGGTACGGTCCATTTTATTAACCACGGCGACAATCGGCACATGATATTTCTGCGCCTGCCGCCAAACAGTTTCACTCTGCGGCTGCACTTTGCCGACGGAGCAGAAAACCGCCACCGCACCGTCGAGAACGCGCAAGGACCGCTCCACTTCGGCGGTAAAGTCCACGTGTCCCGGAGTGTCGATGATATTGATGCGGTGATCCTGCCAGAAACAAGTAGTGGCGGCACTGGTAATAGTGATGCCGCGTTCGCGCTCCTGCGCCATCCAGTCCATAGTCGCGGTACCCTCATGGGTATCACCGATCTTATAATTCACACCGCTGTAAAAAAGAATACGCTCGGTCAAAGTGGTTTTACCGGCATCGATATGAGCCATAATACCGATATTGCGGTATCTGGCCAACGGAGTATGACGGTCGGGAGACTCGTGATATTCCTTTTTTTCGTTTTCTGTCATCATAATTAAGAATTCCCTCGCTCTGATTACCAGCGGTAGTGGGCAAAAGCCTTGTTGGCCTGCGCCATCTTATAGGTGTCTTCCTTCTTTTTTACAGAAGAACCGGTATTGTCAAACGCGTCAAGCAACTCGCCGGCCAAGGATTCGGTCATCGACTTTCCCTTGCGGCCGCGGCTGTAAGTAACTATCCAGCGCATAGCCAAAGCAATCTGGCGCTCCGGATCGACATCCACCGGCACCTGATAAGTGGCACCGCCGACCCGGCGGCTTTTGACTTCCAGCTTGGGCTTCACATTCTCCAGAGCCTGCATAAAAACATCGATAGCCGGAACATCGGCTTTCTTCTGCTGAATAATATCCAGTGCGCCGTAAACAATACTCTGGGCGGTGGATTTCTTGCCCCTGGTCATAATCGTGTTAATCAAGCGGGCAATGAGTTCGCTGTTGAATTTGACATCGGGAATCAATTCCCGCTTAACGGCATTACGTCTTCTCATAGAATTTTCACCTCAGTTAAATATATAGCGCTTACTTTTTCTTAGTATCGGCGGCGCCTTCCTTCGGAGTCTTGGCACCGTACTTACTGCGCCCCTGACGGCGCTTATCCACACCGAGGCTGTCCAGTGCTCCTCTGACGATATGATAGCGCACACCCGGCAGGTCACGCACACGGCCGCCCTTGACCAAAACCACAGAGTGCTCCTGCAAATTATGCCCTTCCCCGCCGATATACGCGGTAACTTCCTGACCGTTGGTCAACCGCACGCGGGCGATTTTACGCATAGCCGAGTTCGGCTTTTTCGGAGTACGCGTAGTAACCTGCAGACATACCCCGCGCCGCTGCGGACAGGCACACAACGCTTTCGATTTGCTTTTCTTGCTTTTTTCGATGCGCCCGAAACGCACCAATTGATTAATTGTCGGCATAATACAATCCTCTATTTTTCTATGCTCTTGCGATTTTACATTAAAGTTTGATAAAATAATCCCTCAACTGTATTTTTTCAAATTATTTGCCATTCATCAGGCAAAAACCATTTGCGGGCGCCCCGAACGCAACCCTGTATCCGGAGTTTTCCGCAAACATTCATCAGTCAAGATCTTCTCCGATATCTTCAATTACCGCTTCGCCTAAATCGAAGTCGTTTTCCAATTGCTTTCCTTCTTCCGGGAACACAGGTTCAATAGCGTCTGCGCCGTCATCGTTTTTTATCCAAAGCGCCGAAGCATCGACGGCGGCATCGGCACTGATGCCGGAGAGTTCTTCCGGCGGCAGGGATTCCTGTTTCTGGATAACGCGGAGCGACTGCATTTTGCCAGTGCCGGTACCGGCCGGAATCAAATGACCGGTAATGACATTTTCCTTGAAGCCCTGCAGGCAATCCACCCTGCCGAGCGTGGCGGCCTCGGTCAGAATACGGGTAGTATCCTGGAAAGACGCGGCGGAAATAAAACTGTCGTTTTCCAATGCCGCCTTGGTGATTCCCAGCAGAATAGGCTCATATTTTGCAGGACGCTTGCTGGATTTGAGCAGTTTGCGGTTTTTACGTTCGACTTCGATACGGTCAACACTGTCTCCGTCCTGATAACCGCTGTCCCCGGAATCGAGAATCCGGACTCTCTGCACCATCTGCCGGATGATAATCTCAATGTGCTTATCGTTGATTTCCACACCCTGACTGCGGTAAACCTGCTGAACCGCATCGACCAAATGGCGCTGCAATTCATGAATTCCGCATACTTTGAGCATGTTCTGAAGATCAACAGATCCTTCTGTCAACTTATCGCCCTTGTGCACAAAATCCCCGTTACTGACAATGAGATGCTTATAAGCGGGAATACTGTCGTGCACATCTTCGCTGCCGGAAACCTTGTCGCGGATAATCAGCTTGACTTTAGTGCGGTTAGATTTTCCGACCGTGAGACTGTCTTTCGGCTTATCCAGACAGACCACACCGTCGATCTTGGCGATTTCCGCCACCACCTTGGGCTGGCGGGCATCGAAAAGTTCGGCAATACGCGGCAAACCGCCGGTAATATCCTTGTTCTTGGCGGACTGACGCGGCACACGGGCGATTGTCATTCCCGGCTTGACCTTATCCCCGTCTTTAACCATCAGCACGGCACCGGCCGGAAGAGGATAATTGTTGAGCATCTCGCCATCGGCATTATTGATGACGATCTGCGGACGGGTACCGTCCATATACTCCATCACAATACCGTTGCCGCGCTTTTCTTCGCTGAGTGTAACGCCCTTGATAAGGTTGACAAACTTGACTATACCGCTTTCCTCGGTAATAATCGGCACATGGTTGGCATCCCAGCGGACAAACACCTGATTCGCCTTGACCATGTCGCCGTTCTTCACGTCGATTACCGCACCGGGCTCAACTTCATATTTATCCAGCTGGGCATGCAGAATCGCATCCGGGCTGGCATCATAATTGTATTTTTTCTCATTCTTGGCGCCGGCGCCGAAAATCGCCGCCATTTCACCGGAAATCTGCTCGCTGAGGAGTTTCTTCTCCGCTTCGACCTTTTCCGGATCGTAAACAATGATGTAACCGTTCTTGTTCACCACTACGTTTTTACCGTTTTCATTGGTCAAAGTACGGATATTCTCGTAGTAAACGCGGCCGGCATGCTGTGCCGCGATCTCCGGCTGTTTGAAGGCGCTGCTGGCAGTACCGCCGATATGGAATGTACGCATGGTAAGCTGCGTACCGGGTTCACCGATGGACTGCGCCGCAATGATACCCAGCGCATCACCTTCCTTGGCCAGTCTGTCACTGGCGAGATTGCGCCCGTAACATTTCACGCACACTCCGTGCGACACTTCGCAGGTCAGAGTGGAACGGATCATCACTTTCTGAATACCGCGTTTTTCAATCAGAGCGGCGATATCAGCGGTGATTTCCTCTCCCGCCTTGACCAGCATGCGGCCGTCGGAATACGCCTGGTCGCGAACATCCTGTGCCGCAAAACGGCCGATGATACGGTCCCGCAGCGGAACCAGCACATCACCGCCCTCGACAATCGCGCTCATCGCAATGCCCTTGGACGTACCGCAATCTTCACAACGGCAAATAATATCCTGGGCTACATCGACCAGACGGCGGGTCATATATCCCGAGTCAGCGGTCTTGAGAGCGGTATCCGTCAAACCCTTGCGGGCGCCGTGGGTGGAAATAAAATACTCCAGCACCGACAGACCTTCCCGGAAATTCGCGGTGATAGGCCGTTCGATAATGCCGCCGGAAGGATTGGCCATAAGACCGCGCATACCGGCAAGCTGACGAATCTGCTCTTTGCTGCCTCGCGCTCCGGAATCCATCATTGCGAACACAGGATTGATTTCACCCCGTCTGGAAGCTTCCTCCATCTGAGCGGAAAGCACTTCCGCCACTTTATTGCTGGCCTGCGTCCAAATGTCAATAACCTTGTTGTGACGTTCGCCTGATGTGATCAGACCGGCTTCGCACTGCCCGACTACCTCCGCCACTTTGACACGGGCGTCTTCAATAATTTCAGTTTTGCTCGGCGGCACTTTGAAATCCGTAACGGAAATGGACATGCCGGCCAAAGTCGAATGACGGTATCCCAGATCCTTAAGACGGTCAAGCAACTTGATAGTTTCAGTATGACCGACCCGTTTGTAGGACTCTCCGATCAAAGCGCCGAGATTCTTTTTCTTTGCCACGCGGTTATAGAATCCCATTCCGGAATCCCAGATTTCGTTAAAAAGGCAGCGGCCGGGAGTTGTTTCGATAAAACGGCTTTCCTTATCCCCGTAAGCGGTATCTTTGCCGAAATCCGGATTGGGAATACGCACCGCGTCATGGATACCGATGTAGCCTTCATCCATAGCGTGCAGAACCTCGAAATAATCGCGGTAAAGTTTCGGTTTATCACCGTTCTTATACACAGGATCGAGGGTCAGGTAATAACATCCGAGCGTCATATCCTGAGTCGGAGAAACAATCGGCTTGCCGTTGGCCGGTGAAAAAATGTTGTTGGGAGAAAGCATCAGCAGTTTGGTTTCAAGCTGCGCTTCGTTGGAAAGCGGCACATGAACAGCCATCTGGTCGCCGTCGAAGTCGGCATTGAAAGCGGTACAGACCAAAGGATGCAAACGGATCGCGGATCCTTCAATCAGAACAGGTTCAAAGGCCTGGACACTGAGCCGGTGCAACGTCGGGGCACGGTTCAGCATCACCGGATGTCCTTTGGTAACATCCGCCAGAATATCCCACACCTCGGGCGCATTTTCAGCGATTTTACGCTTTGCCGCCTTGAGAGTTACGGCAAACCCGCGGCTCTTAAGATGACGGACGATGAACGGTTCAAACAACACCATGGCCATCTTCTTGGGCAAACCGCACTGATGGATTTTCAATTCCGGGCCGACCACAATCACGGAACGTCCGGAATAGTCCACGCGCTTACCGAGCAAATTCTGACGGAAACGCCCCTGCTTGCCTTTCAGCATATCACTGAAACTTTTAAGTTCACGGCCGTTAGTTCCCGCAACAGCCTTGCCGTGACGGCCGTTATCCAGCAGGGAATCCACCGCTTCCTGCAGCATGCGTTTTTCATTGCGCAGAATAATTGCCGGCACTTTCTGATTCAGCAATTCCTTCAAGCGCTTGTTCCGGTTTATAACCCTGCGGTAAAGCTCGTTCAAGTCACTGGCCGCGAAACGTCCGCCGTCCAAATGCACCAGCGGACGCAAATCGGGAGGAAGAACCGGAAGACGGCTCAAAATCATCCATGACGGCTCGGTCCCGGTATTCAGAAAACCGTCAATCAAGTGCAAACGCTTCAGTATTTTCTGCTTGGCGGAAGGCGCTCCGGACCTGCCGCTCCCGCGCCTTGAGGTTTCCTTCAACTGCGCGGCAAGTTCATCCCGCTTCTGGCGCCAATCAGTTTGCTCCAGCAACGTTTTGATTGCGGGAGCGCCCATGTCGGCGGCAAAATCTTCGCTTGAGTAATTTTCCGTACGGTTGTTGTATTCGACCCGGTCTATCACTTCGCCCTCATAGTAGGCACGGGGAGTCTTGTCCCGGAAAGTTTCTTTGACTTCATCGCTGACGTAAGTAACTATGTATTTCTCATAGTAAAGCACACTCTCGAGATCTTTAATGGAAATATCGAGAATAAGCGCCAGCCGGCTCGGCAAACATTTAAAAAACCAGATATGGGATACCGGAACAGCCAACTCGATGTGGCCCATTCGCTCACGGCGCACCTTGGCTTCGGTAAGCTCAACCCCGCAGCGGTCGCAAATCAACCCTTTTGCATGGCTGCCGTGACCGCCTTTGTATTTGCCGCAATTGCACTCATAGTCATTAACCGGTCCGAAAATACGGTCGCAGAACAATCCGTCCTTTTCCGGTTTCAGGCTGCGGTAGTTAATCGTTTCGGCATTTTTAACTTCGCCGTGCGACCACGAGAGAATAGCCTCCGGAGACGCGATATTGATCGAAACAGCATTGAAATCGGAGAGAATGTTCTTCTCCGCATGCTCGTTCTCATTGATATTGCTAATCAAGTTATACCTCCAGATTATTTATCGTTATGATTTTTCACCGTACGGATGTCGAGTCCAAGACTCTGCATCTCTTTGAGAATAACATTGAAAGACTCCGGTCTTCCCGGTTCCAGCACGTTATGACCTCTGACAATCGAATTGTAGATATTGGTCCGGCCGGTAGTATCATCGGATTTCACCGTAAGCATTTCCTGCAATGTATAGGCGGCGCCGTACGCTTCAAGCGCCCACACTTCCATTTCTCCGAAACGCTGACCGCCGTGCTGAGCCTTGCCGCCCAGCGGCTGCTGGGTAACCAGCGAATACGGTCCGACCGCACGGGCATGAATTTTATTGGCCACCAGATGGTCGAGTTTCAACATATACACATTGCCGACCATCACGCGCTGATCAAAGCGCTTTCCGGTACGCCCGTCGTACACATCGGTTTTGCCGTCATATACCCATTCACCATTGGCCTCCTGTTTGAATCCCCAATGGTAGTCGCATCCTTCTTTCCTGGCGAATTCGGCATTGCCTTTTTTCATCATTTCAACTATCTGCTCTTCGGTAACACCGTCGAACACCGGAGTCGCGACCTTAATGCCGAGCATATTGGCCGCCCAGCCCAAGTGGGTTTCAAAAACCTGTCCGACATTCATACGGCTCGGCACACCCAGCGGATTGAGAATGATATCGACCGGAGTTCCATCAGCCAAAAACGGCATGTCTTCAACCGGAACAATACGCGAAACAATACCCTTGTTGCCATGACGGCCCGCCATCTTATCACCGACCTGAAGTTTGCGCTTGCAGCCGACATAAACCTTGACTTTCTTAACCGGGCCTCCGGCGGCGAACGATTCTCCCCAGCGGGAATTTTCCTGCTCGATGTCACGAATCTGCGAAATATATTTCCGCATAATTTCATCGATAATCTTCTTCTGGTCGCAATCGTCCATGCTTGACTTGGCATCCCAGTACTTATATGACGAAGCCAGCTTTTTGGCATTGGCCTTGCTGAATTTGCCGCCGGCCTTGATCAAAATTGCACCGGACTCACCGGTACTGCGGTCAAATACCGGCCCCTGCAGTTTTTTATTGCCCAGTTCCTTAAAAAGTTCATCGGCTAAATCATCCAGCACTTCTTTGATATCTTCGCTGACCGCGGTTTTGCTGCTCTTGGAACGCTTATCGGCCTTGACATCCTGCTGATATTCGCGCCGGATATCAATGACGATACCCTCCTTGCCGCTATCCAATATCAGACTGCTGTCCTTGACCTCTTTGGCGCTGTCCTGAAAAATCTGATGCAGCAGACGCTGTTCCGGCGAAAGATCGACTTCACCCTTAGGCGTAACCTTGCCGACCAGATAATCTCCGGGGGAAACTTCGGCTCCCTCGCGGATAATACCTTCTTCGTCCAATTGCGCCAAAGCCTCCTTGGAGGCGTTGGGGATATCGCAGGTTATGGTTTCAGTACCGAGCCTGGTCTCACGCGCCTGCACATCAAAAGAGTCGATATGAATACTGGTGTAAACGTCTTCTTTGACAAGCCGTTCAGACACAATAATCGCATCTTCGTAGTTATATCCGCACCAGGACATATACGCGACTCTTACATTCCGGCCCAAAGCCAGTTCGCCGCCCTGAGTCGAAGCGCCGTCGGCGATCACCTCCCCGGCTTTTATTTTCTGGCCGCGGGAACAAATCGGACGCTGATTTACGCATGTTCCGGCATTGCTGCGCATATACTTGAACAAACGATAGTAATCATATTCGCTTTCCGGCGCTCCGTCAGCGGGCATCTTGCCGTCCGCAGTAATAATAATGTGATCGCTCACTACTTCGGCGACAATTCCGGCGCGGCGGGCGACAATCACCGCCCTGCTGTCCTTGGCGATACGTTCTTCCAAACCGGTTCCCACCAGAGGCGCTTCCGGCATCAGCAGCGGCACCGCCTGACGCTGCATATTGGCTCCCATCAGCGCGCGGTTGGCGTCATCGTGCTCCAGGAACGGAATAATTCCGGCCGCGGCGCTGACCAACTGCTTGGGGGAAACATCCATAAGCTGGACTTCTTCACGCCGCCGTTCCTCCGATTCACCGCCGCAACGGCACATAACCATCTCGCGGATAAAACAGCCGTTCTCATCCAACGGGGCATTGGCCTGCGCAATAACGTATTGTTCCTCCCGGTCGGCGGTAAGGTATTCGATTTTATTGCTTACCTTTCCGTCGATGATCTTCCGGTACGGGGTGGAGATAAAACCGTACTTATCTATCACCGCATACAACGAAAGCGAAGAAATCAAACCGATATTCGGACCTTCCGGAGTTTCGATCGGACAAATGCGGCCGTAGTGGCTGGAATGTACGTCCCGGACTTCAAATCCGGCCCGGTCACGGCTTAAACCGCCGGGCCCCAAAGCGGACAAACGCCGTTTGTTAGTAAGTTCGCTCAACGGATTTATCTGGTCCATAAACTGCGAAAGAGAGGATCTGGCGAAAAAGTCCTTGATATTGGAGCCGAAAAGTTTCGGATTCACCAATTTGCTCAGATCAATATTCTCATCCGTCATCCGTTCCCGGATAGTACGTTCCATTCTCAGCAGCGCACTGCGGCATTGAGTCTGCAGCAACTCTCCCACAGTACGGACACGGCGGGCGCCCAGATGATCGATATCATCAGTAACCCCGCTCTGATACTGGCGGATAAGCATTTTCGTCGCTTCAATGAAATCCATGGCGTCAAGCACATGTTTGTCCAGCGGCACGTTATGCTTTAATCTTTCGTTGATCTTAAAACGGCCGACCTCGCCCAGATCATAGCGCCGCGGGTCAAAGAAAAGCTGGTTGACCATAACCTCGGCGTTCTTAACGCTTTCAGGCTGACCGGAGCGGACATGGCGGTAAAAATCACAGAGTGCGGTATTCCGGTCCCGGATCCCCTGCTGAACATCCTTATGGATACAGTTGACAATGAAATCTTCCTTTTCCGGAACAAAAGCAAGTTCAATCTCCTTGACATTGTAACTTTCAAGAGCGGCAAGCGACGCAGTGCTGAGCTGAACAACATTGTCTTTGCCGCCGAGATCTATACTGTCCTGTGTTCCGGGAGCAAAAACCGGCCCGACGGTGTAATACCGGGAAAGATCGGATTCCTTCCTGAGCGCACTGATCTTGTATTTTTTCACACCGTACATAATATCCAGAATATCCCGGTCCGTCTCATAACCGAGCACCCGGAAAAACGAGGTTATCAAAGCCTTGCTGCGCCGGCGGCGGCGGTCAATGTACATATAGATTAGGTTATTGTGGTCAATCTGCACATCAAGCCACGAGCCGCGGTCCGGAATGAAACGGAATTCATAAGCGGATTTGTTATTGCTGGAAACTGTTTTCGCAAAACAAATTCCCGGGGAGCGGTGCAATTGACTGACTATAACGCGTTCAGCCCCGTTTATAACAAAAGTCCCGGCTTCGGTCATCATCGGCAAATTACCGAAAAAGACCGGTTTAATCTCGCTGGCGCCTTCACTCTCCACACGCAGATTAACCATCAGTTTGGCTTCATAACTTTTGCCGTCTTTAAGGCACTCGATCAAATCTCCGCGGGATTCGTTGCCGCCCTCGATATCGTAGGAGACGAAATCAATCTGTAATTTATTATTGATGCTGCGGATAGGGAAAATTTCCTTAAAAACCGCCTGCAGTCCCTGATTCTTTCTCTTGTCGGGAGGAGTTTCCCGCTGAAGAAAATTCTTATAGGAGTCGATCTGCAATCCGATCAGATCCGGGACATCGAGAACATCCCGGAGTTTTCCGAAATTGATTCGCTTGGACATACTTGTCTCCTTAGTAAAATATTCTATATTATCAGTCTTTAACTGTATTTTCAGACATCAGGCATTCCGGATTCGCAAATTACGATAAAAACCTGTTGATTTTTATACGTAAAAAGTCCCGGAACAGCGACATTGTAATGCCGCTGTAACCCGGAAAAACGGTTTTTTCACAAAAACCGAAAAAAACCGAAAGATATCCGGAGAAAATACTGCTCCGGTCAAACTCATTCGTCATCCGCCGCTTTTTTCAAAACCATAAAAAAACGGCTTATACTATATTCAGCAGAAACAAAAACACTGTCTCTTAACAACTGCGGTAAAAAGACAGCTCTCCCGGGAATTTTCCCGGGAGAATCAAGGTCAAATTACTTGACTTCGACCTTGGCGCCGGCAGCCTCAAGCTGCTTTTTGATCTTCTCGGCTTCGTCCTTGGCGACCGCTTCTTTGACGGC
Organism: Victivallaceae bacterium; assembly: GCA_045598845.1. Lineage (GTDB taxonomy): Bacteria > Verrucomicrobiota > Lentisphaeria > Victivallales > Victivallaceae > JAZRUY01. The sequence goes on from JAZRUY010000147.1 coordinate 15,562, forward strand.
CTTGGGAGCGCCTTCGACCAATTCCTTGGCCTCTTTCAGACCAAGACCGGTAATAGCGCGGACTTCCTTGATAACCGCGACTTTGTTCTCGCCGAAACTGGCAAGAATCACATCAAATTCGGTTTTCTCCTCAGCCGGAGCCGCAGCGGCGGCAGCCGGAGCGGCGGCAACGGCCACCGGAGCGGCGGCGCTGACACCGAGACGCTCTTCCAGCGTCTTGACCAGCTTGGAAAGTTCCAGCACAGTCAGATTCTCAACATAGGAGACGAACTCTTCCATCTTGTTTTCTTCAGACATTTTATATGCCTCCGTTCTGATTGGTTAGCTTATTGATTGTCCATTTTGTTCTTATAGGCATTGAGCACATTGACAATGCTCGAGGCCTTGGCATTGAGAACAGTGACCAGATTGCGCGCCGGCGCCTGAATCACTCCGAGCAACATCGCCTGCAATACCTGCTTGGAGGGCAGATCGGCAAGTTCCCCGACCTGGGCGGCATTCAGAACCGCACCGTCAAGATAACCGCCTTTGGCAGTCAATTGTTCGTTGCCCTTACTGTATTCTTTCAGCAACTTGGCCACTGCGCCGCAATCGCCTTTGCCGTAAACCATGGCGGTACCGCCAGTCAAACCGAAAGCTCCCGTCCCGGTAATTTCGGCGAGTTCGCAGGCCTTCTTTATCAAAGTGTTTTTCAACACTATGCACGAAGCGTTGGCTGCGGCCAGCTGATCGCGAAGCGCGGACATCTGCTTAACGCTCAAGCCGAGGAAAGAGGTAAAATAAACATAGTCGGAAGATCCGATATGCTCACTCACCTGTTTGACCAGAAACTGTTTTTCGTTTCTCATCATTTACTCCTTCCCAAGCTCTTTGAGATTGATACGGACTCCGGGAGTCATCGTCGCTGAAACCGTGCAGGAAATAATATATACTCCCTTGGCTGAAACCGGTTTTGCTTTCACAACCGCATCGGCGATCGCATCAAAGTTGCTCTTCAGCGCGGCGGCATCGAAAGAAAGTTTGCCGAACGGCACATGCACGCAGGCGCCGCGGTCGGCGCGGAACTCAACGCGACCCGCTCTGGCCTGACGAACCGCCTCCCCGACATTATCGGTTACTGTTCCGGTCTTCGGGTTAGGCATCAGACCGCGGGGACCGAGCTGGCGCCCCAAAGGACGCACCATCTTCATCGCGTCCGGAGTGGCGATCAGGATATCGAAATCCTGCCATCCGCCCTTGATTTTGGCCACAATCTCATCGGTGCCGACGAAATCCGCTCCGGCCTCTTTCGCCTCTGTTGCTGCGGGACCGTCGGCAACCACCGCCACCCGGACAGTCTTACCTGTTCCGGCAGGCAACGCGACCGCGCCGCGGACGTTCTGATCCGATTTACGCGGATCAATGCCCAACTTGAATGCAATTTCAGCGGTCTGATCAAATTTAACCGCCGGGAATGCCTTCAGCAACTCAATCGCCTCAGCAACGCTGTAGCGCTTCTGGCTGTCGTATCCGGCAACCTCAAGCTGCTTACGGTAGAGTTTGCTTCTACGCATCGACCACCTCGATTCCCATACTGCGAGCAGTTCCGGCGATAATCTTCACCGCCGCCTCCTCGTCACGGGCGTTGATGTCATTCTTCTTGATCTGCACAATCTCCAGAATCTGCGCTTTGGTGATTTTACCGGCTTTTTCATAACCCGGCTTATGCGCCGCAGACGCCACTCCGGCCGCTTTCTTTATAAGAACTGCCGCCGGCGGAGATTTGCAGATGAATGTGAACGAACGATCCTGATAGACCGTGATCACAACAGGAATGATCATACCGCTCTGAGACTGAGTGGCGGCATTGAACTGCTTACAGAATTCCATGATGTTGCAGCCGGCCGCGCCCAACGCGGGACCGATCGGCGGTGCCGGATTCGCGGCGCCGGCCGGAATCTGCAATCTGATCATGCCTGTAATCTTCTTTGCCATGATTACAATTCCTTCCTTATGATTTCCGGTGGTCCGAAGCAACAGGCCTTCTGCCACTGAAAATCCACAACATTATTATTTTTCCGGGCGCATCGTTAAACGATACGCTCGACCTGTTGATAATCCAGCTCTACCGGAGTCGAGCGGTTGAAAATCTGTACAATCAAAGTCAACTTGCAATTGACGGCATCAATCTTTTGAATCTCTCCCTCATATCCCTGAAACGCACCGTCGCGGATACGCAATTTTTCACCGATATTGTAAACAATGCTGCAGGTTACTTTCTTTTCTTCAGCCGGGTTGAGCATAGCCATCAAGTCGGCGACCTCGGAATCCGTCAGCGCAATCGGCCGGGATTCATCAATTTTCGTAGTTCTGCCGCCGTCGGCGCCGGGGATTTCTTTCATTATAGTGGTTCCGAGAAATCCCATCACACCCTGAATCCCGCGTACCGCATACCAGGCCTTTTCATTTCTTTCCGTAGTGCGGTTTCCGAATTCATCCAGTTCAAACATATCCATCCGGACATATACATAGCCGGGAAACAACTTTACTGTACGGGTTCCCTGTTTACCGTCAGCGGAACGGGTGGACACGGTTTTAACCGGAACGACCGCCTGATAAACCGGAAATGTCCGGTCATCGGCACAGGATTTGACCATATTGTTGATTTTATCGCAAACCTGTTTCTCCCGGCCGGACATCGCATGAATGACGAACCATTGACCGCGATTATCAGCTTCCGGCGCCGGAAAATCGGTGATTTCGTTTTCTTCGCTCATTTGTCTCTCCGAAACTTAATATAACGAACCGGTAGTAATCCAGCTTATAAGCATACCGGCGAGGATATCAACAACATAAACAAAGCAGGCGAGAATGACAACATTGACAACCACCAGCAAAGTGGACTCGAACAACTGCTGGCGGCTCGGCCATGTGCAGCGTTTCATCTCGGCCGCGGTTTCACCGAAAAAGCGCCGGATACCGCCAGTAAAAGAATCAAATCCGGCTACAGCCCCCTGATGCGAGTCTTTTTTCATTTTAGTTTGCCCGGTGTAAAGTTTAAATTCAAAAATGGCAGGAGAGGTGAGGCTCAAACTCACGACCTGCGGTTTTGGAGACCGCCGCTCTAGTCAACTGAGCTACTCTCCTTCGCCCGTCCGGCTGAAAACAACCGGCTTACTTCGTTTCCCTGTGCAATGTATGCTTATGCTCGAACTTGCAGAACTTCATCAGTTCCAAACGTCCTGGAGTATTGCGCTTTTCCTTTTCAGTAGTATAATTGCGCCGCTTGCATTCAGTGCATTCAAGTATGACCAACTCACGCATAGTATTCACCTGATTTACAAGAAATCCCCGGGCCGCCCAGACCGGCGGCTCGGGTACTTTCAATCACCGCGGTTATTACTCAATGACCTCGGAAACTTTTCCTGAAGCCACAGTACGGCCGCCTTCGCGGATAGCGAAACGGAGACCCTTGTCCATCGCTACCGGAGCAATCAGCTCAACGCTGATGGTGGTGTTATCGCCGGGCATTACCATCTCCACACCCTCTTTAAGGGTAATGGTACCGGTAACGTCAGTGGTACGGAAGTAGAACTGCGGACGATAATCGCTGAAGAACGCGGTGTGACGGCCGCCTTCCTCTTTGCTCAGCACGTAAATTTCTCCCTTGAACTTGGTGTGCGGAGTAATGCTGCCGGGTTTGGCCAGCACCTGACCGCGCTCGACTTCCTCGCGCTTGGTGCCGCGGAGCAGACAGCCGATATTATCACCGGCCTGACCCTGATCCAGAGTCTTGCGGAACATTTCCACACCGGTCACGGTGGTCTTGGCAGTCGGACGGATACCGACGATTTCGACTTCATCGTTGACCTTCACAATACCGCTCTCGACACGGCCGGTCACCACGGTGCCGCGGCCTTCAATGGAAAACACGTCTTCGATCGGCATCAGGAACGGTTTTTCCACATCGCGCTTGGGTTCGGGAATGTATGAATCAACCGCATCCATAAGCTCGAGGATCGGCTTGACGGCATCATTGTTGAGATCGCCTTCGCACTCCACGGCTTTCAGCGCGGAACCCTTGACAATCGGAATCTCGTCCCCCGGGAAATCGTATTCCTTGAGCAGATCGCGGACTTCTTCCTCAACCAGCTCGAGCAACTCAGGATCATCGAGCTGATCGACTTTGTTGAGGAACACCACGATAGCCGGCACACCGACCTGACGGGCCAGCAGCACATGTTCGCGGGTCTGGGCCATCGGGCCGTCGGTGGCGGCAATAACCAGAATCGCACCGTCCATCTGAGCGGCACCGGTGATCATGTTCTTCACATAGTCGGCATGTCCCGGGCAGTCAACGTGCGCATAGTGGCGCTTCTCGGTCTGATATTCGACATGAGAAGTGTTGATGGTGATTCCGCGCGCCTTTTCTTCCGGCGCATTGTCGATTTCGTCATAACGCTTGGCTTCGCCGCCGAATTTCTTGTTGAGCACCATGGTGATCGCCGCGGTAAGAGTAGTCTTGCCGTGGTCAACGTGACCGATAGTACCGATATTGACGTGCGGCTTGGTTCTCTGGAATGTTTCCTTCGCCATTTTTTACCTCCTGATTAAAGGTTAGTGTTTACGTCCAATCATCGTTAAATATATGGAGCCCACAAGCGGACTTGAACCGCTGACCTCATCCTTACCAAGGATGTGCTCTACCAGCTGAGCTATGTGGGCACTGCCGGTAACCCTGCCGCGTTTCTTTCAACGCAAGTCCTATTAAAATAGCACACCGCGCCGGCTTTTGCAAGCGCGACAACACAAAAAAAATACTGGTACTCGGGGGGGGACTTGAACCCCCAAGGATTGCTCCATATGGACCTCAACCATACGCGTCTGCCAGTTCCGCCACCCGAGCATCTCAATCCGTTGTCCGCCGCCGGGGCTCCCGGCTTTGAACAAAGTAATGCTGAATATATACCCTGCGCATCCGGTTTGCAAGCCGGAGCGCGAATAAAAAAGGACGAAATGTTAAAAAATCAATCTTCTCCGGCAACCGTATCGGCGGAGGCGATCCTGCCGGTATCTATAACAAGATTTTTCCGTTTGAAGGACGGCACATCCAATTCCTCGCCGTTCCAGTGCACCGCGGTGCCTTTTTTCATAATGCCTTTGTCGGGGATTTCCAGCGCCAGTTCGGCCTGCACTTCCGGTATTTCCGCGGATACCGGAGCATCCTCGAATTTAACCGGAATCAGCACCAGCGTTGTCCTGCCGCCGAATCGTCCGTCAACCGATGCTCCGGCCAGCAGTTCGGTATCGGGGCTTATCACTGAACGCAACTGTTCCGTCACCGCTCTGGCATCTCCGATGCTGAGTTCATTTCCGCCCAGCAGCACCGCCAGTACCGCATCCGCCTTGTCCAGCATCGCCGGCCCGCCGAGCAACGGAGAAGCCAGCGCCCGTTCGACCAGTGTATCCGGTTCGTCGCCGTTGCCGATTTCGCCGATTCCTATCCCGCACTGCTGCTTGCGGCGATGCAGTAATGATGCCAAATCCTCAAAATCCGGAGTGAACAGATTGCCGCGCAGCAGAACTTCGCTGACCGCCGAGGCGGCGCGGGAGAATTCGGCATCGGCCAGCCGGCAGGCATCCGCAAGCGGTGTCGTGGCATCCAGTTCGCAAAAAAGCAGATCATTCGGCAGCACGATCACCGCATCCGCCAGCTTGAGCAATTCATCCAGCACCTGCCCGGCCGCGGCAGCCTTGCGGTAGCCTTCAATCGTAAACGGAAGCGTAACCATGAACAGATTCGGAATTTTCATCCGGTGCAATTCCGAGCACAATACCGGCAGACCGCCGTTGGAAATTCCGCCGCCGAGACCGGCTACGACCAGAGCGAATCCGCTGTTTTCCAGCAACTCCGCTATGCGCCGGCGCTCGCGGCCGACCGCCCGCTGGCCGTCGACGGCATTGCCCCCGCAGCCGCGGCCGTGCCGCCACGGTTCACCGGCCAGAATACGGTTGCTTTCCGGAACTCCTGAAAAATCCAGTGCGCCGGCATCGGAATCTATAGCGGCGAATTCGCACCCGTCACCGCTGTCCGTCCTCATGCCGGCGATAATCCGGCAACCGGTGCCGCCGACTCCGATCACAGTTATTTTATTCATCATAATTCATCACCGTTTACGCAGAAATGACGACGAAACCTTACCGAGCACGGCATCGAAGAGCGCTCCGAATCCTCCGGCCGGATCGCACTGGGCCAAAAAGCATGCCGCCACTTTCAAAGTACCCCAAAGCGTAGTGTAGCGGGGAGAGCCCAGACGCTCCACCGGCGCCCCGTCCTTAAACGGCATTCCGATCCTGCAGGGCAGCCGGAAACGCTCCCGGAAAAAACTTTCAGCCGGCGGGAAAAGCGCTCCGCCGCCGGTAAGAATACCGCCGTACAAAGATTCCGGACGGCACTGTTTCGCCGCCATATCATACACGATATCCATAATTTCCGTCAGTCGTGCCGCCGCCACCGTTTCCACCGAACTGAAGGGTATGATTTTTTTCCTGCCGCCTGGAAGCGGAAAAACCAGCGGCTCACCGCCGGATGAAAAGGCGGCGGCCAGCCCGCCGCTTTCCGTGAATTGGCGCCATATATCGAAACTGTTGTCGAAAGCGATGGAGAGATCGTTGAACACATGATTGAATCCGATTTGCAATACCCCGCTGGCGGCGATCCCGGACTGCTGTTCCACTGCGAACTCCGTGGTTCCGGCGCCGATGTCGACCAGCACGGTTCCCTTTTCGCGTTCTTCATCGGTCATAATACCCATATCATCGGCAACAGCGCTGAACACCGGTTCGATAATGTCGTCCTCGAATCCGGAATCGCGCACCAAATCCAAAAAGTTTTCCACCATGGCGGATTTTCCGATAACGCAGTGATTGCACACATCGAAACTTCCCGCATTGGTATCCAGCGGATTATGCAGCCGGCGCCCTTCCACCATATAGTAGGACGGAATAATATTCACCGGTGTCTGCCCGGGGGAAAGCGGCAGAGACCGCTTGGCATTGTCAAAAGCGTCATCGATATCATCCTGGCTTATTTTTCCGCTGCGGGAATATCCGCGGATACTGTTCATCGCGGAATAAATATCCCCGCCGGTAACCGAAACGCCGACCTGCTGTACCTGCGTCAGCGGAATGCCGCATTGGCTTTCAACTTCGTTCAGCGCCTTGCCGAGTTGCTGAAAAGCGAGTTCCACATCCAGAATTTCCCCTTTCATCACCGCATCCCGCGATGATGCCTCGGCGGCACCCAGCACCTGCAATCCGCCGCCCTGCGTCTCCGCCGCCGCCACCGCGATTTTGGAAGTGCCGATTTCAATGGCGGCGACAATATCCCTTTTTTTCAACATCAGAATTCCGCTCCGGAAATTTTTATCCGCCGGTGTTCGGCGGACGTAATACGCTTGTATCTTACAATATCGTGTTTCATCCGCATTTCAAACCGGGACGGCCGGAAAATTCAGAATAACGGACCTGGCAGACCGCGGCCGCCGGCTACTGCCGTTCGAATGAAAGTATTTTAATGCGCCTGCGGGGAAAAGATTATTTAACCCTGTCCGGAGCAATAACATCCCGGTCCCACTCCGGCGGAACCGCCATACGCAGACTTACGGCATAACACTCATGATTCTCCAACCAGTCCGCATCCTCTTTCATCTGCTCTATTATACTTTCCGCATACGGGTCATCGGTATTCCAGCGCCAGATTTTAAGGTTGGCACTGGTATCCGCCGGAGACGCTTCGGCAACCGCCAGCGGAATATCGACTCCGTTCACCGAAGTATAAACCACCATCTGCATATCCTTGCCGACTCCGCGCAGAAAACCGCAATCCAGCGTCATACGGTCGCCGGCGAATCCGATGATATGCCCGCCGACCGGATAGTAATTACCCAGTTTGACGGCAATGGATGAAATCGCTTCAAGCGCCGCCTGCTGAAAAGCCTGTCTGGTATCCTTATCCCAGTATCCTCCCAGTTTGTTTCCGGTAACCGAAATCTTTTCCACCCGTTTGACCTGCCCGCGGGATTTTTCGGCGAACATCACCTCATGCGTCCTCAAATCCTCGCAACTGGCATCGATATCGACTTCATAAATGAGCAGATTATCCCTGACGCGCTCGTGCTTTTCCACGGAGAGTATCAAATTCAGCGTCAGCACCAGATCCAACTGCCTGCGGCTTATTTCATCCGGCATATCCGGACCGCCGCCTAACGCCTTGAAGAAAGTCACGCCGCCGTTATTAAAAGCGGAAAAAACAGAAAAACGTTTCAGTTTGACCATTTCTGTCTGCAACCGGACACTCAGACCGTAAGCCGGATTTTCCGAAACCAACTGCCTTTCACCGTCAGAATCGATTTTCACATTCTGAACCACCACCCCCATCAGCAGTTTCCGGAAATTGTCCTTGTTATAGTTCACCGGCATTTTTATTTCGCCGGACGCAAACATATCCCGGTCGCCGAAGCAGCCGCCGCGGGTCAAATCCGGGGCCGGGGAAGAACACCCGGCGATGCCAAGAACGGCGCAACCGGCCAATAATACCAATTCAATTTTTTTCATATTCAGCACCATCTAAACAAGCCTGACTCACAAAATATGCTCTGTTTTCTTATTCAGCCGGCATCCGGCATCATAAGCATCTTCACATCCATATCTTTAAAAAAATTCAAAAGCGCATCATCACTGACCGTAAGCGCATTATTTCCGGACTTTCCATCAACCGTATATTCAGCCATTTCTCCATCACGGCTATACTGCATAAAAAGATACAGTATCATTTCCCCCGCGGCCATTTGATATTGAACAAACTTACGTGTAGATTCCGAATCCGCCCGGTAAAGTTCAAAATTTCCCCTGAACTGCTCTCTTGCCTCTACATGCGACAAAAGCTCCCGAAGCCGCTGCTCACGATACCTCTGAGCGGCATCCAAGGCGGATTTATTAAGCGTTTGAAGCTGATTCCACTGTTGCCGCAGTGATTGCAGTTCCGTAAGCATGCGGACATGATCCAATGCCCATCGATTTTCGAGTGCGGCCGACACCTTAGGTAAAACCGGCTCTTCGCCTTCCGGACGGTTTTTATCCTCTTCCGCCACCCTTTTCAAAACCGCCTTCGTTGCGGAAAAAGCATCGGTATGTTCGTTTTGCATTATATTTTCCGCATCATTCTTAAGACCGATTAAATATCTGCGGTTTTCGGTAACAATGATATATGCCTGCAGCATATCATAAGTACGGCGACAAATCTCCACCGACTTGATTCCCGCCTCATCCAGCTCAGGAATTCCGGTCGGCTCCCACTTGTCCGGCAGCGACTGTACCGTCTTCGCGTACATTTCCGCTATATCCCGATTGTTGAGTGAAATGCATCCGGAAAGAAAAAGCGACAATGCGAAAATTACCGGGAAACCCGGTTTCAGCATCTTCATAAAGACCGGAGTCATACTTTTCTAGTGTCTGACACCATACAGGTCAGGCGCGATAAAGGCGGCATTGACGGTTTCCAGCGCCGGAGTACGGCGGATAAGTCTGCACCACCATTCCGGCACCGCCCGGCGGCACCGCAAAGTCAGCAGCGCGTCAGCGCGGTCGACATAACCGCGCATCAACGGGGGGATACGCCCGTCGGACCAGATCAGGACGGCACCGTGTTTCTCAATATCGCCTGGATTTATCCACGGGCTCTGTCTGACATCGGCATCGAAAAACGCCCGGGGATGATCCGGGGAATAGAAGGTCATATTACAAGACTCCTTGCGTCCGCCGATAACATACGGCACCGCAATACCGTATGCCTTGCGCCAGGTCGCGGTCAGTTCGGCGGCCGTCTGCCGTCCGGGATAGGAACAGTAACCGGCATGCCGGCGCAGATATGAACGCTTGACCAGATACTCGTAACCGCACCAGAAAGAAATTATCACCCCGAAAACCGTCAGAACGGCAAGAAACAGCCGGAACCGGAATCCGCCCGGAGCCGGGCGGTAAAGCGCCACCAGCGCTAAACCGCAGAAAACATAGTAAGGAGCCGTCCAGGATTTATATACATAACCGCCCGTAACCGCCGCGAACAACATGGTAAGCAGCAGCGGACCGGCGGCGACCGCGGCAAGGAATCTCCGGCTGAATTTATCCGCCGCGGCAACTTGACGGCGGCGGAACAGCAGCAACGGCAACGCGGCGCCGAAGAAACGGATTCCGAAATCCAGCAGCACTGCAAGCGGAGAGAGCAGATGCTCTGTCCAGCCCGAACCGCCGTTATCAAGCCGGGCTCTCCCTGCGGCATACCGGAAAGCGATGAAATCGTGTTGATACAGCCAGACAACATTGGGAATGACCAGCAGCATGAACACAGCCAAAGCCAGATACAAGCAGGGATTTTTCCATGATTTGCGTCCTTCGGCGGTAAAAATAAGCAAAGCGCCAAGCGGCAGAAACAACACCGCGGCAAGATATTTGGTCATCAATGCCAGGCCGGCGCAAAAACCGAGGGCCAGCCAGTTGCGGATGCTCCCGGTGCGGACTGCTTGATAAAAATTCAGCGCGCACAAAGCGTAGAGCGGCACGGAAATCATATCATCGTTGAATTCGCAGCCGGATTGGGAGAAGAACGGCACAAACAGACAGAGCACCGCGGACATGAAAGCGGAAAAGCCGTCCCGAAAAATCTTTTCCGCCAGACGATATACCGACACAAGAGCGATAAATACGCACAACTGACAAAGCAGATAGAAAATCTCCTCCACCGGACACAGACGGTAAACCCAGTAGGAAAGCCAGGCGCCGAAATAGGGATTCTTATCGTATCCGAAAGAGAAATTCTGCCCCCATGCGTAATTTTCCACCACATCCACCGGGGCGTTGCCGATGCAGAGTGCCGGCCAGACCGACCACACCAGCAGCCACCCCAGCAGTATCAGCAGAAAGACGCGGAACAGGCGGTTGTCATCCGGAACCGCGCCGCCGCGGTCGAGAAAACGCTGAACAGCTGAAAAAAACGGTTTCACCGCACCATCTCCGCCGGATCAGTACAGAAATAAATCCGTACAGCCGGTTTTGGATTTACAGTAGGTGTAAATTTCCATCCTGTGCTCCGGATCGCAGATGCGGTTATCCAGCTCTTCGATCGTCCGCCGCTCGCCGGCGAGATACTCGGAAACGCGCAGCGCGGTTTCCCGCAACCGGGCGATCTGCCCGGCATTGCGGATCTGGATTTCCTCCAGGCCGAACGGTTTGCCGCCGTTGAGCCACTGCCGGCGGAAACTGCGGTCGAAAGCCTCGACCGCCGCGATCACATGCGGAATCATCACGTTGGCGATCTGCCGCAGCGCCACCCTGTCATCGCGGTCATAGGCGGCCGTCAGACCGCCGCGGAGTTCAAGTTTGGCGATCAGCAGCTGCAGAATATTCACCGCATGGTCGAAATCGCCGGCGGCATTTTCCTCGGCGAAAGGCAGGATACGGCAGAGCGCCTCCTCATAGCGGTCCATCAGTTTGACGGCGAAATCCGGGTCTTTATCCCGCTCGGTATTGCAGACGATACCCAGCAGCGGATCATCCCAGATGAGGGCGGCCGGCGACGGACAGGTGCCGTAATTGCTCCACTCGGTCTGTATTCTGGAAGCCTGCAGCACCGCCTCGTAATCGCTCTGGCAGACGGCGGCGAAACGCGCCGCGGTGTCCTTGTCGGCATTTTTTCCGGAGGCGCCGTAAGCGAGATCGGCCGCATAAGTGATACCGGCCAGAGCGGAATCCCAGTTGCAGTATGCGCCGTTGTCGCCCCACATGGTGAAATAAAGTTCTTTGATCTTCTGTTTGCGGCAGGCGGCGATGCATGGCACAACTGTCTTGACCGTCTGGGCATGGTCGTACCACAGCCGCGTCCAGGTCCAGATACCGGAGGCCATGGAGACCGGCCGGCCGAGGTCGCGGTGGGCCTTTATCATATTTTCGTAGGTATCGCGGTCGCTGTTGTAGTAGTCCCAATAGGCGAGAGTAACATTATCGGGAATCATCCTGCGTACTTTTTCCGGTATTTTATGGGTGTAGTCGTAATAATCGCGCTTGGAATTCGACAGACGGAAGAACATATCCGACCAGATTTCCGGATGCAGCCCCTTTTCACCGCAGATGCCGCAGACCTTCGCCAAATGCCGGCTGAACAATTCGAATTGAGGCGTGAAACCGTTTTTATCCATGAACAGCCCCAGACCGATGTCGTGCGCCTCGTCCATGCCGATATGAATCCGGCGGCTGCGGAGCGCCCGGCTCCAGAAATCCAGCATTTCACCGATCAGGTCATAGGTGGCCTGATTGCCAACATTCATCACCCGCATGGTGTCGCGCACCGGATCGAAAGCGCTGAACCATTTCAGCGACTGCTCCATATGCCCGAGCGTCTGGATGCACCCGACCAGCTCGATGCCGAGACGGGCGGCGTACTCATCCATCTCCCGCAGTTCTTCGAAAGTATAGCCGCCGCGGTAGGCTCCGAAATACTTATGACCGGGCAATTCATAAGTGTCTTCGCAGTAAAGCAGAATCAGATTGCAGCCGTTCAGCGCCAGCCGCCGCATCCATTTCTTCACTCCGTCGACCGTCATCACCCGATTACGGGAGCAGTCGAGCATGATACCCAGGCTTTCGAACGGGGTTTCCTCATCGGTTTCCAGACCGGCCAGCGCGGAACCGAGACCGCGCGCCGCCGCGGTTACGGTGCTGTACCCCACATTTACGGTACCGCGGGAGCGCACCACACGGCTTACCACGGATTTGGCTTTCACCCGGCTGAATTTTATCTTAAGTCCGCGGCCCGAGTCAAAAACCGGATACTCCTCCGACAGCGTCGTCAGCATGGCTTTAAGTTCATCCGGAGTTTCAGCCGGGTTCCATATCAGTCTGGAAATCTGAGTCATGATCTGCTCCTTTTCATTACGTAATATTTTTGATTGGGATAATTACACATTCAGGATTACTTCACTGTTTCCGCGCCGCCTCGTCCTCCTGCTCCATCCGGTCGGCAATAATCAGCGCCGCGTCATCAGTGGTTTCTTCAATCACGGCGGAGGTCTTTTCCTTTATCTCCTCGATTTTATCCGCCGCGCTGGTCTTGAATTCCGGAAGCAGTCCGGTGGAATTTAGCAGAATCAGCAGCAGACAGGGTATGACCACCACCGTCATGCAGAACTGAAAGACATATTCCCGGCGCCAGTTGGCGCTGCGGCGGATTTCATCCGAGAATTTTTTCAATCCGATCACCGCCACCACCAGAATAGTGGTAAAAATCGCGGCGACCGGCATCAGCACGCTGTTGCTGATGAAATCAAGGCTGTCAAGAATATCCATGCCGGCGTACTTCTCAATGAAAAACAACGGATGCACATCGGAAAACACGCTGTAGCCCAGCACCGTGATCACTCCCACCGCCACAATTTCGGTGACACAGATGAAAATCGCCCTGGCGCGTGAAACACGGCTTTCCTGGCTGACCGTCTGCACATTGGTTTCCAGCAGCGAAATCGCGGAAGTGGCGGCGGCGAACAGCACCAGCACGAAGAAAAGCAGTCCTACCGGTCCGCCGAACGGAAAACTGGCGAACACCTGCGGCATGGTCATGAACACCAGCCCGACGCCGGCTGATTCAGCCGCCTTTTCACCGCCGAAAGCCACCACCGCCGGGATGATCATCAGCCCGGCGAGAAACGCCACCGCGGTATCGAAAATCTCCACCTGATTCACATTGGAAACCAGATTGTCCTCCTTACGCATGTACGAACCGTAGGTGATCATGATCCCCATGGCGATGGAAAGCGAGAAGAACAACTGTCCCATGGCGTTGATCACGGTCATCGGAGTGAATTTTTTCATATCCGGCACCAGATAGTATTTCAGTCCGTCGGAGGCATTGGGCAAAAACAGGCAGTAAACACAGATGGCGACCACCATCAGCACCAGCAGCGGCATCAGTATTTTATTGAACCGCTCCACTCCTTTTTCCACTCCGAGCGCCACCACCGCCACCAGCACCGCCATGAAAATCAGAAAATAGAAAATCGGCTCCCAGGTGGAGGTGATGAAGTTCATGAAGAAAGCATTGGACGCGGTCATGCTCTCGCCCCGGAATTCAGCCATGGCATCCTTGCTGAACGCGGCGACCGGATGGGTGCAGAACGCTACCACATACCTGGTGACCCAGCCGCCGATCACGCAGTAATACGGCACAATGATCAACGGCACTATAGCGTTGATCCAGCCGCCGATGCGGACAGAAGCGAGAAATGAATTTTTGCCGGCGCACAAATCGCGGTAGGCCCCGATCGGTCCCTTTCCGGTCATCCTGCCGATGCAGTTCTCGGCGATCAGCAGGGTGTAGCCGAATGTCAATACCAGCACAAGATAAGTGAGCAGAAAAATCCCGCCGCCGTATTTCGCCGCCAGATAAGGGAAGCGCCAGATGTTGCCAAGACCGAC
>JAZRUY010000148.1:0-8380 GCA_045598845.1 Victivallaceae bacterium
ATGTTTTTCGTTATTTGAAGTGCAAGTACAGTGCGGATCCGGATTTTTTGGCTTTAGATGAAAAACGTCCGGAAGATAACGATGCGGAATGGGATGATAATGATTTGAAAAGCCTTGAAGATGATTTTTACCTTCATAAAATAGAAAAAAACGGTACGGTTACGGCGATAGTATATCGTCCTCAATGGCAGAACTCATCTGAGTCCGGAGAATTGTACGGCGAAGCAGTTACAGTCCGGGTGTGGCTGGAAAAGTTACCCGGGGAAAACGAGGAGTCGAAAACCGCCGTGCGGAAAATAATTTTTTTAGAAGCTGGCAATCAGCGCAGCGCACTTATTCTGCCTGACAAAAACTTGACCGGTTCTAATGAAAACTGAACATATTTACGCAGACTGCAATTATGATACCGAATGCGGAAACGATAGGAAATATGAAAATATTAACTGTTAAAAGAAAGTTGCTCCGCAACTGTTTTACTTTACCGGAACTGCTTGTGTCTATGGGGGTTTTTGCGGTTTTACTGGTTGCTATGATGGAAATATTTTCCGGAGTGCAAAAAACATACCGCCTTGCTGAACAGAAGAACGCGCTTTATTCCGGCGCCAATCTCGCGTTGGACGCTGCTGACAGAATTATCGGCGCCGCTGATGCGTCGTCTGTGGAAATCGTGGATGCCTCCGGGGATTGTTCGTGCGTCTGCGTTTCTGTAACAGATTTTTTTGATGACGGAAAGGAAAAATTATATAAAGTTACTTTCCGGTATAATTCCGGCGCGCATACAATCGAGATGACCAGACAGAAACTGGTCGGGGAAGCGGATTTGGATTGGAGTCCCGTGGACGGAAGCGGCATTGATATTTTAGCCTGGCACGTGGTTGACTGTCGTTTCGAAAAATGCCTGAATGGCCGTTATGTGAAAATGGAAATTAAATTGCTGCCGGAACAAGCGTATGATGAGTGGATTGCGGAAACGGATGGGACGGAACAGAGTAGAATCGCCGATGAGAATGCTGTCATTTTTATGCGGCTTATAGAAATTGAAAACCGCTATCAATGATTTAGGAGAATTGGTGTTATGCCTAAAATAAATCAAAGCCTTAAATGCAATTGCCGCCGGGAATCAGGCATTGCCATGCTTTTTGCCGTCGGCATGCTGGCGCTTTTGCTCACCGTCGGATTGGCGATGGTTTCCGGCGGGCTTATCGCCAAGCATAGCGCCTCGAATATTTCCTGCGCTTCCATGAGCGAAAATATCGCCGGTTCAGTCGCCGAATCTATTCGCGGGGAGATTCAATATCTGCACAAGCATAATTCTATCGTCGGGGATGATTCTGAAGATTCCGGCGGGGATTCCGCAAGAATTCTGGGCAGTAATTTTTTTACGGATTTGCCTGTCAGTCTCGGGGATGATACTGCGGAGAGAATATGCGCTGATGAACAATTCGCCCGCTACGGAGAATTATGCGATGACAATGATGTCAACTACGGTTATCTTCCCAGGTGGCGTTACCCTCGCCAGACGCTGACTTCTTACACTTATCCGGCTGATACGGCTCTGGATTGGAAAGATGTTCCGTTTGACGAGACGGACGGCTTTGACTGGTCGCTTGAGCAGAACCGGCACCGGCAAAATAAGCCGCAGTGGATTTATATGTTTTCCGACAGTTCCGCTGTTAGCGGCCGCAGGATAATCGCCCGCTATGCTTACCGGGTTTTGCCGCCGGTGTCGGATAGCAGAATCAATCTGTATCGGTTCATTTCCGGAGATCCGGCGGACGGCAGCGGTTCCGTGGATGAATCAGAACTCGATTGCGTAGCTCCGGACAGTATCATTATTTCCAGTGCGGCTGAAAACAACAGCATGAGCAGTATAGGAAACAGGGTTTTAAATGGTATTTCCGTCAGAGATTATCTCGTTGCCGCGGATAAGGATTGGGGAAAAGATGACACGGGGGATGCTGATTGGAAGCAGTATAACCGTAACTGGTTCTCCGCTAATTTTGACGGTTCCGCCTACCGGGGGGATGTGGAGGCTTTTCACAAGCATGGTGAAGATGATTCAAAATTATACGCAAGGTTTGATTTGAACCGTGATGATATTACCGTTGCTTCTCTGATAGGAAATGACGCTTCCGGCACCGCCGCCAAATACGATTTGGTTGTTTATCCGGATAACAATTATCTGGAGTTCCTTCGCTATATAGGTATGTCATCATGGCTGGGTTTCTCCGGCGGAGGTTATAAAAGTGATGATGCGCATACCAGGCAGATCGCCGCGAATATTCAGGATTACTGTGATGCCGATGACACGCCGTCATCCGATGTGTCTCCTGCAGAATGGTCGAATCGTATTTCCGGTTCACAGCCATCGCCGCAGTATACCGGAAATGAGCGTACTCCGTATTTGAACGGTATTTCATTTCTCATCGGTATCGATAAAGACAGTGTAAAAACCGGAGACCGGATTACTTTCAGCCCGCATATATGGCTCGGTGTTGAAATTGTCGATATCTATGGAACAGGCGATGCCGACAAATACAATGTCAAATTGCATTTTAATGATGATGTAAATTTACCGGTTCATATTTGGGCAAAAGGAAGTTATAAACATTCCGACGGCAGTACTGTTTTTGTAAACACTATGCAGGAACTTGTGGCTGAATCCGGCGAAGTGAAAATACCGGACGGCGATATTGAAATTACGCAGATTGATTTATTGTCCGGTTACGGTACCGGATGCGAGGAAATCGCTTGTAATGATTGCATGCTGAAATTCAAAGATATGAATTCCGGCGACGGAAGCATTTCTGTTTCAGAAATCAAAATAGTTATGAGCGGTGACGGCAATTGGCTGGAAAACAAATTCGGCGGTATGGTTTTGGTGAATTCTGCCGATACGGCAAAAAATGGATTGGATTATGCCGATTTGTCTGAATTGAAGATGAAATTTTCTTCCGGAGATTTGATTGTTTTTGATGGTGATATGAATGATTTACCCGATGTTCCGGTTCATGCCGCCTGTACGGGAATATATGCTTTGGATCCGCGGACCAACTTGTGCTCTCGCCATTGGGTTTCTTTGAGCGATGACGGAAAATTGGAAGACGGATCCATTATAAAATTTTATGCGGATACCGCTTTGGAAACTTCCGGGACTTCAGAGACGGTACAGCAGTTTTGCAGAAAGGCGTTCGGAAATTCCAAATCTTGTTATGGTCCAAAGTATGCTTATGACAATATTACCGGTGAAGGCGGCGGTCATCTCGCCGATGCCGAAATTGTCAGTGAATTTGCCTGGAAAGGCAATGACCGCAATCAGCATCTTTCCACTGCGTATATCCGCAACGGCAAAATGGAATCGCTATGGGAACTGGGGGCGGTTTCCCGCGGTACTCCGTTCCAAACCATTAATTTGACCAATGCCGACTTGGATTGGAGCTGGGGTAATCCGGTGGAATATAACGGCGGTGACGGATTAATCCTTGATCAGACTGCGTTGTACCGTCACGATAAGGATGGGGTTGCAATGGTACGCAGTTACGGTAAAATTGATTTAAATATGCTTTGGGAAAGAAATGACCGCGATGATGAGCGTAAATGGCGTTTGCCAGGCGCATATTTCCTCGACAAACTCGGTATGGATTTTGAAAACGGCGAATGGCCGATGGTATCGGATGCCGGGACGGTAAGCGGCGTTCTGGGCGGGGGTGACGGTATGGAGCCGGTCCGTTACGCGTTTTATAATATTTCGGTCCGTGATGCTGAAAATGCCGGTTACGGCGATTTTATAATCGGCGGCAATTTTCCGCTTATGAAGCTTGATTTTGATTGGGATACTGAGGTCCCGCCTGGATCCCGCGCCGGGTTGTTTTTTATGAAAGGCGACGAAGGTAATTTGCTTTTTGATATGTCAAAAGACAATTCAGAATGTACTGATGCGGAATTGGAGGAATTCTGGGGCAGAATAGCCAATGATGTGAAAGCCGGCGAACCGTCGTTGCTGACTTCTTTCCGCGCATTGATCGTGGTTCAGACCATCGCTGATGTTGCGGACGGAGTTAAGGGATCGGTCCGTTATCATGGGGAGAATTTTTCATCCGATGACGATTTGAAGGCGGGAAGGCTGGATTTTAAGAAGATTACCGATCCTTATAGCAACAAGGACAAATATATTTACTTTGATGATATAACCTCAACCACTTTGGCATTGGCTGAATTTGACCGTAATCCGGTTGACGGCGAAGTCGTTCTCCGTTCTTTGCGTTATTTACCGGTTGCTCAGGATAATGTTTATAATCTGATCGATTACGATACCCTTCAATAATTTTCCCTCATGAGCATGGATTTTTCTGCTAATCTGGAACGGCGGATTATCCGCAGCGCCGTGGATTGGAGTTCCGCCGGTCTGACGCTGATTGATTTTCTGGCCGGACGTTTTACTTACCGCAGTGCGGAAGAGTGGCTGGCGCGCATTTCATCCGGGGAAATCATGATCAACGGTGCGCTTTCGGCGCCTGAATATGTGCTTCGGCTGCATGACAAGGTGGAATATTTTCCGTCCGATATCGCCGAGCCGGAAGCGGATTTGAATTGGCAATGCGTCTATGAGGATGACGCATTGCTGGTGATCGATAAACCCGGCAATCTCTGTATGCATCCCGCCGGTCCTTTTTTCCGCCATACCCTGTGGCATTCACTCTGTTCAAAGTACGGCGGAATTCATTTTGTCAGCCGGCTGGACCGTGAGACTTCCGGCTTGCTGATCGCCTGCCGGAACGGCGCCGATGCGGCGCGTCTCAGCCGTCCGCCGCATCCGGAAAAACATTATCAGGTGCTGGTTGAAGGCGATTTTCCGGAGGAAAAGGATGCCGCCGGATTTCTGATATCCGATGCCGGTAGTCCGGTGCGCAAGAAAAGGCGTTTCGTTCCCGGCGACTATCCTCCGTCGGGAGCGGACGGTATCGAGCGCGCGCACACTTCTTTCCGGCTGTTGATGCGCGGCAACGGGTTTTCGCTGGTTGAGGCGGTGCCGCATACCGGCCGCATGCATCAGATCCGCGCCACTTGTTTTTCATTGGGATTCCCTGTCGTCGGGGATAAATTATACGGTCCGGATGACGGCATTTATCTGCGTTTGCGCCGCGGTGAAATTTCCGCCGCCGACCGGGCGGCGCTGCGTATTCCGCGCCAGGCCCTGCATTCCGCTTATTTGAAATTCCGTCATCCGGTATCCGGGGAAACCATGGAATTCACTTCTCCGCCGCCGGATTGTATTTCGGCGCTGTTGCGGATAACGGGGGACCGGTAATGAATAAGGAACCTCCTGACATTTCCGCCGCTTGTCCGCCCTGTCCCGATGATACGGCGAAGATGAAACTGCTGCTGTCGCGTCTGGAAGCCGTGGAGTCGGAATGGCATGATTATCCCGATTACCGCCGCGGATTAAGATACGGTATTCCGGCATTGCTGATCGCCGGCGGTATCGGATTGCTTATTATGCTGTTGACCGGAATTTCTTTACCGGTTGCGTTCAGCCGTTTCGGGTTGCTTTGGTTGTGCGTTTCCGGCGCTGCCGGAGCGGTTTTCTGGGCGGTCGGGGCATTCCGCCCGTCCGGCGGCGGAAAATAATGCGTCTGTTTTTTGAATCCGGTACTTTGCTGTGCTGCGATGCCGGTTCCGGTTTTGACGGCTGCGGCATCTGCCGGCCGGATAAACGTTCCGGATTATACCGCGCCCGCGCCTGCGATTATGCCGCGCTGGTGCTTGAATTGCGCCGCCGCGGCATTGCTTACACCGATGAGGCGCGCTGTTATCTGAATACTCCTCGCCTTGATTTAGCGGCGCCGCTGACCTTGCGTCCTCATCAGGAACTGGGGTTGCGGCAATGGCGGGAACACGGATGCCGGGGGGTGGTTTCCCTTCCCACCGGCAGCGGCAAAACTATTTTGGCGGTGGCGGCCGTCGCATTGCTGCGCCGCAGCGCGCTGGTGCTGGTACCGACTATCGATTTGCTGGGGCAATGGTGCAGTGTGCTGACGCGTTATTTTCAGGTTACTCCCGGCATATTGGGCGGAGGAGAACATACTTTCGGCGCTGAAATTACGGTGAGCACATACGATTCAGCGGTGCTGCAGATGGAATTTATCGGTAACCGGTTCGGCTTACTGGTGGCGGATGAGTGTCACCATCTGCCCGCCGCCGAAACCAGGTTGGCGGCGGAAATGTGCATTGCGCCGTTCCGGCTCGGGCTTTCCGCCACTCCGGAAATGCCGGATGACAGAGCGTCGGTTATGCGTGATCTGCTCGGCGAAACCGTGTGTTCGGTAAGCATCGGCGATCTTGCCGGCGGCGTACTGTCGCCTTACCGTGTGGTTACCCGCAATGTCCGCATGCTTCCTGATGAGCGGGCGCGATATGATTCTTCCCGGCGCGTTTACACCTCGTTTCTGAAGTCATGCCGCATTGATTTCAATTCGCCGTCCGACTGGGGGCGTTTCCTCAGACTTTGTGTCCGTGACGAACGGGGCAGGGCTGCGTTCGCCGCCTATTTGGAACAGCGGAAACTTTCCCGCGGCAGTGAATCCAAACTGGCCGAAGTATGGCGGATTATCCGGGCGCACCGCGGAGAGCGCATCATCATTTTTACCGCCGACAACGACACCGCTTATGATATCGGACGGCGTTTTTGTCTGCCGGTTATCACTCATCATACCCGCCCGTCCGAGCGCGCGGCTTTTCTCGATGCGTTCCGTTCCGGCCGCTGGCCGGTGCTGGTTACCGGTCAGGTGTTGAATGAGGGAGTGGACGTTCCGGCCGCCGGAGTAGGGGTGGTGCTTTCCGGCACCGCGGCTGTCCGCGAACATGTCCAGCGTCTGGGGAGGATTCTGCGTCCCGCCGCCGGAAAAAAACAGGCCGTTCTTTATGAATTGATCAGCGCCGGCACCGGAGAAGTGGGAGTGAATATGCGCCGCCGCAGACATCAGGCATACAATAATTGCTGATGCCTTTTGGCAATTACTGATTGCTTTTACCGCATAAATTGTTCATCAGTTCGCTGATTTGCGGTTTCATCATTTCCAGCATGGCGATATTCTTTTTCACTGTGCCGGCGAGACTGCGCCGTCTGGCAAGTATATTCTCCAGCGCGGCGGAAAGCGCGCCGATATCGGCGATGCAGCGTTTTCCCAGCGCCAGTTTCAGACCGTGTTCGGATTTTTCGTCCGTATCCACGAAATCAGCCGCTCTGGCCAGCAATTTCCCGAGTGCGCAGGAAACCCCGAGAGTCAGCGGATCGAGTGTCATGGGCAGACCGGATATAACCGCGTTCCATTCCGTCGCCATGGCATCCAGCCGTTCCACGATGTTTTCCCCCGGCATCCGGTGATTTCTCCGCTCCGGTTCCTGGTTTTCGTTTTCTTCCCGGATGATGAAACGCTCCCGTAATGATTCCGGCGACTCTCCCGGCGGAATTAAATCCGGGACGGAAGCCAGACGGTTGAACATTATTTCGTCTTCTCCGGGCAGATCAAGACAGGTTTCCAGTTCGGAAAAATAACAGTTTATCCGCCGCTCGTCACGACGGATTTCCCGTTCCCAGCGGCGTTCGTCCCAGTTTTCGGTGCCGGCGAGGCTCCAGTTATCCATGATTATTTGCGTTTGGCTATTTCCGCCACCGCTTCCGGGCAGGGCGGTTCACCCCACAATCCTTCCAGATTGTATTTGTCGCGGTTTTCGGGAGTCATGATATGCACGATTACGGTGCCGAAATCGAGCAGTACCCATCCGCTGCCGCTGTCGCCTGATTCCGCCAGCGGACGTATTCCGAGTTCTTCGCGCGCCTGTCTCGCCGTGTAACTTACCAGCGCGTTCAGCTGCGGCTGCGAATTCGCGGTTGCGATGACGAAGAAATCCGTAACCGACGAGCCTGCGGAAATATTGAGGCTTATGGTGTTTTCCGCTTTTTTATCATTTAGTTTATCTACGCAGAATTCCGCTAACCGCGCGGGAGAAATCGCTTTTTTTCCGTTCATCCTTCAACTCCTTACAGGTAAAGCCGGTGCGACCGGATATATTCCGCCACCGGTCCGGTTATACCGCTTATAATATGCTCTCCGTTATGTATTTTTGCCAATTCCGGCCGTATATCATGCGAGGATACCGCCGACATTTCACCGTTAAGCCGGCCGGTCAGCAGTTTTTCCGCAGTCTTTTCCGGCCAGTTTCTTCTTATGATTTCCTCATCGTTTTCTCCGTCCGCGCCAGTCCGCGGGTAATACAGTATTTCGAATTCTTCCGCCAGTTCCGCCGCCCGGTGCCAGGTGTGCAGCATCCGCATTTCATCCCCGCCGATCAGCAGTTGCAGCCGGTGTCCGCCGCCCAG
>JAZRUY010000149.1:0-1831 GCA_045598845.1 Victivallaceae bacterium
ATAAATTTCTGACTTTCCTTTCCAATGTGTTCTCGGATATCCATCTTTCGGATATGGAAACCTGTTACAAAGCCTTCAGGAGAGAAGTTATCCAGAATCTGAAACTGGAATCCGACCGGTTCGGAATCGAAGTGGAGCTGACCGCGAAACTGGCGAGATCGCGGATGCTGCGCATCTGGGAAGTGCCGATTTCATACAAGCCGCGCCGGTTTGACGAAGGCAAGAAAATCGGCTGGAAAGACGGAGTGGCGGCACTGTATCATATCATCAGATTCAACTGCTTCCGCAAGGACGGGGAATGTTTCGCCGCGCCATGGGAAGATGTATTGAAAAATCAATAAGCGCGGACACTGCATAACGGAAATAAACAGGAGAAAAGGAGCAACCATGTATTTAGGCAGAATTGTGGCGATCGGAATGACACCTGCCGGCAAGGCGGCGGTGATGTACCGGGTTTCCAGCCGGAGTTTTCCCAACCGGGAGGCGGTAATCGTAAACGGTAAAGCGGCGATCATGCCGCGGCCGGGGTTTGAAGCGGATCTGCGCAAAAATCCGTATATAACCTACAATTGCATCCGTACCGCCGGAGAATGGGCGGTGGCCACCAACGGCTCGCAGACCGACCCGATCATCGAGAAACTGGCGACGGGCTACCCCGCCCGCGATGCCATCGCGCTGTCCAGCCTGGCGATGGATTACGAAAAAGACCAGCTGGACACACCGCGCATCAGCGCCGCGGTAAGCAAATCCAGACCGGTCGGATATCTGGGTATCGTACGGCGCGACGCGATACTGGTGCGCGAATTCGAACTCAGACCGGGAGAGGTACGCTATCTTTCCACCTATGAGAAAAACCGCCCGTGCGATGAAAATATCGCGGCAGGTTTCGAAGGTGTCTGCTGTGACTGCGCGGCGCAATATATCATCGACGGAGGTCCTTTCAAAGGTTTTACCAATCCGGTGACCAGCGCGGCGGCGACGGTAAACGCCGACGGCGAATTCGATTTGGCGGTAAAGATCATCTGAAGCGGAAATGACGGAAAATTTTCTGGACGGGTTGAACCCGGAGCAGCGCCGGGCGGCGGAAACGCTGGAAGGGCCGGTACTGGTGCTGGCCGGTGCCGGTACAGGTAAAACCAAGGTGATAACCTGCCGGATCGCCAATATGATAAGGAGCGGGATCGCTCCGGAACATATTCTGGGGATGACTTTCACCAACAAGGCGGCGGCGGAAATGCGTGACCGGCTCGCCGCGATGCTGGGAAAGGAACCGGCCGGGGCGGTTACCCTGGGGACATTTCACAGTTTCTGCGCCAAGGTGCTGCGCCGCGACATCAGCCGGCTGAACTACCTGCCGGGATTCACCATCGCCGATGATGCCGATCAGCAGGGGATTCTGAAACAGGCGGCGGGAGAACTGACGGCCGACAAGGAGAAATTCCCGCTGTCCGAAGTGCATGCGCTGATCGGAAAATGGAAAAACCGGCTGCTCATGCCGGCGGAAGCGGCGGCGGCGGCGGAGAATGAATTCGAATCCGCCGCGGCGGCGCTGTACAGACGCTATCAGGAACTGCTGGAACTGCAGAATCTGCTTGATTTCGACGATATTATTATGCAGACGGTCGTTCTGCTTGAAAATTTCGAAGAGGTTCGAAACAATCTGCAAAACAGATTCAGATTCATCTGCATTGACGAGTATCAGGACACAAACCACGCCCAGTTCAAGCTGGTTTCTCTGCTCTCTGGATTCTATCAGAATCTGATGGTAGTCGGTGATGATGACCAGTCTATATACAAATTCAGAGGTGCAACGATTGAAAACATTCTCACC
>JAZRUY010000150.1:0-6430 GCA_045598845.1 Victivallaceae bacterium
CATCGAAAGTTCCGCCGCCGAGATCGTAAACCAGCACATTGCGGTTACAAACTCCACCGTTTTTCCCGATATACCAATTGGCATAGTTTATGGCGGCGGCGGTGGGCTCGCGCAAAATCGCCAGTACGTTAAGACCGGCCAATTCCCCCGCCTGTCTGGTCTGCTCCACCGCCACCGCACCGAAACTGGCAGGACAGGTTATAACCACATCACGGCAATCCTCATGCAGAGTATCATTCGCACCTTTCACCAGCGTTCTCAAGATACGGGCAGAAAGTTCCGTAGGCGTAAGCCCGTCAGGAAACGGCGAGAATTGACTGTAATCCACGCCCATGGCACGCTTGACAAAACTAACCGTTCGGTCAGGATCGGTCACCAGCATATTTTTCGCCACATCGCCGACGGTATAATCAGACCCGTTCGGATCAATGTACACCACTGAAGGAGTAGTATTGCCCCCGATTCTGTTACAGACAATCTCAGGCTTTCCTAATCGAGTAATGTAAGCCACGCAGGAATATGTCGTCCCCAAATCTATACCGTAATGCATAATATAAACCTCCTATTTTCACTGATTATCCGCGAATCTGTAAACCGTAACCTCTGCCATACTCAAAATTTTGCCGCCGTCCGAATAACGGAAACCGAATTTGACGCAATCTTTTATCGTCCGGTCCTTTTTCATGTCATCAGCGGGAACACATTCAACCGCCCGGCTGGTATGCGGATCGAATTCCGTACCCGGTTCGGGGGCAATTATATCAATTCCGTGATTAAACAATCCATTGGCAATAACTTCACGGATTTTTTCATATTCACCGAGCAAATCGCAATAAGCGGCCCGCCCGGCACCGCTCAAGGGAATTCTAGCCCGGTAATATGCCGCGGAATCATATACATGCTGATACCATTCCATATTCATTTTCAGTAACGGCAGCAGAGACTCCAGCAACTTACCATCCCGTTCCCGCTTGAAATCCTGATACACTTCATTAAGCAATTGATCTTTCCGCCGCAAATCGGCGGCAAGTTCATCGTTCCGCTTTCCGTATTCGGCGACAGCGGCCGACAAGACATCGAAACGATTTTTGAACCATTCAGGACAATCCTGGGTCTTCACCGCTCCAGCATCCGCTACGGAAGACGCGCCGGACAACACCGCATCCGGCTCTTCCTCACCGCCGCGTTTCAAATCCGCAGACGCCTGAAGCAGCGTTCCCGGTTCAGGACTGAAGCATTGCCGCCCAGCAGGGGCATCCTCTTGTCGAGCATCCGCTACGGAAGACGTGCCGAACAACACCGCAGCAGGCTCTTCCTCCCCGCCGCGTCTCAAGTCCGCAGACGGAATCTCCGCTTCCGGTTCAGTTATACCGCCGTCGACTTCCTCTTTATCGAAACATTCCGGAAACTCCGCACAATTCCGATTTTCCATAACTGCTTCTCCGTTTTTCATCTCTTTAGTTCCTTTCATTAATTTTATCCAATTCACCAGTTTGCAATGTATCAACTCAAGCAGTTTCATGTGTTCATCCATAATTAAACGGCAACAAGTTTATCTACTCAGCAATACCGTCTGCAGCAATTGCAGCAAACCGATGATTATCCCCAATATAAAACCGAGCACCTGAATAGCCCCCAGATGCTGAGCGGCGATCCGATTAATCATCTGATGAAATTCTTGAATTTCCAGACGTCCGACGGCTTCTTCTATGTGGCCGGACAAATTAATTATTTTAATCAGATCAGCATCACCGCGAATATACCCAGCAATACTATCCAACACACCGGGCAACTTTTCTTCCACCCACTGCCACAAGGAATTGTTTTGCAAAAAACTCTCCACTAATTTCGGAAATTTATCCTTATCTGATAAAAAATTATCCAGTTTTGTTTTAGCGCTCTCGACCATGTTGCCGGTTATTTCGGTCATCTTCTTTTTTCCATCGTCACTTCTCAGCCAATCAAGAAACTTTATCCGCAGTTTCTCCAATGTATTACAAATCGTTGTCTCGGCATCAGACGAATTCAGCCAATTAGAGATTCCATCTCTGATTTTGTCGCGGCTGGCGAACCCCATAACCATATTGGTCAGGAAATCCACCGCACCGGGAAAAAATCCAACGATCGCATGACCGGACAACTGCGTCTGAATATATTGCCGCAAATTACTCCGAACAGTATCAACCAGCATGTCGATATTCTGCTGACCGGACTCGATTATAAAATCAGCGATTTTCTGTTGATTATCCCGAGTTCCCAGATAAAGTCCGACAGTTCCGCCGAGTTTCTCCACATTTTCGGCCGTGAGTAATTCTTTGCTGATGACATCATCCAGCATAACCCGTATTTTGGGAACCAGAAATTCACACAACTCATTTTCATGTTCACACACGTAATCTCTAATTTTTCCGATAATCTCTTGCATCTTGTCCGGCCGCAGCAGATGACTTCTCAATTTTCCAATAAGGCCCGCTGTAATTTTTTCCAAATTGAGCAAATTATTTCCAATTTCATCGCCCATAGCCCGGGCAACTTCGGGCTTATTCTGCGGGATCAACCCCTGCGGCCAGAAAAACAGCCACTTCTTCTTCTCATAAGGACGGAAAAGCATCATGATCGCCAGCCAGTTGGTCAAATAACCGACCGCTCCGGCCAGCAGCACCGGCAACACATATCCGGACAGCCACAGCGGAAAACCGGCCATTCCGCAAAGTATGACCCCCCCCTGCAACATCAGCAGCGCCACCGCAACAAGGCTGGCGGGAAAACAGAAAATTTCCAGAAAGGCGAAAAACCGCTGCGATGCGCTGGATTTTCCGGAGCGGTCGCAGACGATTTTCATTCTGGATGCGATTTCACCGGTAATAACGCCGAATATATTCATCCGCGGACGATCATTCGCGACAGATTCCAAGTTTTTCATTCGTATTCTGCTTTCTAATATTTATTATTTTTTGTTCCTTATGGATTAATATGTTCCCATTCCAATAATTCTCTTGCATTTCATATCGCTATCCCATATCCATCGTTCCGGTAAACAACCATTTCAACCGATTCCAAAAAGTAAAATCATTTTTAAACGGTCTTCCCGCTATCTCGATTCTTTCGCACAATTTCCGCAATTCAGAAATTTCATGTTGGAGCATTAGGATTTTAGTTTGAGAATCCATGGCAGAACGTTGAAATTCCGCTTGTTTTTCGGAAAAAAAAACAGAATATTTACCTTTTAAATCATCGCACCAAGACTGCGCCCCCACAACTGTATTTTTTACATCATTTACAGATTTTTCAGCAGTGTCCTGTAAGATTTTATTGACTTTTTCCCCGTAAATCTCAATTGTATTTTTCAGTTTCAGAATTTCCTCCTTATCGTTTTTTATTGATTTTTCCAGCTCGGAAATCTTATCTATATGCATTTTTATCATCGATGACACTTTAGAAAAAAACGGACTTCCCTCGGCAAGATAATCTTTAAATTCATTGCTGATCTCTTTGCGAAACGTCTGTTCGCTTTTGCTTATACAGGATACAGCATTATCCAGCTCCTGTAATTTACCGTAATGTTTGCTCAATTTAGTTTGAATATCCGCAAAACCATCTTTCACCGACTTCTGCAACTCCTGAAAATCAGAATCCGAGGGAACTGATGCGGTTGTACCGAAAATCGCATGAGAATGAAGCTTGTGCCCGAAAAGGTCAGTCGCTCCAGATTCGCATAAATAATCACCATGTCCGATATTTTTCAGAACATCTACCGGCATATTGCCACCTGTTTTTCACTAAATTCACAAAATCGGCTTCGCAAACCACGCAATTCTCTGAAAATTCCGAGCTGAGCGTGCAAATTACCGAATACAGATTCATCGCGAATCAAAAAATTTCTCAGAGTATCTATACCGGATGCTTTCTTTAAATCAGCGACTGCCGTGCCCTGACGATAATAAAGGGAATTCTCGATACGCCGGCACAACATTTTTTCGCCGGACGGGGCAGGAAGCATAAGATCGCTTTTTTTCCGCATGACAATATCATACCAATACCAAGCCGTGTTTATGGAAAAAACAACGCTCCGTCCAGGAACAGAAATTCCGCTTCCTAATCCGTGATTGTTCATCATGGCGACACAATTATCACGAACATTCCGGTTACTTGCAGAACCCGGATTCCATTTGTCTTCATCTTTTGAATTGTACAGAACGGCATAAGGAATTTCTTTATCGGACAACAGGCGCAATATTTGTATGTCAGGATCCCTCAATGCCCCGGGAATCAGCACAAAAGCGAAGTCCAGTTTTTTCAAAGAGTCCTCAGTAACAGCGGTATCCCTCTCATCGGAGTCAAATCCAGGGGTATCCCACAACTCCACAGACTTCAGCAAAACGTGCGGAAGACCGATTTCACAAAAACAAAAGTCATTGTCACCTATAATATTTTCCAAAACTTCACCGGTGAGCATGTTTCCCGATACATACGGAGACCCAATATTTTTTTTAAACGCTTTCAAAACAGTTTTTTCGGCAAAAAAATATCTGGTAACCTGCCTGGTGCAGGCAAGACCGAATCCGCTGAGCGCGACTCTGTCTTGCAACAGACAGTTGATCAAGGTGGATTTCCCAGACTGGAATCCACCTACAATTCCAATCCGAGGAATACAATTTTCATTACGACTAATATCCATACTTACTGTCAGCCGACTATCATTAGATCATTGCGGCATAAAAGGTGTTATTCGGATTTTGCCCTTTCGGTTTGAAAATACGGAATCAATTCTGAATTGAATTCAGAAATTTTTCTTCTCGCCGGAGATACCTGCTTTTCACGGATTTGTTTACAATTTTCGGCAATCCTCTTCTTATTTTCTTCTGAGCCTCGGGTCAACATCAAGTTTCGCCCAAGCCTTGCTTCCAAATCTTCTTTTTGCTTTTCTAACGAATCGTAACAGATTTTTTTGAGTCCGCCCACAATATGTTCAACAAACGGATACACTTGCTTTTTTAGGTCATTTTGGTTATTTTTCAAACAACTTCCGATCACGGCGCGCATTTCAGGACGCATACGCTTTCTCAAACCGGTGTCGATAATATAATCGAATAATGCGCTAAGCCCTCCGCCAGTAAAAATAGTTATCGCCACAGCGACCGGAATAGTAGCAAATCCTGCAGTCAATGCCAAAGTCAAACCGCCACTAAATCCAGCTAAAACAGTAGTTACCAGTTTCTGAGAGAAAACTTTAAGAACCTGACTGTTTATTATACCGGATAAACTAACGGCGATACCTCCATCAGGCAGTGTAATATTTATGAACGACCTATCAGGCGCCAACCCCTCCAGACTAGGCACACCAGCATAGTTTTGATCCCAATCTCTTCGTATGTTTTCCTGCAAAACCGAAAAAACCTTTCCGTATGAAACGTTAAAAGAAACATTGTTACCTTGGCAAATATTACTAAACCAGCCCTGAACAGCCGGAGTTGTAACCTTGCAAATCGAATTTTCGATATTCTTGTTCAATGCGTCCAACAGTGCAGCATTGTCTTTTGGGGTTCCAAATTTTGCTTTTATCGCATTCCAGGCAAGCGCCATAATGGCTTTCGAATGTGAAAGTAACTGGACGATTTTCTCGGAAATATTGTCCGCGATGTCATTCGAACTGCGGACAAGCACTTCCTGAATGAAATTATCCGCCAAATTATCTGCCAAATCAGGAGCCCCTATTCTAGTTTCAATCAACCGCTTAGTTTCATTTTGAAACCTTTTAAGTTTTTCTCTTGCCTCTTCCTCATTCCGTTTGAATCCGTCAATAGTTTGGGCAGCCACCTTTTCTCTATTTTTTAAATCACCGTCCAACTTGTCAAGTGCGGCAGACACCTTAGCCGTTCCGCCGGCGACCAATATGGCTTCCGCTTTTTTGTTGACAATATATTTTTCGATCTTATCAATCAGCGCCGAATATCCGGATTTTTCTACAATTTCATCCCGATTTCCGCGAAGCCGAGATATCTCCGCAGCATCTTCCGGTCTGGCAAATGGAGCAAGATTAAGAAAACCAGCCAAATCTCCACATAGTGTATTTAGCTCATCAGTGGAACTTTCCTTCGCATAATTCGCATAAAATGCCAGACGCGCCTGAAATACGGAAATATCATCAGAAACGATTTCAATGCCGCATTGTTTTATTTTGTCTGCATCATACGGACGAAATATGGATTCAACGTGCCACTTACTATAACCTTTGGCATTTATCGCAAAGAAAAGTTTACCTTCCTGCCTGGTTTCAAGAATTTTTCCAAGAACTCTCAAATCCTCCGCTCCGATTCCTTTATCTCCCCGGAGAAGATACAAAATAGCATCGGCTTTTCTCATCGCATCCTGAGCGACTTCCGTATCCCATGGACCGGCGAACAATCCCGGGCAATCGGTTACTATGCAC
>JAZRUY010000151.1:0-7102 GCA_045598845.1 Victivallaceae bacterium
TTCGCCGGTAGCACTGACATAATGTCCGGCGGCGAAACTGGTCGGATTGTTCTCCGGTACAATGCCGCGTTTCTTCAAATATGCCATCAGTTTATCCGGATCAAGTTTACCGTTGCGCGGCAGCAGCGGATAGGCGGCCGCCGCCTTGCATTCGGTGCCGGTAACCCGCAATGCCGCTTCTCCCGGCCGCTCCTCATCCAACGGCATATCCTTGCCGAACACATCACCGCAGAAACCGCAGACCAGCGCCAGTCTGGTAAGCATCTGATCATAACTGTCCGACTGCCGACCTTCCCGGTACACCGCATCGGAATCGACCAGCAGCCTGACCATGGTATCGGCAGGCTTTACATCTCCGCGGCAATAAGCGAAGAAAGTAATTATATTGCACACCCTCATCACCGGGTCAACCATATTGCGGAAAGAATACAGCAATCCGTTGTTCTGCTTCGGATAAACTTCATCGGCAAACGGCGTCAGCAAGCCGATGCGCTGCAAGGCTCCGTATGCCCCCATGGCGATACCCTGCTCATAACGGTGGCGGTTCCAGAACACCACTTCGTATTCGCTCACCGCCAGGGGCTTGCGGTATTCCTTCACCATCATTGTAGTCCGCAGGATATCGTTGGCGCTCTTCGCCACCCCGTCCTGCGCCATAGTGGACTTCGGCAGGATATACTCGCTCGGATGAGTATGGTAAGTGTTGGTGCACACCACATCGCCGAAACGGTGCGCGATGCCGTAATGGAAACTCTTGCCCACATTGAACTGGCTGAACAGCCCCTTGTACCCCATCCTGTTCAATTCTTCTCTGAAGAACTCCTGTTCCTTATCTTCCACGCTCTTCACGAACAGCGCGCAATCAATGCCGTAAGCGGAATTGTCGCGCATATCGGAGAAGATGAAACACGGCACATCGTCGAACGCCGAGTAATCAGCCGCGCGGTCCCCCCATGCGCTTTTCAATGCGGATATTTCACCGTATTTGTTTTTCAAGTGATCCTGAAAAAACGGTTTAACCAGCTCCGTGTCAAACGGCCGTTCAAAAGCGTATTCCTGTTCGTTATATCCTACGATCAGAACCAGTACCGGATCATCAACCAGAGCCGAACCGGTGTACGGATTGACATGGGTGAGCATCTGCCGGGTACCCTTCGCCCACATCGCCCGGACAGCCGGATCAAAATAGATGCGGAGTTTGAAATCGCGCAGCAGACTGCCGTCGGCATTTTTCCAGTCCCGATCGTTCCAGCAGGCGTAAGAGCGGTCATCCACAGAACCGTCCACGCTGATGCGCACGCCGTGTTTTTTCAGCTGGAATACGAAATAATCGAATACATCCAGTTGTTCCGGCGAAAGTTCCCCCTGCCCTGCAGTCATCCCGCGGGACAGAATATAGTCCAGCAGATGAATACGCTCGACATTGAAACCGAGAGTCACCAGAGTTTCAGCGAATTTTTCCGCATCCTCATGGCTTGCGATCTGCGCAGGGAAAAGCCTTCTGCCCTTGACATCGTTCCCCCCCCAGAAAATATCGCTTCCGTCCACACCGCTGAGCAGACGCACCGGGACTTCCGGATGCTTTTCAAAATAAAAATCCCCTTTTTCGTTAACCCGCATAAAGCCGTATTCATCCGCGGGGTAAAGAGGAGTGTAAGCGGAAAAATCCAAAGGAGACCCTTTTTTCACATACCGGTTGCGGGGAGTCCCGTCCTCGAAACGGCGCCATTTTTCCCCCTCGGTTATCATGACTTCGCATTCCGGGGCAAACTTGTAATCATACGGGGAAAGAGTGATTCCGGAAATTTGCCACGAACCGTGAACAGAAGCCGGCACGAAACGCAGTTCCGCCAGTTCGCTTATCGGCCGTTCCAGTTTGAATTTGCTCACCCAGCAGGTGCATACAAAACCGCTGGTACTGCGCCAGACTGTCCCGATTGCGGTATTGCCGCGCGTACGTCCGAGTTCCTTGCCGTTCATAGTGCAAAGCGGCATCACATCGCGTATTTCCGATACTTCGATTTTCTGTTCCGTTCCGTCATTGTACACCGCGGTAACGATTCCGGCGTTTCTGCCGGACTTCAATTCGCTGCCGGTAACAATATTGTGCAGCAGATAAAGATATCCAGACCCGGTCCGGTTTCCCGGCACTGTCAGGGACAATCCGTCCAAACCGGCAGGGTAGTCAGGCGAACGGAACCCCACCATGCTTCCGGCAGCGTCTTCTCGCTGGATATCGATAATATCGAAAGGCACCCCGCAGAATTTCCCGTATCGCATGGCATATTGCCGCTGATCATTGTCATGAGCGCGGCAGCTCCAGCCGTCCAGAGGATCGTTTTCAATACGGTCGTTGAAATTCGCATTGGCAATGCCGGACAAAGGGAAAAGTATCTCTCCGCCGGCGGTTACCTCCGCCGTTTTTTCTTCGGAAGCATCGCGCGAAAAAACGTTTTCCCGGCAATTGCAGCCGCACAGCACGGCGCCGAACATACCGGCGGCCATAACTATTCCCATCGAATGTAAACTTTTCATTTTTCCTCTAAAAGTTGCTTTTTGATTATTTCCAGTTTTTCAGCGGATCAATAAAAAAATAATACCTTTCATCCTATGCTTTGTCAAATTCCCCCGCGGTTCTCAATCCGGCTTGTTTTGCGATGCCACAGCGTAAGCAGACGGCATGATTCCACCGGTTCGTAATCATCGGAGATCCGCATAAAACAACGCTGTATGCAGGACAAACGCAAAGAACGCAGCAACGCTTCCTTCGCAACCTGCGAAGAAAGAGCAGTATCGTATTCAAAATTACGCATAATGTCACGGTCGGTAAAAATATAATCCGGAGCGGTATCCTCGACACTTTTTATCACAGCGGAACATTCTTTTTCCGACACCAGGCAATGCTGTAAATCCGGATACGGCATTGCCGAATACTTTCCCGCCAGCAGCGGCAGAATGTGATCATAACGAGAAAATATAAAGATGCCGTTACCGCTCGAACGGACGCGGATAAAATCAGCCGCCTCGACAAGCATGTTTTCATCAAAAGTGAAAAGCAATCCGCGGAATTGGTCAGCGCCGGAATGCACGGCGTGGGTACGGAAGAAATTCCATCTGCCCTGATACATGGAAAGCAGGTAAAACGGCAGCGCCGCCAGTGCGCCGGCCGCACACAGCGCCAAGATATTACCGAGCATAAAACGTTTTTTTTCATCATTCCGCCGCAAGGCATCCGCCAGTACAGCGGCTGAAAAAACCGTAAGCGGCAGCATCAGCAGAAAATGCTGGATGTTGCTGCTCCACATGTAATACAAAAAGCCGCCCATCCCGGAAAGAGTTCCCGCCAGCGCCGCTATTGCGCCGGACAGGCGAAGATATCTGAAAAAAACCAGAATTGCCGCCAGCATAACCAATGATACCGTCAAGAATGCCGTCACCAGCACCGGAGATGCAGGGAAAGCCACTAATCCGCGCAAGTAGTATCCGAACAGATGATTATGACCGGTACCGGCGGAAATCCAGGCGATGCAGAACCATATCGCAAAAGCGGCAAAAACGGTTTTGCGCGGCGGTAAACACAGCCTGCCGCTCAGCACAGCCGCGGCTATTGCAATCAAACATCCGGAAAGAATCAGAAGGCCGTATGTCCAGTCCAGCGCGATGCCGGCGGCGGCGGCAAGAATGAACAGCCATTGCCGGCACGGCCGGTCCGGATGCCGTATAAATCCTGCCAGAAGGGCTATGGCCGCGATATCCGAAAAATGCCGCAGCGGCGCATTTCCCGGAGCCACTATAAAAATACTGTAACCGCAGAAACAGAAAAGTATCTGGCAGCAAACGGCAAAGACAATCGCCCAGCCGGTACGGCCGGTCACCGCTCTGACCGCGATACATCCGATCAGCAGATACAAAAAATAACTGCTGAAAAGAAAACGGAAGTAGTGAATATAATCGAAACCGGCAAGCGCAAGTACTTTAGACGTGACCCAGGTAACCGCCAACCCGTATTGAAAATTTATGTCATCAAGCGGTCTTCCAAGCCGGATTTCATTGGCAGCACCCAGCAAAAAATTGTGATGATGAAATATATGCCGGTCCTGACTCTTAAGAATATTCTCATAATGAGTACGGATTTTGAATAAACCGGCGTCAGTGGCGGCATTGGAGCCGTTGGCGCCGCAGTGACGGCTGGAATTTAGAAAAGCCGCTAAATCATCGGCCGATTCCGGCGGAATGCCGCGCGCCAATTCATCCGCGGCCGCTTTCGGCAATTCGGACGGCAGCCCCCCTGCGACAACCAGAGAATGATTTTTTTCATCATAAAAAATCCGCGGATAAATCCGGTTTTGCCGCAAGAAATTACCGCCTCCCAGCGATGACGCCACGCTTAAGGCATCCGCTTTTTTCACCGCCGCCAGAAATTTTTCCGACGGCCGTCCGGAAAACCGCAGACTCGGGGAGGTCTGCCGTATTGGATTGCAACCGTTGTCGATATCCGGATGATAGACCGTAATTCCGGCCAGATTATGTTCATTCACATAGGAAATGGAATCATGTGCATCGCCGCCGCGTCCTTTTACCTGTGAAGGAATGGAATAATAAGCTCCCGGTATCAGCGGCGCTGTAAAGAAAAGCGGACCGGCGATGACAGCAGTCTGCACCGCCAGCACCGATACTGCTGAAACTACGCCCCATTTACCGTTTTTTTTTATGCCGAAGGCTTTTTGAAACAACAGGAACGCCCACCCTGTCACCGCCGAACCGGAGGCAATGGCGGCCGCATGCATTCCCGTTGCGGAAAAAAGTACCGAAACAACATTCAAAATCACCCAGACCGCGGGAAGACCGATGCGGCAGCCTGAAAACAACGGCTCATCCTGCTTCCGTCTGAAAGCGAAAAAGCATAAAGACGACCAGACTCCGGTAAGCGCTAACGAAAAGAGATACCAGAGCAGAACAAATATTTTTTCAGGGAAAAAGAACGGCCAGGCATGCGGCATTACTCCGCTTTTCACTGTTTCCGCGACATACGCCTCTAAATTCAGCGCATTAACAAAAAACCAGTAAAAAGAACTGAAAAAAGCGACAAAACCGATGACTCCGGAAAAAAGCAGAAACCGGTCTGTGATTTTCCCGCGCATTATTCCGCGCCGCCGTTTACTGTTTCACGTTCCAGCACAAAAACCGCGCCGCCGGCAAAGCGGACCGGGAAAATCCGGCTGAGAAATCTGGAACTGCTGCTTATCGGCACTTCCTTCAGAATACGGATATGCTTTTCTTTGCACAATATGCGGAAATCCTTTATTGTGCCGAGGTGAATATTAGGAGTATCGTACCAGTGGTACGGCAACCTGGTGGTACGCGGCATAATACCGTTGACAAGCAATTGCCCCCAGCATTTGTAATTTCCGAAATTGATAAAACTTACGGCGGCGGTGCGCCCCACCCTGACAATGCGTTCCAGCAGCAAATCAGGGCGACGGACCTGCTGAAGCGTCTGAGAAAGTATAACTAAATCGAATTCGTTGTCTCCTGCAAAATTCAATCCGTCATTCAAATCGCTCTGCACCACCGGCACACCGTTGGCGATACAACGGCATATTTCATCCTGATCCAGTTCCAATCCCATCACATCGGCGCCGAATTTGTCCGCCAGATTTTTCAACAGCGATCCGTCCCCGCATCCTAAATCCAGCACCCGGTCGCCGCGGTGCACCAGTTCGGAAATAATCTCCCAGTCGCGTCTGGTTTTCATATTGCTGAAAAATGAAGAGAGTTCAGCCACGCCTGACCTCCGCGTATTGATTGGCCAGAAAATCACGCACCATCCGTCCGAGACGGTCGGTTTCCAGCAGAAACGCGTCATGACCGTAACTGGATTGCAATTCGGAATATGTTACCCTGATACGGTTGCGCAGCATGGAATTTACCAGCCGGACCAATTGTTTAGGCGGGAAAAGCCAGTCGCTGGAAAAAGACACCAGCATCGCATCCGCTTTCATTCCGGCCAGGGCGATATCCAGATTTCCGTCCGTATCACCGGCCAGATCATAGTAATCAATAGCTCTGGTTATGTAGCAATAACTGTTCGCGTCGAACCGTCCGACAAAAGTATGCCCCTGATGCTCCAGATAACTCTCAACCGCAAAATCATAATCGAATTTAAAACTGTAATCTTCCGATTTCTGTAACCCCCGCCCGAATTTACGGGTCAGTGTCTCATCGGAAAGATAGGTGATATGCGCCAGCATCCTTGCGGTGGCCAAGCCGGTTTCAGGAGTACGGTCGGCCGAATAATCACCGTTATTCCAGTGAGGATCGTTCTGAATGGCGTTGCGCCCCACCCAGTCAAAGGCAATATTCTGCGCAGTGTTGCATGCGGCGGTGGCAATCGGCAAAACACATTTCATCATATCAGGATAGTTCACCGCCCATTCAAGCACCTGCATTCCGCCCATGGAACCGCCGGCCACCGCCAGCAGCCGCTTTATGCCAAGATATTTTATCAGTTCCATCTGGGCGCGGACCATATCCCGTATAGTTATCACAGGAAAACTCATATTGTACGGATTTCCGGTATCGGGATTCACGGAACGGGGTCCGGTCGAACCGGAACATCCCCCCAGAATATTGCTGCAAATTACAAAATAGCGGTCGGTATCAATATACTTGCCCGGGCCGATCATGCTGTCCCACCAGCCGGATTTCGCATCGTCAGGAGTATATTTGCCGCATACATGAGCATCACCGGTAAGCGCATGGCACACCAGAATCGCATTATCAGCCTCCGGTGTAAGTCTGCCGGCGGTTTCGTAACGGATATTTACTCCACGCAAACATTTGCCGCAATCCAACGCCAAACTGCCGGGAATCTGAAAATTCAATGCCTCGGTAAGAAGCAAAATCAGCCGCCTTTCCTCTGCCGTGTCAACCTAAAATTCTGTACGGCTTTTACGGAACGGAATATACTTCCGCCGTCAATGTTTTTCAACCGGACGCGTCTTTTGCAATTATGTTACGCAGGATGTATAATTATCAGCGGTAAAAATGGAGCGGGTGACCGGAGTCGAACCGGCGTCGCCAGCTTGGGAAGCTGGAGCAT
>JAZRUY010000152.1:0-1460 GCA_045598845.1 Victivallaceae bacterium
TCTTGGCCTCACAGAACGACATGGCTACGATCCGCCTTTGTCGCTGTCTTTCCCCCCGGCGTTTCTCTGGCATACCGCCGATGACAGTTGCGTCAGCGTTTACAACACCTCGGCGTTCGCCAAGGCGATGTGGGCGGCCGGAAGACCGTGCGAGATCCATGTTTTCCCCCACGGGCCGCACGGGATCGGGCTGGGGGATTCCGTGCCCGGCACCGGTCAGTGGATCGGGATGGCGGCCAATTTTCTCCGCAACACCTGCGGTTTTCCCGCGGCTGAGAGGTGATTATGGCTCGTAACGGCATAAACTATTCGGCCAATTTCAAGCGGGACTATATCGCCTGTATGGCTACGGGGTTGTTTTTCTTTATCATCGCTGCGGAGGCCGTTCTGGCGGTCAGCATTCCGGTTTACACCCGCCGCGAGGGGGTGATGGCGGTTGAAGTGATGCGTCAGCGTATGTTCAACGATTTCGACTCCCTGCGCAATTCGGTCAGATCCGGCCGCCTGAAAGCGGAGGACAGTATCTCCGGATGCGAACTGCGGTTGCTGGAATGGCACCTTAACCGGATCGCCGATTATCTGCGGCGCTACGGCAGGGAACTCAACGCCGGTGAAATCGGCGAAATTTCCGAAATGATAAGGTTTTCCCGCGTCGCCGCCGAATCCGCCCGGGCGGGGCGTGTCAGTTGTACCGAGGAACAGCTTGATTCCGCGGATTTCCTGAAACGGATGATTGCGGCGGAACGGAAGGATGTCCGGTGAAATATTCTTTTTTGAACCGTTTCCGCGACGGCCGTATCGCCGTGCTGGGCGATATGATGCTCGATGTGTATTTGTGGGGCAGGGTTACCCGCATTTCTCCCGAGGCTCCGGTGCCGGTGGTCAATGTGCTCCGGCGCACCAGCTGCCCCGGCGGAGCGGCCAATGTGCTGTTCAATCTGGCCGGGCTCGGCTCCGGAGCGTTCGCCTTCGGTGTTACCGGCGATGACGCGCAGGGCGAGGAACTCGCCGCCGGTCTGCGCCGCGCCGGCGTTGATGTGTCCGGCCTGGCCGCCGATGCCTCCCGGTGCACCACTGAGAAGCGCCGTGTGCTTGCCGGCGGTCAGCAGTTATGCCGGGTGGATGTCGAAGACACCCGTCCGGTCGATGACGCGCTGCGCCGCGGCATGGTGAACCGGGTGGCGGATTTGATCCGTTCCGGTGCGCTCAACGCGGTGATTTTCGAGGATTACCGCAAAGGTGTGCTGGCGGAGTGGATGCTCGAGGAGATTGTTTCCGTCGCATCGGAGTGCGGAGTTGTCACCGCATTGGATCCCAAGCCCGGCAGTCTGTCGCCGGTGCGCCGGCTTTCGGTTATCAAACCCAACCGCGGCGAGGCTTTCGCGC
This sequence comes from Victivallaceae bacterium, assembly GCA_045598845.1. Classification (GTDB taxonomy): domain Bacteria; phylum Verrucomicrobiota; class Lentisphaeria; order Victivallales; family Victivallaceae; genus JAZRUY01. The sequence continues at coordinate 1,387 of JAZRUY010000152.1, forward strand.
TCGCCGGCGTCGAGGACCGCACCGGCGGTTCCGCCGCTCCGCTGGAGCAGCCGACATAACAAAAGCAAGTCTTC
>JAZRUY010000153.1:0-27572 GCA_045598845.1 Victivallaceae bacterium
GTTGTGCCGTCCGAACACCGATTCAAGATTTGAACGCACATCGCGCCAGTGCGCCGCTTTTTCAAAATTCTGTTTTTCCGCTTCCGCCCGCATCCTGACATCCAGTTCGGACAGCAGGCCGCGGATGTCGCCGCGCAGCACCTTCAATGCCTCTTCAAGCCGGATGCGGTATTCCTCCGGAGTCATTTGCCCCAGACAAGGCGCACAGCAATCGCGGACGATCCTGCTAAGGCAATGCCGGCGGGTTTCCGAATCCGGCGACGGATTGGAACAGGCGCGTAAACCGAAACGGGCCAACAGGAATTCCCGGGTGCTCTTCAACGCCGCGCCTTTCGGGAACGGTCCGAAATAAACAGTATTGCCGCCCGGGCGCTTGAATCTGGCCAGTTTCAACGTCGGGAAAGGTTCGTTGTAGTCCACCGCCAGAAGCAGATAGCGTTTGTCATCGCGCATCAGAATGTTGTAATGCGGCGCAAAACTCTTGATCAGGCGCGACTCCAAAATCAGCGCTTCGTCTTCGCTGCGCACAACTTCGAAACTCCATGACCACACGGAATTCACCAGACTGCGCAGTTTGGCATCGCCCCTGGCAACCCGGGACGGCTGGAAATAACTGCTGACCCTGCGCCGGAGATTGGATGCCTTTCCGACATAGATAACCGTACCGAACCGGTCGCGAAACATATACACCCCCGGTTTGGCAGGGACATCGCAAGGATGAAAATCGGCTCTCGGCATAACGGGGACAACTCCGGTTAAAATTCGGATACCGGCGGAAATATATCCCGGCGCGATCCGGAATACCAGCATCGCTGGGAATTGACACTTCCGTTTTAACGTTGTAAATTCACGGTGGTAAGCGGCTTTTTATCATTATATAGTGAAGAATAAGAGGAGATATGCTGTGAACAAACGATTGCTGATATTTTTGACGGCGGCTATGATGTATCCGGTTTACGGAACAGAGCATATAAGCTGGGCTCCGTTGCAAATCATGTCGTTACGCGGCGAACTAACGGATACCGCCGCATCAGTGCGGGGTTTGGCTGTGGCACTATTCTACGGGCGAACCGATGAAGTCAGAGGATTGACACTGGGCATCGGGGCCAGCACGGTAAGCAGGCAATACGGCATGCAGTTCGGAATTGTTTCCGAGTCGGGCGCAAATTGCGGATTGCAAAGCGGCATTATCAACCGGACCGGAAAGAATTCCGGGGTACAGTTCGGCATTGTGAACCAAGCCGCTGACGGAGTGCAGATAGGTCTGCTCAACCGCAATGACAATGCGCCGTTGCGATATTTTCCTTTGTTAAACTGCGGTTTTGCGACAGACAAAGGCGAAACTGATTCCAAACCGGCTGACCAGAGCGCTGGGAAGCCCGTACCTGCCCGGACCCGCATCACAGTGGAATAAGCAAAGAACAAAAAGCGCGAAACCGCGCTTTTTTATCATTAATTCTTACTTGCCGGCTTATCCGGCTTGCCCGCCGGTTTATCCGCTGGTTTGAAAGACGGAATCCGCTTAATGGTATTGATCACCTGTTCAGCGGAAATCAGCCGGCTGCATTCAAAATGGCGATCCGTGCCTTTGTGGCGCGGACACCACAGAAAATCGTAGTGGTCGAAATTTTCGCGCATATCGTTCCAGCAACTGTGACAGGCCTGATAGTTGATCACCCGGTAAGGTGTGGAGAATTCGGTGCGCGGGTCCGAAAAACCGCTGATCATCACTACCGGAACCTTGCATCCCCAGGCCACCCAGCTCAAACCGCTGGGCAACCCGATGAAGAAATCTGCGTCCTTGATAACATCGATGCGTTCCTGCAACGGCAGATCACCGGTAAAATCTTCGGCTCCGTAGGGAATATAATTCCATTTCAGCCCGGTTCCGTGAACCTTTTCCTTATCGACACACAGCACCCGGTAACCGTTATCCTTGAGGAACTGCACCACGGTTATCCAGCCGTACGGATTGTTCCAATATTTGGCCTGACTGGAACTCTGGGCGGCAATCGCCACATATTTTTCCTTGATACGGCGCGGTGCGCTCAAATCAAAGCGTGGCGGCTCTTCCAGGAGTTCATCTCCGGTAAGACCGAGAATATTGCCGGCGGTAGTGTGCAATCCGACAAAACGGAAATCCACCGGCTGGTTATCGGTATCCCCGTGAAAGAATAAGCCCATATAGTAGGTGGCGTACTGCCGGTAATTAACCGTTTCGGCGGCGGTGATGAAAGTGATGTCCGGATACTGCTTTTTAACGATCTCGGCAATCCAGGGGGTCATCACGCAGATGACCTTGCACTGATGCTTTTTCTGAAAGCGCTCCACATTGCTGAACCAGGCGATGCTGTCGCCTAAAGTCCCTACCGGGAGCTGGATCATCACCTCGCGTCCGCGGAGATTCATCTCATGCTCGAAAATCGGTTTTTCATTGCCTTTTTCATGAATGGTCAATTTGAAACGGATAAAAAATTTCTTTACGCTGGTGACAAAAGCGCCGGGCACGGTATCGTTACTGTACAGAATAACCCCGGTATCCATATCCGAGAAAGTCACATGGTATATTTTGTCGTTTTTGGGAAACAGTACCCGGATACCGTGATTGAAATCGAATTTTATCCCCTCCACCGCATCCAGCACCGGTATCTGCGGAATTTCTCCGTAGATGGATTTCTGGGCGCCGGCAGGACGTTTCTGCCCCGGGGCCAAATCAGGATCTCCGGTAGATTTCACCGCGGAATTTCCCGGAGTAACATCGATAACGGAATCCGCCGGCGGAGCGGCCTTAATGCTGAAATCGCTTCCCATGGTAAACAAAGATCCCTTTTTGAATTACTAATGAGGATTAACCTTAATTTTAAGCAACATTTGCAGTATTTTAGCACAAACGGAAACATTTGTCAAATTACGGATAAAGAACACTGTTTTACCCGGAAGAGCATCAGGCGGATGCGTATTGTTATGTTAAGAACACCGGACTAAATCAAGCATACAGCAATTCGTTCAGCCGTATCATAACCGGCACTGTAAGCAAAGCCAGCAATGTTGAACAGAGCACAGCCCTGCCGGCGAATACATCATCGCCGCCGTACCGCATGGCAACCGGGGTCGAAACCACCGCCGACGGCATTGCCGCCACCACGGCGGCCACAGTGGCGACACCGGGGGCAAGGTGGAAAAGACGCAACAGCAAAATCGCGGCCGCCGGCAGGACAATCAGCCGCAAAAACAGCAGCAGCGCCATATCATGCCAGCCGTCCCTCGGGAATTTTATACTCTCCAAAAGCAGAGCGCCGGTAGCTACCAGTATCAAAGGAGCAGTGATATCGCCGAGGTATTTCAGAATAAAATCCAGCGGGCCGGGAATCGGTATCTCCACCGATGCAACGACAAGCGCCGCGACAGTGGCAACCGAATTCGGTGTGAACAGCCGCCGGAACAACTCCCGGCGGCTGTGTTCAGCGGCGAACGGCATAATACCCAAAGTCCAGAAAGCGACAGCGGAACCGGCGCTCATCAGCATCAGAATCGCCACATATTCCTCTCCGTAACTCTGCTGCAGCACAATCAGCGGCAGAAAAAGATAATTGTTGGTAGCGCATAAGTGCTTGAAAGTGCTGACCGTTTTTTGTTCATGCGAACGCAGCCTTGAAACAAAAAGATGCCCGGCGAGCATACCCGTCAGCACGATTCCCACTCCGATGAAAGGCACAAATTTCATCGCCAGCAGGTCAGCCGCTCTGAAATTGCGGGTAATTGCCGAAAAAGTAAGCATGGGACAGAAAAGTTCCAGAGAAATTTTCGACATGGCACGCACATCGTCTTTATTCAGCATGCCGGCTTTGCGCACTGCGGCGCCGATACCGAAAATGATGAAAGTTTCCAGAATCGAATAAAAAACTCCGCTACTCATACATAATCCCCAGAAAAAACAAACGGCAACCGGTTCCGCGGATGCCGTTCATAAAAATATTACCCAAACAACCGGCGCTTACTTCGCCATAGCATTCAGCAATTTGTCGAACTGGGATTTCTTGTTAGCCGCCTTGTTGGCATGAAAAGTGCCGACCTTGGCGGCCTTATCCACTTTGCCGCACAGAGTCTTGCAGAGCTCGCCGGCGGAAGCGGCATCACCGGCGGCGACCGCCGCGCGGAATTTCTTTTCGAGAGTCTTGATTTCGCTGGTGCGCATACGGTTGCGCAAATTGGCCTCGCTGCTGGTGCGGATACGCTTGACGGCGGATTTGTTGTGAGCCATTTTTTTCTCCTCAATGTTTTATTATCAGCATTGCCTTCATACTGTTACGCATACTGTCAAAACTAAAATATAGCCCGGCTGAGTGATTATTTCAAATTCGCAATGCCGGGTTCTATTCAGCGAGGATCACAGAAGCCCTTCGCTTTCATCCAGACCGAAACGGATATTCAGGCACTGCACCGCCTGCCCCGACGCTCCCTTGGTAAGATTATCGATGCAGGAGGTGACAATCAGACGGCCGGTATGCGGATCGAGATTGTAACCTATTTCACAGCAGTTGGTCATAAACACGTATTTGGTATCCGCCATCCGCTTGGCCGGCAAAACCCTGACGAAACGCTCCGATGAATAAGCATCGGAATAAATCCGTCCGACCTCGTCCAACGTAAGTCCCGGCCCGGCATTGAAGAAAATCGTACTGTTGATACACCGGTTCATCGGTGCAAGGTGCGGCACAAAATTAATCGCCATATCCGGAATACCGGCCGCCGCCGCCATTTCCTGCTCAATTTCCGGCAGATGCCGGTGCCCGACCACGCCGTAGGCGCGTAAACTCTCGTTACACTCCGGGAAAATATACGGAAGATCCACTTTGCGTCCGGCTCCGGTAACCCCGGAGCAGCTGGAAATGATCACACCGTCAGGACTCACCGCGCCGGCGCGCAGCAGCGGTGCGGAAGGCAGAATGGAACTGGTGGGATAGCACCCAGGACAGGCGACAAGTTCCGCGGAACGGATGCGCCCACGGTAGATTTCCGGCAATCCGTAAACCGCCTTGGAGAGAAGTTCCGGAGCCGGATGATCCACTCCGTAATACTCCTTGTACTTTGCAACGCTCCGCAACCGGAAATCAGCGGAAATATCGAATACCATCACCCCTTTTTGCAGCAACGGGACCGCATATTCAGCAGCCAGACCGTGCGGTAATGCCAGAATGGCGGCATCGCAGCGGGAGGCGATTGAATCGACATCCGGAGCGCAGAAGCGCAGATCCAGACCGGTAAAACGCGGGAAAACCGCGGAAACCGGCTGCCCTTCATTTTTGCGCGAAGTTACGGCGGCGATCTCCGCCCCCCGGTGGCGCAGCAACAGACGCAAAAGTTCTTCTCCGGCATACCCGGCGGCACCGAAAACGGCAACTCTTATTTTCTTCATGGCAATCAACCTTTCCTTAAAAACAACAAATGAATAACCGCAGTAAAAATCACAAATATCAGCGGACGCGTCCGGCAGCGGCGGTGAAACGCTTCAAATGTTCATCAAGATCCGCGCCTCCCAGCCCGGAAGTCAGCCAGTCATCAAAAATCCGCCGCGGATCTGCGGCGCCGGAATTGCGGACGGCCGGTGACGGCCGGCAGAAATTACCGATTATGGCAGCGGTAAGTTCGGGGGCCAGATCACCGGGAACCGCCGGAACGGCGGTATCTGTGCCTGTTGCGTTTTCAAGCGCTTCACAGCATCGCAAGTGCACCCGGTCGGCGGCGGCGGAATGGCGGTCAAGACCGGCTGAATCCTCCGCACTCAGCAACCCGGCGGCAATGACCAGACCGGTAAAACGAGCCGGCAAGTTCAAATCCGCTATATTGTCTCCTATGCTCTCACCGGCACGCATCCTGACAGACAGCCCGGCCAAAGCGCGGCTGAAACGGTCATATTCCGCCAGATCAGCGGCGGGCGGATACCCGCCGCCTGAATGATTTTTCACGCTGCCGGACGCGGAAATGCGGCGGGCGGCGGAGAAAAACGATTCCATCACGGCATCAAAGCGCCGGCGCAAATCAGAATCTGATTCGCCGGCATAACCGGTCCGCATAAATTCCGAGCGCAGACTTTTGGCGGCACGGATATCTTCTGGGGAAGAAGCATCGAGCCGCCGTGCCCGCTCGATCAAATCCAGCTTGACAGCGGAAGCGGATGAACAATCAGTTCCTGAACGGAGAGCGTTGAAAATGCGGTCGCCGGCAGCACGGAATCCAGCATAAAGCTCCCGGTCCTGACCGGAAGCGGGGATGATGCGCCATTGCTCCTGCAAACCGCGGTAACCTGCGGCGGCGGACCGGATATCGGAAGAGCCGGCCAATGCTTCCGCTTCGGCGACAAGCCGTTGTTTCCGTTCAGCGGCATCCCGGAAAACGCGGCGGCGGGCGGTGAAGAAAGTATCGATACGCTCCTGCAAACGCCGGGTAACCTCAAGATACCGCTGATTGATTTCTTCCAGCCGTTCATGCGGCACTTGCCCCAGGGTTTTCCACCGGGCACGCATTTCACGCAGTTTTCCGGCAACTCCGCCGAGTTCGGAATCAGGAGTTTTACCCAAATCCTCCACCTGCCTGCACCAGTCGAGTTTGGCTTTGTAACTGGCCCAGCGGGCGCAGTTAAGATTACGGTAGTAAGCCTGAAGTTTCCGGCCGACGGCATCCGATGCGCGGCGGTAACGAAGCGCAGCCGCCCCCGCGACGGCACCGAGGGCAGAGAATCTGGCGTCAAGATCTTCTCTGGCTTTTCTGACCGAATTCCAATCTTCATTACCGCATAAGCCTTCCATGGCTTCGGCAAGACCGGCCACTTCCTTTTCCGCCGCGGCGGCACGGTCATGGTCTGCGGCAAGATGCTCCAGCAACGGTAAAAAAGCGGCACGGTATCTCTGTTCAAGACCGCTTCGGATATTTTCCGGACAACCCCGGTAGCGGTTATCGAATTCCAGTGCTTCCGCATAAGTGGACAACTCGCCTGCGGCCAGCAGATTTTCAAGCGCGGCGGTCAGATTTTCCGCCATTGCGGCATCGGATTCTTCACACATTATCAGATTACCCGTACAATTAACTTGCATACAGCGCATTCCGCGCGGCAACCACATGATACAAAAGAAAATTATAGCACGGGAACGGACATTTTTCCAATTTTTCCGAAGAGGTAAAAACGGCTTGATTTCCGTTGAAAAAAAATTATATTTGATATTCCGGATAAAAAACAACGGTCATGGGTCAGTCCCCAGCCATGAACCGCGAGGGAATAAATCAGGAGAGACAGAATGTCAAAAAACAAGAAATTCCAAACCGAAGTCAAACAGTTGCTGAACCTGATGATAAATTCGCTGTACAGCAACCGCGATATATTTTTACGCGAGCTGGTGGCCAATGCCGCCGATGCCTGCGACAAAGCGCGTTTCGGCAGCCTCACTGCGCCGGAACAGGCGAGAGAATGGAAAATCAGACTGAACACCGACAAGGATGCCAAAACCCTGACAGTGGAGGATAACGGTGTCGGCATGAACGAGGAGGAAGTGGTTGCCAATATCGGTACTATCGCCAAGAGCGGCACCAAAGCGTTTATGCAGATGCTGGCAGAGAAAGACGGAGACAAAGGTAATGCTCCGGAATTGATCGGACAGTTCGGAGTAGGCTTTTATTCGGCATTCATGGTAGCGGATGAAGTCACTATCGAAACCAAAAAATACGGCGATGATCCGGCGGTAAAATGGCAGAGCAAAGGTAATGGAGAATATACGCTGGATGACTGCGGCCGCACTGAACCCGGCACGAAAATCACCCTGCACCTGAAAGCGGATGCCGATATATACCTTGAAAACTGGAAAATAAGTGAAATCATACGCCGGTACAGCGATTTCATCGAATATCCGATCATCCTGCCTGAAAAAAAAGCGGCGGAAAAGGATAAACCGGAAACGGTTGAGGACAGGATATTGAACAGCAGGAAGGCCATCTGGCTGCGCAAACCGGCGGACATAACCGAGGAGGAATACAAGAGTTTCTATGCGCATGTGGCGAGTACTGCCGGAGATTATCTGAAAGCGATCCACATATCGGCCGAAGGAGCCAGCGAATTCAAGGCACTGTTGTTTCTGCCCAAGGAAGCGCCGTTCAGCATTCTGATGCCTGAAATGGATAAACGCGGACTGCAACTGTATGTCCACCGGGTTTTTATCACCGATGAATGCAAAGAACTGATCCCGGAATACCTTCGGTTCGTAAAGGGAGTTGTTGACTCCAGCGATCTGCCGCTGAATGTGTCGCGGGAAATCCTGCAGCAGAACGGACAGTTGCAGAAAATTGAAAAGGCGGTGACCGGGAAAGTATTGACTGAACTCAAAAAACTGCTGGAAAACGACCGCGCCGGTTACGAGAAATTCTTCTCCGAATTCGGACGGATACTGAAAGAAGGGATACATACCGATTTCGGCAACGCTGAAAAATTGAAGGATCTGGTGCTGTACAAGTCGATGAACTCTGACGGTAAATTCATCACGCTGGAAGAATATGTGAACGCGATGCCGGAGAGCCAGAAGGATATCTACTATCTCACCGGAGAAAAAATGGAATCCGTGGTCTCCTATCCCGCTTTGGAATATTTCAAAAGCAAGGGTTATGATGTGCTGTTTATGACCGATCCTATCGATGACTGGATAATGCAGGAAATGTTCCAGTACCGCAAAAAGAATTTCAAATCGGTGGCCAAAGGCGAATTTGAGGACAAGGAAAGCGAAAGCGAGCTGAAGAAAGCGGAAAAGAAATACGGCGGCTTGCTGGAGGCGCTGAAAAAGGCGCTTGGGGATAAGGTTGAAGGAGTGCGCTTTTCAGCCAGACTGACCGAAAGCCCCTGCTGTCTGGTTACCGAGGGTAACAGTCTGGCTCCGCATATGGAGCGGCTTTTCCGGGCAATGCATCAGGATGTGCCTAAAAGCAAACGCTATCTGGAACTGAACCCCAGGCATCCGCTGATCGAAGCGATGGAAAAACTGCGTTCCGCGGATGCGGAGTCGCAGGATCTCTCATCGTATGCCGGAATATTGCTGAATCAAGCGCTGCTCAACGAAGGCAGTCCGATTGCGGAGCCGGCGGCATTCACCAAGGCGGTTACCGAACTGATGCTTAAGGGAATAAAATAGATCCGTCAGCAGCTTAAATAATCTGATCAACTCAAACCGAATAAAAAGCAACCGGAGTTCGGTTGCTTTTTTACTCTGCAATCATTCAAGCGGTATGTAATGGGTCGGATCGGGAACGCCGGCGGCGGCGAAACCTGCTTTCCGCAATGCGCAACTGTCGCATCTGCCGCAACTCCGGCCTTCCTTATCCGGGTTATAGCAACTGGTGGTCATAGAATAATCCACGCCCAGACGGAGACCGGCGGTAATTATCTGCGCTTTGGAAAGATTCTGCAACGGAGTATCAATGTTGAATTTCCAGCCTTCATCGGCGGCGCAAGTTCCGAGACGGGCGGCTTCGGAAAAAGCGCGGATAAATTCGGCCCGGCAGTCGGGATAGCCGGAATAATCCACGGAATTCACTCCGATAAAGATGTCGCGCGCTCCTATGACTTCACCCCAGGCGGCGGCGAAGGAGAGAAAAATCAAGTTGCGGGCCGGCACATAAGTAACCGGCATTCCCCCTCCGGCAGCGGCATCCGGAACGGCGATCGCGTTATCGGTGAGCGCGGAGCCCCCCCAGAGTGTCAAATCTATTTTTGCGATGCGGTGCTGAACCGCTCCCAATACCGCGGAAATCCGACCGGACGCCTGCAGTTCGCAGCGATGGCGCTGCCCGTAATCAAAACTCAGAGTGTAACACTCGAACCCCCGGCTGCGCGCTATTGCCAGACAGGTGGCCGAATCCAGTCCGCCGGAAAGAAGTATTACCGCTTTTTTATCGTTCCCCATGATAACCGCCGAAAAAAACACAACCTGGTTTATCTGCCGAAGACAGCCAAATCGATGTATTCAGGCTGAGGTCCGGTAACGCGTATGATCACTTTTTCGGCCCGCACCGCGTCCTGAATACGGCGCAGACGCAACCTGCCGACCGATGCTCCGGAGCAAAGCGGGATTTCCAGACCGCCTGAAGTCACGGCAATCACTTCGTACCGTTCGATCCGCTCCTCCTGATCCGCCGGTTCGGTCATGCGTATCAGACCGATATCGGAATCCGCCGGCAATGTCAATTCAGCCGCTCCTCCGGCAAGGGGCAGACGGCCGGAGGCAAGCAGTTTGGAATAAAGCCTGTCAACAGCGGCCTTAAACCCGCGCATGGAAGCGATATCAGCCGGGGCAAGTCTGCCGTCCGTAGCCGGAGCCAGCCCGAGATTGAGGTATCCGCCGTTGCCGACACTGGCAAGATACAGTTCCAGCAGTTTTTCGGACGACTTAACCTGCGCATCCTCCGAGGCATGATAGAACCAGCCGGGACGCAGAGGCGTGTCGCATTCCGGAGGCATATAAAATCTGCCGTCGATATGACCGGTAAACCCCTCGGCGAAATCAGTCCGGCCGGGGCCGATGTTGCCGTCGGCATAATGCGGGGTATAACAGCCGCGGCTGTCCGGAGAAGTCGTGCCGTCCTCATTGCCGGTCCAGCGCACATCAGGACCGATATCGCTGTATATCACCGCTTCCGGCTGGAGAGTGCGGAGCATGGTAAAAAGGCGCTCCCATTCATAATAAACCGATGCGTCAATTTTCCGGCTGCAATTCGCGCCGCCGTACCAGCCGTCGCCGCCGTTGGCGCCGTCCAGCCATATTTCAAAAGCGGGACCGTAATTCGAACATATTTCCCGCACCTGTTCATGATACATTTTCACATATTCCGGAGAACCGTAGCAAGCCTGATGACGATCCCAGGGGGAAATATAGAAACCGACCCGGAATTTACGGCGGCGGCAGGCATCAACCACTTCACGGACCAGATCTCCGCGGCCGCCACGCCACGGAGAACGGCTGATATTGTAATCGGTGGTGGCGGTCGGCCAAAGACAGAATCCGCTGTGGTGCTTGCAGACCAGTATCAGCCCGTCAAGACCTCCGTCGATACAGGCCTGAACAAGAGCATCGGCATCAAAAGCGGACGGATTGAACAATGCCGGATCTTCATCACCGTATCCCCACTCCTTGTCGGTCCAGGTGTTGAGTGAAAAATGGACGATGGAGTAGCAACCGGTATGCGAATGACCGATTATGCGGGAAGAGGGAATCCTGCCTGGATTGAACTTTGCCAATTCGTCAACATTCATAATTATCTATTCTCCGTGTGGATGGTTAAATATTTCCGCATCTGCCTGCTTGAATTTACCCCTGGGCACTGTAAAAAGCAAGACCGCAGACACCCGCGAAAAAACAACTTGCATTCGCTTTACCTCTCGTATATATTTGCAACAGGGCAACGCTATGTATACGGAGACGGCGGATGAACCGGACAATGCAGCGGGAAGCAATACTGAAGGAACTGCGCGGCCGCAGCGATCACCCCACCGCGGAACAGATTTACAGCAGTCTGAAACCGGGGATGCCGAAATTGAGCCTGGGGACCGTTTACCGCGACTTGGCGCAATTATCGCGAAAAGGGACGATACTGCAACTCAATAACAGTGCCGGACAGCGGCGTTTCGACGGTTGCACAGCCAGACACAGCCATATGCGTTGCACGATATGCGGCGGCGTAACCGATGTGGAATCCCCGCTGCTTACAGAATTACACCGCGGGCTGGAACAGGCTGCGGAAGAATTCGGATGCGGAGGATTCACGCTGGAATTCTCAGGGATATGCGGCTCCTGCATGATAAAAAATTCAAAATCGCCGGCGGAAAAACCGTCCGAATCAATTGAAAGCGGAGATGGAGTATGAAAAAGTACGTGTGCAATGTATGCGGTTATGTGTATGATCCGGCGCTGGGTGATCCGGATGGCGGCATAGCCCCCGGAACTCCTTTCGAGGAAATTCCGGACAGTTGGGTATGTCCGCTTTGCGGTGCCGGGAAAAAAGATTTTTCGGAAACGGTATGATGATGAAGAGCATTTCCGGAATTCTGACGGCGGCGACAGCGGCGACGATGCTGCTGGGCGCCGGATGCGCCCAGTACCGCAACCGGGAGAATTTCGCCAAGCTGCGTACCGGCATGACTAAGCAGCAGGTGCTGGAGATCATGGGAGAGCCGGAATCAGAAGAAACTTTCAACAGTCCGGATATCTGGTTCTATCAAGTGCGTACCGTATGGGCTGATGCGCTGACCACTGAGGACGAATGCGCGCCGGTGGTGTTCAAAAACGGGGTGGTTACAGGCTGGGGCAACGAATATTACAGCAAACTGCGGTTTGACAACCGTGAAAAGTGACGACAAATATTACCGAATTTGAAAAATTTTCGAGGCTGAGACATTCAGCCTTTTGTTTTTTTATTGAAAGCCGGAATCACTGAATCATACCCCGGTGCTGCCGAAACCGCCCTCGCCGCGGTCAGTGGCATTGAGCCCGTCCGCCGCAAGCAGACTCACCGCCGGAAGACGGCAGATCACCATTTGCGCAATACGGTCGCCGCGGCGGATGATAAAATCTTCCGTGCCGCCGTTGTAGATAATCACCCCGATTTCACCGCGGTAGCCGGCATCAACGGTACCGGGAGAATTAGTGAGCATGATGTCGCGTTTAAGCGCCAGGCCGCTGCGCGGGCGGATCTGCGCCTCAAACCCCGGAGGCAGCGCGATGCGCACACCGGACGGCACCAGCGTACTGCGGCGCGGCTGCACCGTAAGATCGGCGCGGCTGCGCAAATCGAAAGCGGCATCATCGGCGTGCGCGCGCTCCGGAAAAAGGTCTTCGCACCCTGTCAGCATCGCCACTTTGATTTCAGTAATTTGGGAATCCTGCAATTTTTTACTCCGGAAGTTTGTTTTTAGGCATTGCGGAGATTAAAGTAACTACTGAATAAACCGTTTTCAAATTCCGCGCATTCTTGAAAAACGCGTCGTATGCGACAGAAGGGGTGATGAAATGAGAGATCTGGTGGAACTGCTGCATTATGCCATGAGTTCATCGGCGTCGGATTTATATGTGACCGCGACCAAACTGCCGTCGATGCGGCTTCACGGGCAAGTGCATCCGGACGGAGATGAAGTGATCACCGCCGAGCAGGTGAATGAGTTCCGGCTCAGGCTGCTGGGCGAAAAAGGCGAAAAAGATTACCGCGCCCAGGGAAGTTTCGATATCGCTTTCGCCGATGGTGAAGACCGTTTCAGAATGAACTTTCTGGAAACCATGCACGGCCCCGGATTCGTGGCCCGTCCGATTCACAGCGGCGGCGAACTTGATTTCGGCAAGCTCGGTCTTCCGGCGTCGGTGCTGTCCGAGATGTGCAATCACAACAACGGCATCATTATCGTAGTAGGCGCCACCGGCAGCGGTAAGTCGACCACGCTGTCCGCCATGGTCAATCACATCAACCGCAATTTCTACAAGCATATCATCACCATCGAAGACCCGATAGAATATCAGCATCACGACATCAACTCGCTGGTCACCCAGCGCGAACTTAACGGCAGCACCAGCAGTTTCACCGAGGCGCTGCGCGGAGCGCTGCGCGAAAGTCCGGACGTGATCGTAATCGGCGAAATGCGCGACATGAGTACCGTGCAGGTGGCTATAACCGCCGCCATGACCGGCCATCTGGTAATCACCACCGTGCATACCAGCGATACCGTGCAGGCGGTGGAACGCGTGATCGACCTCTATCCGGAGCATCTCCGGCTGCAGGTTGCGTCCGATCTGGGGAACTCGCTGGTCGGCATCGTTGCGCAACGATTGGCCCCGCGCGCCGACCACAGCGGCATGGTTCCGGCGCTGGAAGTGCTTGTCGGCACTCCGGCAGTACGCAAACTGGTGGCGGAGCGCAACTACAAGACCCTGTCGGAAACGCTGAAAAGGGGAGTGCGTTCCGGAATGGTAACTTTCACCCGGGCGGCATTCAACCTTTTCAAAGAAGGACTGATAACCCAGGATACCGCTAACTCGCTGGTGGACAATGCCGATGAACTGCGGTTGCTGATGAAGGGCATGGAAAGCGGGGTGGATTCCTTTCAGAGCCAATACGGGACCATGGAAGACGTGGGCGACCCGGATGCCCAGTACATTGACATGAGCCGGTTGCTCCGCACTGCGGTAAAGACCAAAGCCAGCGATATGATTCTGACCGCCGGTGTAAGCCCGATGCTGCGTATCCACGGCGATCTGCGCCCGCTGGAACTGCCGGAACTGACCGGTATCGACACCCAGCGGCTGCTGTACAGCGTGCTGACCCCGGCTCAAAAAGTGAGTTTCGAGGAACAGCGCGAAGTCGATTTGGCGCTTTCCACCACGTTGGTGATGGATAAGAAAACCGGTGAAAAACAGAGTTTCCGTTTCCGTGTGAACGGATTCTTCCAGCGCGGCAACGTCGGTGTGGTGGCCCGTGTAATCGATACCAAGATTCCGTCACCTGAGCAGCTCAACATTCCACCGCAAGTACTTCAATTGGGTACAAAAAAGCAGGGGCTGGTGCTGGTTACCGGTCCTACCGGCAGCGGTAAGACAACCACTCTGGCCAGTATCATTGATCTGATCAACAAGACCATGCCCAAACATATCATCACCGTGGAGGACCCGATCGAATACGTGCATAATTCACAGATGTCGGTAGTGGAGCAGCGGGAAGTGCATGCCGATACCCTCTCTTTCGCCAACTCGCTGAAATTCGCGTTGCGGCAGAACCCGGACGTGATTCTGGTGGGGGAAATGCGCGATGTGGAAACCATCGGCGCCGCCATTACCGCGGCGGAAACCGGGCATTTGGTATTCGGAACGCTGCATACCAACTCCGCCGCGCAGACTATCGACCGTATCATCGATGCCTTCCCGGCCTATCAGCAGAACCAGATCCGGCTGCAACTGTCGGCCAGTATTCTCAGCATCATATCACAACGGCTGCTGCCGAAACTGGACGGGAAAGGCCGGGTGGCGGCGTTTGAAATCCTCATCGGTACTTCGCCGGTGAAATCACTGATCCGGGAGGGAAAAACCAATATGCTGCAGTCAACATTGGAAACCTCGACCAAGGACGGCATGATCACTATGGGGAAATCGCTTGAAACGCTCTATAACCAGGGGCTGGTTGGAATAGACGTGATCAATTCTTATACCCTTGAAAGCAAAAAGTAAACCCGTACTAACTGTACTGAACTAATCGGATATTCACCCGGACCGGCAATCCGGGTGTTTTTTGCCGGCGGATTCAGACAATACCTGCGCGGTTATGGCAATAGCGCAAGCGCAATGCTATATTAACCAATATCTTTTATATAACGAGTGAGTACAGCCGCAGCCGGAAATCTCAGCCGCACGCGGTATGCCCGGAGGAGGCAATTATGGCGGATAAAATCAAAGTTTCAATAATCGGATTCGGCACCGTCGGAGCCGGTGTGGCGGAAAACCTGCTCGCCAACCGCGGGGTAATCGCAACGCGCACCGGACTGGATGTTGAACTTGTGCATGTGGCGGATCTTGACACTACCCGCGACCGCGGAGTGAAACTGCCGGACGGTGTGCTGATTCCGGATGCGGAAAAAGCGATAGCCGCCGCCGATGTGGTGGTGGAACTGGTCGGCGGCACCACCGTGGCTAAAAAATTCATTCTGGAAGCATTAAACGCCGGAAAAAGCGTGGTGACCGCCAACAAAGCGTTGCTGGCGCAATTCGGCGATGAACTTTTCGCCGCCGCCGACCGTAACGGCGCTGATCTTTTTTATGAAGCGAGCGTGGCCGGCGGCATACCGATCATCAAATCGCTGAGAGAAGGACTGGTTTCCAACCGTATCAACCGCATTTACGGAATTATGAACGGCACCTGTAATTACATATTGACCCGCATGGAACGGGAGAAGGCGGATTTTTCCCCGATTCTCGCCGATGCCCAGAAGCTCGGCTATGCCGAAGCCAATCCGGCACTGGATATCGACGGATTCGACACTGCGCACAAAACCGCCATTCTCGCCGCGCTTGCCTACGGGGAATGGTTCGGGATGGACAAGGTGCTGGTGGAAGGCATACGCAATCTGGAACTTGCTGATCTGGAATATGCCGATGAACTCGGCTACCGGATTAAGTTGCTGGGCATCATCAAATCGGAAAACGGCAAAGTGGAGATGCGCGTTCATCCAACTCTGATTCCTAAAAATTCCATGCTGGGGAGCATCTCCGATGTGTTCAACGGCGTGATGGTGGACGGCGACACCGTGGGGGAAACACTGTTCTACGGACGCGGAGCCGGCCGGCGCGCCACGGCCAGCGCGGTGGTGGCTGATATCATCGATGCCTCTCTGAATCTTGCGCATAAATCGGTACGCAGGGTAATGCCGTTCCGCCCCGGAGCGCTTTTCGACTCGGTGGCAGAACGCGGAGAAATTATATCCCGCTATTACCTGCGTTTCACCGTGCCGGACAAACCGGGAGTGCTGGCTTCGGTTTCCGGTGTGCTGGCCAAGCATAATATCAGCATTTCCAGCGTAGTGCAGCATGAAGGGCACAAGCACGGGGAACCGGTTACATTGGTAGTGCTTACCCACAGTGCCGCCGAAGCGGATATGCTGGCGGCGCTGGATGAAATTACCGGTACCGGCATTGCCGACACCCCGCGGCGGCTGCTGCGCATTGAGGACCTTTAACAGCCGGTGATACGGCGGAAAACTCGGATTATGGGCATACATACAGTTGAGAAAATCGGCGGGACATCGATGACCCGCTTCGGCGAAATCATGCGCAATGTGCTGATCGGCAAGCGCAAAGGCGGAGAGCTTTACAACCGGATTTTCGTAGTGTCAGCTTACGGCGGTGTAACCAATATGCTGCTGGAAAACAAAAAGACCGGAGAGCCGGGTATTTACGGCAGTTTCGCCGCCGAAGATCCGGTATGGGAAAATAAATTCGCCTCCACCCGCGCCGAATTGCTGAAACTTAACCGGAGTTTCTCTGAAATCGGGCTGGATACCGAGAAGGCGGATGCGTTTATCAATAACCGTATGGACGGAGCGCTGGACTGTCTGCGGCATCTGGCGCAATTGCGGAGTTTCGGTCACTTCTCCGGCGGAGACTATCTGCCGGCGGCCAGGGAAATGCTGAGTTCCATCGGCGAAGCGCACAGCGCGTTCAACTCGGCCGACATACTGCAGCATAACGGCATAAACGCACTGTTCATAGATCTTTCAGGCTGGAAATCACAGGAAACCGGCACCATGGAAGAAACCATTGCGGCGCGTCTCAACGGGCTGGACTTCTCCGTCTGCATGCCGATTGTAACCGGCTATGCGAAGTGCTCGGAAGGTGTAATGGCGAAATTCGACCGCGGTTACAGCGAAATAACTTTCAGCAAGATAGCGGTGGTCACCCGGGCGAGGGAAGGGGTGATTCATAAGGAATTCCACCTCTCCACCGGCGATCCGAAACTGATTGGAAACGATAAGGTCCGCATCATCGGCAACACTAATTACGACATAGCCGACCAGTTGTCGGATATGGCGATGGAGGCGATTCATCCCAAGGCATCCAAGGCCATGGAAATGAACAATATACCCATCCGGGTGCGCAATGCGTTCGATCCTGAACACCCGGGAACTTTAATCACCCGCGATTATGTGTCGCCGGTTCCCAGAGTGGATATGATTTGCGGACGTAAGGATATTAAGGCGATTGAGATTTTCGATCCGGAAATGGTTGGCACTCCCGGATACGACCTGCGGATACTGGAGAGTTTCAACAGGTATAAGATCAGCTATATAGCGAAAAACACCAATGCCAACACCATAGTGCACTATGTTTCTGAAAAAAACCAGCGGCTGAAAGAATGCCTTGACAACATCGCCGCCGCTTTGCCTACGGCAACGATGAATGTGCGGGATGTAGCGATAATCGGGGTGATCGGCACCAACATGAAGATTCCCGGTTTCCTCTCGCGGGCCGCGGAATCTCTGGCGGCGGCCGGAATAAACGTATTGGCGCTTGATCAGTGCATGCGGCAGGTGAACATGCAATTCATCATAAGCCGCGGTGATTTCGAGACGGCTCAGAAAGTACTGCACCGGGAACTGGTGGAAAAAGAAGACTGTCCGGCATAGTTTTCAGCCGGTTGTACGCATTTACGTTACGGAGCGTGGATAAAAAATGAGAATGAGCAAAATGGCGGGGCGCCGCATCAAGGAAGCGCCGAAAGATGCCAGGACGGCAAGTCATAAATTCCTTATCCGCGGCGGCTATGCCCGCCCGGTGTCGGCCGGCATATACTCGCTGCTTCCGGCGGGGAAACGCATTGTCGCCAAGATAGAAAACATCATCCGGGAGGAAATGAACCGCATCGGCGGGCAGGAAGTGCTGATGCCGGTAGTGCTGCCGGCTGAACTCTGGGAAGAATCGGGGCGTTATTCTTCGGTAGGTCAGGAACTGCTTCGTTTCCGCGACCGCAACGACAAGCGGATGCTGCTGGCGATGACCCACGAGGAAGGCATTGTGCATCTGGTGCGCACTGAAATCAATTCGTACAAGCAGTTGCCGGTGATGCTGTACCAGATTCAGACCAAGTACCGCGATGAGGCGAGACCCAGGGCCGGACTTATCCGGGTACGCGAATTCACCATGAAGGACGCCTACAGTTTCCATACCGATCAGGCCGATTTAGAGAAATACTACGAGCGCTGCCACGAAGCCTATGTGCGGATATTCAAGCGTATCGGGATGAAAGACGTACTCAGCATTCAGGCCAATTCCGGCATGATGGGCGGCAAGGTGTCGCATGAATTCATGGCGATATGCGATTGCGGTGAAGATACTGTAATCACCAATGATGATTACAGTTACAGAGCCAACCGGGAAATCGCCAGGGCTGCATGGAAATTCGAAAAGAGCGAGCCGCTGCCGCTGGAGAAAGTGGAAACCCCGCATGCCAAGACCATTGACGAAGTGGCCGGACTGCTGGGAGTGAAGCCGGAGCAGACCGGTAAGGCGGTGTTCTATCAGGACGCGCACACCGGAGAACTGGTATTTGCGCTTATAAGAGGTGATTTTGAGGTCAACGAGACCAAACTCGCCAATGCGCTGAAAATCGCCGAACTAAAATTCGCCGATGATGAATCCATCCGGGCGGCCGGCGCCGTGCCCGGGTTCGCCAGCCCGCTGGGCATTGACGGCGGCAAAGTCCGCATTGTGGTGGACAATTCCGCCGCGGAAACTTCCAATTTGGTGGTGGGGGCCAACGAGGAAGGATGGCATTACCGCAACTTTAATTTCAGCCGCGATATGGCCGGAACGGAATGTCTTGTAACCGATATTGCCACTGTGCGTGAAGGGGACCCCTGCCCTCTCACCGGCAAGCCGCTGAAATTCCTGCGCGGCATAGAAGTAGGCAATATTTTCCAGCTCGGCACCAAATACACCGTCCCCATGCAGTGCAATTATCTGGATGCGAACGGAAAAAGCGTACCGATGGTAATGGGATGCTACGGCATCGGTGTCGGGCGGGCGATGGCGGCCGTAATCGAGCAAAGCAACGATGAATACGGTCCGGTATGGCCGATGTCGGTCAGCCCGTATCAGGTGGAGATCTGCGCGGTAACCCCCGGAAAGGACGGCACCGGTGAAGTCTGCGAAAGACTTTACGATGAATTAACTGCTCTGGGAGTGGAGGTTCTGTACGATGACCGCGGTGAAAAAGCCGGTTCCATGTTCAGTGACGCTGATTTGCTCGGCATCCCGTTCCGGGTGGTGATATCACCGCGCACACTGGCGGAAAAACAGGCGGAATTCAAAGTGCGCGGCGGTGGAGACGCGGAACGGTTGCCGCTGGAGAACCTGGCTGCGGAACTCAAAAAAAGAGTAGATGCCGAATTAGCGAAATACGCATGACCCGGCATTGCGTCCGGAGGAGAATATAAAATGTGGAATTATACTGATAAGGTTATGGATCATTTCATGAACCCGCGTAATGTGGGGGAAGTGGAGAATCCTGACGGGACGGGGGAAGTCGGGAACGCCGCCTGCGGCGATGCGCTTAAGCTGACTTTCAAACTTGATGAACAGGGCCGGATCGCCGAGGTGAAATTCCGTACGTTCGGATGCGCCAGCGCGATTGCGTCTTCAAGTGTGCTGACCGAACTCATCAAAGGTAAGACTCTGGAAGAAGCATCAAAAGTCACCAACCGTCAGATCGCCGATGCGCTCGGCGGACTGCCGGAGGCCAAGATGCACTGTTCCGTGATGGGCATGGAAGCCCTGCAGGCCGCCATTGCGGATTACCGCGGCGAACCCAACCCGTTCGAAAATGACAAGGAGCACGAAGGACGTCTGGTCTGCAAATGTTTCGGGATTACCGATGTGAAAATTCTCAAGGTGGCGAAGGAAAACAAACTCACCCGGGCGGAACAGGTCACCTCATACTGTAAAGCCGGCGGAGCATGCGGAGCATGCCTGGGGGAAATCCAGCGGCTGCTTGATGACATGTGGAAACTGGAGGCGGCGAAACAGCGATGATGACTCTGGATGAACTGCGTCAGGCGGAAACCGATTTGAAAAACAGGCAGGAAAAACTCCGCTCGTTTCTCGATATGGACGGCCGTGAAAAAGAACTGGCCGAATTAGAAGCGAAAATGGCGGCGCCTGATTTCTGGGATGACAAGGAAGCGGCTCAGAGCACGGTGGCATCGCTCAGCGCGGTACGCAATATCATTGAGCCGTACCGCGCTCTGGAATCACTGGCCGGGGATTTTTCCACCGGTTTGGAGTTTTCCGCCGAGGACGAATCTTTTTTAGCCGATACCGAAGCAGTTTATCATAAGATTGTAAAAGCGCTGGACAAACTGGAAATCATGAGTTTTCTATCCGGGAAACTCGATAAGAATAATTTTTTCTTCACTATTCATGCCGGAGCCGGAGGCACCGAGGCCTGCGACTGGGCGAATATGCTGCAGCGTATGTACCGGCGCTTTTTCGAACGCCGGGAGTGGAAAGACGAATTGATCGACATGCAGCCTGGTGAAGAAGCCGGAATAAAGAGCGTAACGTTGAAAGTCAACGGGGAATTCGCTTACGGGCATATGAAAGGGGAACGCGGTGTGCATCGGCTGGTGCGCATATCGCCGTTTGACAGCAATGCCCGCCGCCACACCAGCTTTTGCTCGGTGGATGTGGTCCCGGAAGTCGATGATGACATCGATATTGAAATCAAGGATGAAGATCTGCGTGTGGACACCTACCGCTCCAGCGGAAAAGGCGGTCAGGGAGTGAACACTACCGATTCGGCGGTGCGTCTGACCCACCTGCCGACAGGCATCGTGGTGTGCTGTCAGAATGAACGTTCGCAGCACAAGAATAAAGCCACTGCGCTGAAAGTGCTGAAAGGCAAACTCTATGCCATCGAAGAGGAGAAACGGCGCAGCGAAGCGGATGCGATGCGGGGGGAACTGGGCGAAAACGGCTGGGGAAGCCAAATCCGCAGTTATGTGCTGCAACCGTATCAGATGGTCAAAGATCTGCGCACCGATGTTGAAACCAGCGATACCGCCGGGGTATTGGACGGTGATCTGGATCAGTTCATCGAGGCGTTTCTTAAATACAAGCCGGCGAAATAGCGCGTTGCGCGTCAATGGTAAAAATACAACTACCGTTCTACAAAGTCGCGATATAGGGCAGATTGCGGTATTCCTCGTCGGCATCCATGCCGAATCCGATCAGGAATTTATCCGGCAGATCAAATCCTACAAAATCGGTTTCTATGTTAGCGGACCGATTAGCTGCTTTGCGGACTAAAACTGCGGTTTTGACGCTGAGCGCGCCCAGCGACAGCAGGTGATTTTTAAGATTATTAAGGGTAAAACCGCTGTCCAGCACATCATCAATAAGCAGAATATTGCGGCCGCGCGGCGACAGCTTCATCTGACTGCGGAACGTCAGCGCCTCCCGGACGGTTCCGGAATAACTGGCCACCGCCAGACTGTCGACTTGGATCGGCATCTTGATCTGCCGGATAAGCTCCCCCGCGAACGGCAGTCCGCCGTTAAGCAAAACCAGAGCGGTAAGCGGAGTTCCCTCGTAGGCTGCAGTTATCTCGCGTCCGAGTTCCACTATCCGTTCATATATCTGTTTTTCCGTCAATACGATATTCACAGCCGCCTCCCCTGTTCTGTCAGAACATATTGTTCCGCTGACGGCGCACGGATTCAAGCGCCGCCTCCAGCACCTTGGCGAGCATGGCTTGTCCTTCCGCCTTATCCATACGGCGCATTGCGCCGACAATCAGATTTTCATCGCGGCTAAGCGATTTATATTCCGTCGGAGAGCCGTCACCCGCTGCCGCCGACATATCCATGACCACTTTTTTGCGCAACGGCTCATCCAGTACCGCAAAAGCATCCAGCAATACCTTTTCATCGCTGAGCATCTCCACCAGATCGGGATGACGCCGGTATCCCGGGCCAACCCGCAGCGGCTCGGATTCCACTGAACCGGGGGCGATTGCCAGTTGCCGCAGCGGCTCCAGCGTATTATTGACCGCTTTGGCATTCTGCCGCATCCAGCGGTCCAGAGTTTTACCGCTCTCGTAGGAAAGTTCTTCAAAGGACAAACTGTCCATAAGCCGCTTTACCGATTCCGGAAAAGCGTCCGCTAAATCCTCAATCAATTTCTGGATCATCTTTTCACCTCTCCAGCCGCGCCGGCATCCGCGCCGGCGCATATGTTAAATATAGAATTGAATTCTGCTTCACTGTAACCGTATATGCTTTGCAATATGCCGGCCAGATGGCGGGCGCTTATTTCATTCAGCTGCACTGTAATCACCGAACCGTCGCCCAGTAACACATTGACGAACGGAGCATGGGCGGCCGGCAAATCCGCAGCCAGCGGCAGCCTGCCGTCCGCCGGACTGACTGAATTTCCGAAATAAATATACCTCTCTCCGCAATCGCCTGCCGTAAGATCGGTTCCGCAGGAGGCGAATAACTCGCCGATTCCGGAAATTTCTCCGGCGGCCGGATAACCGCCTCCATGCGCGGCGGCATAATCCCGCATAGCCGCACCCAGTTTACGCAGTTCCGCGCCGCAGGATTCAATTGCTGAAAAATCCGGAACCGCGAATTCGGAATTTTCCTCTTGCTCAGGAACTTCTTCCGGTTGCCCGTCCTCCGGGGCGGCAGGATGGCCGACGCTTTCCCCGGCGGCCAGCAGAAAAGGAGTCAGCACATGAATCAGACCGCTGAACCCGTCCTTTTGCCCGGCGGTAATTCCGGTTATGCCGTCCGCATCCCGGGTGAATACCGTCAACGCCCGGCGGTGGCGCGTCAACTCAATATCCGCCCTGCCGGCATCATAATCAACACAGCAGCAGGCGAAACCTTCATCCGGCAAAACGGCGGTCATTTCCTTCAATTCCGGTAAATCCTCGAATTTGAGCGCAAGCACATCGTCACCCGGATTATTTCCCAATGAAAAAGCCAGCATCACCCCGTGTTCTTCATCCGTAACCATCCCTATCGGCGGCAGACCGTCCGGTTCAAAGATGCAGCCGTCGTTCCTGATTACGCCGTTGCCGTTCTCCTCTATCGACTTCCGCATCGCCCGGATAATCCGTCCCTCCCGGTCCGGTATTTGCCACAGCCAGTCGCCGCTGCCTGGAACAATGGCGCATTCATAGAATCCGCTCAAATAATCGTATAATTCCTTTTCAGCGCTAAAGCCGAGTTTACCCATCACAGTTTCGGTATCCCAGAAACGCGACAGCACCCGGTCGTTTTTAAGCAACGGGGCGGCGGCGGAAAAATCCACGTTGAAGATGATATCCGCAGCGAATCCGGGGGATAAAGTGACCAATTGTTTTTTAATATCCGCCGATGTGCGGCAACCGTCGGGAAAAAGCGCCGGCTTATCTCCGCTGATCAGCAAAAATTCCCGGCCGCAATGAAAACCGCCGCCGCTTTCCGAAGAACTGAATCCTGCACCGTCAACGCGGTTCAGCCCCAGAAACCGGAAAATCACCGCCGCCATCGGCGAATCCAGCCTTTCCATGGCGGAGCGGGCGTCCTCGCTGACCGGCAGTACCGCATAGACCGGTGCGCCGGATTCCAGATGCTCGGCGATACGCTCCGAATCGCCGGGGGCGGCGCACCCGGCCGCAACCAGCAGCATAGCCGCGATGCCGTATCCGCATATATTCTTGAAAATACCCATATTCACCCGTTATTCATCCGTTAAAACAATTATTTTTTCGACCAGTGCGCTTCTTTGCATAGCATATCGTCAGTACCGCCGGAAAATCTAATATATGAAAAGCATTTCACGGTACTTCGGCAACTGCCAGAGCGCATCGGAAACCTCCGTTTCCAGTTCATCGGCGCAGGAGCGCAATTCCGAGAGTACTTTCGGAATATCCGGGAAATCCGCCGCTTTGAGTCTGGTCAAAGCATCATCGAGCCGGTCCAGACCTTCTCCGAGCAATTCGGCGCGGCCGCGTAAAGCCGCGGTCCCGGCGGATATCCCGGTTTGAGCCGCCGAAGCAATGGCGGCGGCGATCCCGGCATATTCGGCAGCGACCGCCGGGATAATCATGCCGGAAACGATTTCCGCCGCCACACCGGCTTCTATCTTGATTTTGCGGATATACTCTTCACGGCAGACTTCATAACGGGATTTCAATTCGCGTTCATTGAGTACCCCGTATTTGCTGAACATGGCAATATTTTTCGCCGCGGTAAACGCTTTGATACTGTCCAGCGCGGAACCGGCGCGCGGCAATCCGCGCCTTTCCGCCTCGGCAGCCCAGGCGCCTGTGTAACCGTCACCGTTGAAAATTATCCGCTTGTGCCGCTTTACGATACCCTGCAGATACCGCTGTAAACCGGAATTGAACCCGTTTCTGTCCAGTTTTTCCAGAACTTCCGATGTCCGGTCGAATGCCTCGGCGACAATGGTATTGAGCACCGCATTGCATCCGCTGCATGACTGACATGCGCCCGGTGTCCGGAACTCGAATTTATTACCGGTAAAAGCGAACGGGCTGGTCCGGTTGCGGTCGGTGGCGTCACGCGGAAGCGGCGGCAGAGTGTCCACCCCGATACGCATCGCGCCCGCCTTGCGGCTGGAGGTCGGCGTCCCCTTTTCAAGTTGCGAAATCACATCGGTAAGCTGGTCACCCAGATATATGGAAATCACCGGCGGCGGAGCCTCGTTACCGCCCAGACGGCAGTCGTTGCCGGCGCCGGCGGCGGCGGCTCGCAGCAGATCAGCATGCAGATCCACCGCTTCTATCACGGCGCACAGCACAGTAAGGAAAATCGCGTTCTGATGCGGATCGTCCCCGGGTGAAAGCAGATTTTTTCCGCCGTAAGACACCGACCAGTTGTTATGCTTGCCGGAACCGTTGATACCGTTGAACGGCTTTTCGTGAAGCAGACAGACGAACCCGCGGCGCTCCGCCGCCTGACGCAGCACCTCCATGATCAGCATATTGTGATCGCAGGCCAGATTGACATCCTCGAACAAGGGCGCCAGTTCGAACTGCGCCGGAGCGACTTCATTGTGTCTGGTTTTGGCCGGAATCCCCAGAGACCACAATTCCTGTTCGACTTCATCCATAAAATCCAGAACCCGCATCCGCATGGAACCGAAATAGTGGTCCTCCAGCTGCTGATGCTTGGCGGGAGGCGCGCCGAACACCGTTCTGCCGCATTGAATCAAATCCGGCCGCTGCAGATAAAATCTGCGGTCGATCAGAAAGTATTCCTGTTCCAGACCTGCGGTAACTTCCGTTTTGGCCTCCGGCCGGTTAAAACACTTCATCAGCCTGGATGTCGCTTTCGCCAGAACCTGAATCGAACGCAGCAGCGGAGTTTTCTTATCCAGCGCATCGCCGTTATAACTGCAAAATGCCGTCGGAATACAGAGGGTGGCGCCGTTGCCGTGGCGTTTGATGAACGCCGGGCTTGTGGGATCCCAGGCGGTGTATCCGCGCGCTTCGAAAGTGGAACGCAGACCGCCTGACGGAAAACTGGATGCGTCGGGCTCGCTGAAAATCAGATTGCTCCCGGAAAAACTCGCGATCGGCATACCGTCTTTCAAGTCCAGAAAAGCATCGTGTTTTTCGGCGGTGGAGCCGGTCAGCGGCTGAAACCAGTGAGTATAATGGGTGGCTCCGCGCTCCATGGCCCAGTTTTTCATCGCATGCGCCACATCGGCGGCGATAGCAGCATCCAGCGGATCACCGTTATTCATGGTGGCGAACAGTTTCGCCGCGGTTTCAGAGGAAAGATAGCGGCGCATCACCGCGCGGTTGAACACATCGCACCCGAATCCGCTCAAATCCGCAGTCCGGGGCGTCATCGGGCGCTCCGAAGGCATGGCGGCTACTGCATTTACCGCATTATCTCTGTCCGGATATCCCATCTGATTCAAGTCCTGAATTTCATCTGCCGAATAATTTTCCGGCCAGCGCGGACACATTGCGCTTGATCCGGTTTGTCATAATAAAACGTTCGATGAAAGTCTGTTTCAGCTCGATAGCCTGCACCGGGCAGAATTCGTGGCAGCAGTAACACTTGATGCACCGCGAACTGTCCGCTTTGAAACTGACCGTCGGGTCAATGGCCGGCGGATCGCAGGGACAGCCTTTTTTACAGCGCAGGCATTTAATGCATTTATCAGGATTCACCGACGGACAGGGTTTCCAGTGCCGACGGAAAAATTCCAGCATGAACTTGGGCAGCGGCAGCAGCCGCAACGAATCATGCAGCGCTTTGATATGTACGAAATCCGGTATCTGCAACGACTCCGGAGACGGTCCGTAAACCGTCAGGTTGTCGATACGGTCCCCCATACCGCGGCGGCGCGCGGCGGTCATCAGCGGAACATCCTTGTCCCTGAGGTTGATCAGCGTAAGCGCTACGGCATCGGCGGAAACAGTTTCCGGCGATGCGACAAGCGCTCCGACCTGACGGGGTTTTCCGCCGGACGGTCCCTCCCCCTCCATGGCGGTTATCATATCGATGATCGCCAGAACCGGTTTTTTTATGATGTTCAAATCCAGCTGCAATTCGGCCAGCCACTCGCGGGTGCGCAGCCGGTAATGATATTCCCCTTTACTGATGCCGGGCAAATAACCGTAAAGATTTTTCATCGCCCCGGTAAACACCATCTGCACATGGGTCTTGCCTTTGGCCAGGTCGATAATCTTGTCCGCCCGTTTCAGCGGAGCGGCCAGTTTTATATACTTTGCCACTTTGGCTTCCGGAAATTCAAAATCGGCCGGTTCCTCCATATCCACCCATTCCAGACCGAGCCGGTCGATCACCTCGCCGATGCCGGATGCTTCCAGCACGCTTTTGACCGACCCGCATCCCGGGCTGTCCCCGATCATCACATGGGCGCCGCATTCCTGCGCCAGCCCCGCCGCCGCCTCGACCACCTTGGGATGAGTGAGCACCGCGGTATCCGGGGCGAACGGTCCCAGCAGATTCGGTTTGAGCAGCA
>JAZRUY010000154.1:0-5547 GCA_045598845.1 Victivallaceae bacterium
CCGGAAATCCCCGCTCAGCACCGCTTTTACCAGACCGGTGGAATCGGCGGCGGAAAACTCCGTTCCGGGCAATTCTTCTTTCAGTTTGGCGGCGTTAGCCTGAATATCCTTGGCCCTGGACATCAGCTTGGCCATCTCGGCAAGATTTCCGAACATATCTGTCTCCTCCGAAATTTACCGGTTATTTCGATGCCGGCTTCGCGGCGGCGATCTGACCGAGCCGTCCGCCCTTGTGCCACATCAGCGCCAGCTGCGGCGAGATGAACACCGAAGAATAAGTGCCGAAGATGATGCCGAGCATCATTATCAGTACGAAATCGTTGATGGCTGAACCGCCGCCGAGGAACAGCACGAACACCACGATGAAAGTGGTAATGCTGGTCAGCAGGGTGCGGTTGAGGGTCTGGTTGACCGCCTGCGCCACGGTGCCGGCGAAATCCTTGCCGTTGCGCTCGCGGTCGAGTTCGCGGACCCGGTCGAAAATAACCACGGTGTCGTTGATGGAATATCCGATAACGGTCAGCACCGCCGCCACCACCGTCAGCGATATCGTCCGGCCGGTGACCAGAAAAACCCCCATGGAAACAATAACGTCGTGCACCAGCGCCAGCACCGCCGCGGCGGCGAAGGTAAGCTCGTAGCGCAGCGTCACATACAGGCCGATACCGAGTACCGACAGCCCGATGGCCAGCAGCGCCGACTTGGTGAACACCCAGCCGATCAGACCGCCGACCTCGGTGACTTGCGTAAAGCTGAAACCGGCCCCGCTGAATCCGCCGTTGAGCAGATTGCAAACCGTGTCGCCGGCGTTGTCGAGTTCGCCGCGCACCAGGATTTCCAGTTCGTCGGCGTTGGTGACCGTATTGTGCTTATAGGTTACGGTGGATTCGTATCCGGCGCCGGACAGCAGTTTTTCTATCTGCTCCTGCGGCACCCTCTCCTGATAAGAGAGCGATACCACCGTGCCGCCGGTGAAATCCACACCCAGCATGCCTTTGCCGCGGACGCAGAACACCGCGATGCAGGCGATGAGCGCCGCGCCGGTAAGCGCGAATACCGCCTTGCGCATACTGTTGAAGTTAAACTCCGGCTTCCTGAAGAACCGCATCATGGTCAGGGTGCGGATCCCGGTGTAATTGAGCAGGTAGTCGAAAATCAGCCTGGTCACGAAAAGCGCGGTGAACAGACTGGTCAGAATACCGATGGTCAGGGTGACGGCGAACCCCTTGATGGCTCCGGTTCCGACATTCATCAGAATGACGGCTGAAATCAAAGTGGTGATATTGGCGTCGAACACCGCGGAAAACGCTTTGTCGTAGCCGTAATCCACCGCGGCCGCCAGACTTTTGCCGGTGGACAATTCCTCCCGTATGCGCTCGAACACCAGCACATTGGCATCCACCGCCATGCCGATGGTCAGCACGATACCGGCGATACCCGGCAGGGTAAGCGTGCAGTTGAACGCCGCCATGGCCCCCAGCACCAGCACCACATTGAGCACCAGCGCGGTAACCGCGATGAAACCGGAAAGCCGGTAGTAGATACCCATGAACACCGCCACCAGCGCCAGCGAAAGGACTCCCACCCAGATACCGCCGGAAACATTGGCCTTTCCCAGCTTCGGATCGGTGTCGAACACCGCCGCCTCCTCAATCTGGAACGGGAAATTCCCGGAAATCAGCGCATCGGAAATCATCTTGAGCTCGTCATCCGAGAAAGAGCCGGAAATTTCCGCCGCCCCGCCGGTGATGGCGTCGTTTATCCGCGGCGCGCAGCAGAGTTTGCCGTCCAGCACGATGGCGAGCGAACGCCCCACATTGGCGCTGGTCACCTTGCCGAACTGCGCGGCGCCGTCGGGATTGAAAGAGAGGGTGATCTTGCGCTGCCCGAACTGGTCCTTGACCGGCTGCGCGTCCACCACGTTGCGCCCGTCCATTTCCGCGCGGGTGGAGATGAAATAAAGCGTTTCCTCCGGGGCCCGGCCTTCGCGGAAACGGGTTTCCTTCATCAGCTCATAGCCGAGCGGCGCGGCGAAATGCTCCGGATCGGCGAGGTACTGCGCCACGAGTTCATCGTTGCGCTCATGCACCAGCCGGAAACGCAGTTTCGCGCTCATCTTCACCAGATTGAGCAGATTTATCTTTTCATCCTTGGTCACCACCGGCGCGCGCAGGGCCACATAATTGTCGCCGGACGGAGTGATTTCAGCCTCGAAAATTTTCTGTCCTTCCAGCCGTTTGCGCAGTATCTCGATCGCCACATCGCGGTAACGGTCGAATTCGGCGGTGCCGGGCTGCAGGCTGCTGCCTTCTTCCGGACGCAGTTCGAGGATAAATTCCACCCCGCCGTTCAGATCCAGCCCCAGGCGGATGGAACTCGACGCCCGCTTGCGGATGGCACTCATCACATCGCGGTTGTCGGCGAGATTGTCGTTATACTTGATTTTTTTGACCAGATTGACGCCTTTCTGCTCGGCGGCGGTCAGCAGTGCCTGCGACTGATACAGCTGGGGGTTGTCCTGCTGCAGTTTTTTCGCGTCGTCCACCAGCGCGGCGGACTCGGCGTCGTCCCTGACCGCCAGCATGCTCATAAAGGTATCGTAGTAATCGCGCTCGAACAGCGGGTGGATAGCCGAAAAGAAAGCGGCGATCACCACCACGGTGATAACGGTGCGCAGAACGACCGGTTTCTTGTTCATTTGGGTCACAGCCTTTCCGGGTTGTTTATTTCTTTTCCGCTTTTTCGCCCTCGGCGCCGGGGACTTCCGCCACGCCGTTTTTAAGCACTTCCACCCGTACGTTTTCCGCGATTTCCACCACGAAAGATTTCTCCTTGACTTCCACGATATCGCCGTACATGCCGGAGGAAAGCAGCACCCGGGTGCCCTTGACCAGCGAATCCAGCATCTGCTGGCGCTTGGCGGCCTGGCGCTTCTGGGAACGGGCGGAGAAGAAGAACATGATCGCGATGACCACGATCATCAGAAACATGGGATTGCCGAAAATCGCCGGCGCCGGATTGGTATCGGCGGCGCCTGCCGCTTCGGTTGCTGTATCGGCGAAGTTCCACATCGTACCGGTGATTCCGTTCATTTCAAAATCCTTTCTTTTTTATATTTCAGGTAAAAAACACTGTTGTCCGTTGTCTGCCGGGGGAACGGCTTCCCCTTTATTATCACGGTAATATACATTGGCAACGCGCCGCTTGCAACCTGGTTTCAACCGCGCTTTTTATCCGGCGGTCAGTCTGAATCAGTACATCCGGCGGACATCCACGATATTCAGCTGCGGAATATCGTTTCCGTTGTGATGGTTGATCTGCGGCATGGCCAGAATATCCAGCGAATGACCGCTGAACTCCTGCGGCGTCCGGTTGAAAGCGATAAAATCGATCTGGCCGCGGCGGTCCGCCATGGTGCCGCGGGTATGCCCGCCGCCCACCGGCGCGCTGTAAGTCGCCTGCACATCGTTGAACCGGAACACCGGCTTGGGGTTGTCGTGGCCGAAGGGCGCCATCTTCTCCAGATAATCAAAGAATTCCGGGGTCAGGTCTTCGAGCCCGATCTCGCCGTCGTAGCTGATGCAGTCCTCCAGATCGGAAACGGAAACCTGCTTCCGTATCTCGCTGTTGACCGCGTCGAAGAACGCGGCGATGCGGTCGGCCTTCATCCCGATTCCCACCGCCATCGGATGCCCGCCGAAACGGTCGAGCAGCGAAGCGGCGGAACTCAGGACTTCCACCAGATTCAGATTGGCCACGCTGCGCCCGGAGCCGTAGGCGTTCTCCCCCTGAATGGTCAGCACGATGGTGGGGCGGTTGTAATCGCGCGCCAGACGGGAAGCCACGATGCCGATCACCCCCTGGTGCCAGTCGCGGCCGGCCACCAGCAGCGCGCAGTCGCTCTTCCAGGCCAGATTGCGCTCTATCTGCTCTTTGGCTTCCTGATATATTTCCTGTTCCTTGTTCTGCCGCTCATGGTTGTATTTTTCCAAATCCGAGGCGAACTGATAGGCCTCCACGATATGTTCGGATTCGAGCAGACGCAGAGCGGCATTGGCATCCCCCACCCTCCCGGCGGCGTTGATGCGCGGCGCGATCCGGAAAGTTATATCGGACGGCTGCAGATCGCCGCGCAGCCGGGAATTTTCAATCAGGGCGCGCACCCCCGGCCGGATCTGCCGGCGCAGCGCCTCGATGCCGTATTTAACCAGGATGCGGTTTTCCCCCAGCAGCGGCACGATGTCGGCCACCGTGCCCAGCGCGGCAAAATCCAGCACCTCTTTCAAATCGGTGGTGAAGCCGCCCAGTTTATGCTCGCGCCCGTACTTGATGAAGGCGTGCGAAAGTTTAAACGCCACCCCGGCCCCGGCCAGCACCTGCAGATCGGCCAGCTCCGGATTTATCTTGGGGTTGATCACCGCCAGCGCGTCCGGCAGTTCCGGGCCGGCCTCGTGGTGGTCGGTAACGATCACATCGATTCCCATGTCGGTCGCCACGCTCACCGCGTCGCAGCTGGTGATGCCGCAGTCCACCGTCACCAGCACCTTGCAGTCGCCGTTGGCCTCCAGCGCCTTGTTCAGCGACTCCGGGGTGAATCCGTAGCCGTCGTCGAACCGGTGCGGTATGAAGGAATGGACTGTCGCGCCGTTCTGCCGCAGCACATAGGCCAGCAGGGCGCTGGCGGTGATGCCGTCGGTATCGTAGTCGCCGTGAATGAGGATATGCTCGCGGCCGGCTATCGCGCGCCACAGCCGTTCCGCGGCCTTCTCGATACCGGGGAACCGGTAGGGGTCGGAAAGGCGGTTCAGCTGAGGATAAAGAAAATCGGGAATGGCTTCAGGAGCGATTCCGCGGGAGGCAAAAACCAGCGCCAGCGGACGCGGCATCTGGTATTTACTCAGAATGGCATCGGCGGCGGACCCGTTATTCTGCCCGGACAGTTTCCAATTTTTCGCACCCATCTCTTCTCTTTCGTTGATTAAATATCATTCTATACGATAACCCTGAACCCGGCGCTTTACAAAGACGGCGGCGCATTTTTTTAATTTTTTATCCTCCGGGGTTGCAAATCGCCGCAATCGGTGTATTTTAAGTATCACCGCGCCGTATTCGGGCGGTGTTGAAGGCAATGATATGCCGACGTGGCGGAATTGGCAGACGCGCACGGTTCAGGTCCGTGTTCCGCAAGGATTGTGGGTTCAACTCCCACCGTCGGTACCATGCAATTTACGCGGCGGACGGGCTGCGAAAACGTATGCGGGTATGGCATAACGGCTGTGCACCAGCCTTCCAAGCTGGTTATACGGGTTCGACCCCCGTTACCCGCTCCATATTTCAGGTGGGATTGCCGAGCGGTCAAAGGCGGCAGACTGTAAATCTGCTCTCTCCGAGTTCGATGGTTCGAATCCATCTCCCACCACCAGTTTTTAAAAATGCCAGTCATTTGTCTGGCGTTTTTTATTTCCGTTAAACGCCTTGTTTTAGCACAGTTACGAACTTTCATCAAAGAGATAAGCCGTCCTCCGAGAGATGCCTGGTGAAAGCGCT
>JAZRUY010000155.1:0-3661 GCA_045598845.1 Victivallaceae bacterium
CCGGGGCGGCACATTCCGCCTCCGGCTGATAGTATTTCATGGTAAAACCTCTTTTTATTTGCTTTCCGCGCCGAGCGCAAAGGCGGTTTTGTTGATGTCCAGCACCTTCCGGGGCACGCTCTCCTCGAGCGCTGCGAGCCATTCCTCTTTTGTAAAGTCAAAATAGCGCGCCATACGTCCGAGCAGCACCACATTGACCGCACGGGAGGAGCCCGCCTGCTCCGCGAGAGTGAGCGCGTCGAGCGCATCGACCTCCGCGCCGAGAGCGCGGAGTTTTTCCGTCAGATTCTCATAGCCGCGGTAGATGATCTCCGCCGAGCGGATGCGGCTTTCCCCTTTGGCGCACAAGGCGGCGATCACCATCGCCATGCCGGCCCGGATATCCGGGCTGGAGAGCGTGGTGCCGTAGAGTCGCGTCGGACCGGAGATGACCACCCGGTGCGGGTCGCAGACGATCGCGTTGGCCCCCATCGCCTGCAGCCGGTCGGTGAAATAGATGCGGCTTTCAAACATCTTCTCGAAGAACATCACCGTGCCGCGGCACTGGGTGGCGGCCACGATGGTGCAGCTCATCATGTCCGACGGGTACTGCGGCCAGGTGCCGTCGGATATCTGCGGGATGTAGCCGCCGAAATCAGGCTGGATCTCCCGTTTCTGTTCCGCCGGCAGAATCACTTTCCCGTCGGTAAGTTCCAAAGCCAGCCCCAGCCGCTCGAATACCCGGCGCAGCATCCAGAAATGCCGCAGCTGCACGCCTTCCACCGTGATTCCGCCGCCGGCCGCGGCGCCCAGCGCCAGAAAACTTCCGGCTTCGATATGGTCGCCGGAAACCGTGTAATCGGCGCCGTGCAGTTTTTCCGCCCCGTCGATTTCAATCGTGTTGGTTCCGGCTCCGGTGATACGGCCGCCCATGGCGTTCAACAGTCCGGCCAGATCCGCCACATGCGGTTCGCAGGCGGCGTTGTACAGTGTGGTATGCCCCTTGGCGCACACCGCGGCGATAAGCACCTGCTCGGTGGCGGTAACGCTGGCCTCGTCGAGGAACAGTTCCTTCCCTTTCAATCCGCCCGGCGCGCTGAAACGGTAGGTGTTCTCACCCGACATCTCCGCGCCCAGTTTGGTCAGCGAATAGAAATGCCCGTCCAGCCGGCGCCTTCCGATCACATCCCCGCCGGGAGGATACAGTTCCGCCGAGCCGCACCTCGCCAGCAGACCGGCGGCGAAAAGGATGCTGGTGCGGTTGCGCGAGCACAGTTCGCGGGAGATCACGGTGTTTTTGATTTTCGGGCAGCGGAAAGTCAGCGTGTTGTCCCGGAAATCGAATTCCGCGCCCAGTTCCCCCGCTATATCCAGCATGGTC
The DNA here is from genome assembly GCA_045598845.1 of Victivallaceae bacterium. Lineage (GTDB taxonomy): Bacteria > Verrucomicrobiota > Lentisphaeria > Victivallales > Victivallaceae > JAZRUY01. The sequence goes on from JAZRUY010000155.1 coordinate 1,361, forward strand.
CGCACATCCAGAATATCCGGAACATTGCGCAGCGTAACCGGCTCGTCCGTCAGAATCAGCGCCGCGATTGCCGGCAGCACCGCATTCTTGTTTCCGCTCACTTTCACGGTTCCGCCGATTCCGCAACCGCCTTTTACGATTAAAGTCCGCATAAATGATTTTCCTCCGCCGGTATCGCTTTCATGCAGTCAGGTAATTTAAGACTGATTATAGCAGTGGCGCCGGAGTATTGCAAATGCGCCGGACGTATTTGACAAAAAATTCAGCCTGCAATACATTAAGGAAAAGTTAAATATCACCGTCTGAACCCCGGAGTAATCATGGATGCGCCGACACCGCCGGAATACTGCGAACTGCTGAATTCGTTTTTTGACGTCTGGCAGTATGCCGGTTTTGACGAACTCCGCAGGCAGTACACCGTCAACCAGTTCCGCGTACTGCTCCGGGTTTACGCTATAAACCAAAGCCGTCCGCAGGACGACGGTATAACCTTGAAAGTTCTGGCCGGGGATTTGAATGTATCCGCCGCCGCCGCTTCCGAGATGGTGAAAAATCTGACAGAAAAGGATATGCTCCGGTGCCGGCGGAGCAAAAGCGACCGGCGCGCGGTCAGAATCACCCTTTCCCGCAAATGCGCCCGGCTGTTCGCCAAATGCGAAACGCGCCGCGCCGGCCTGCTCGCCGCGGCTCTCTCCGGAATACCTGACGAGGAGTGTTCCTGTTTCTTTTCGGCATTAAAAAAAATACATCAGTCGCTTGGCGCGCGTCCGAAAGGCGGACTGCGGTGAAAGCGGCGCTCGCGATATACAAATATTTCCCTTTCGGCGGACTTCAGCGCGATATGGAGCGTCTGGCGGTTGAACTGCGGCGGCGCGGTCATGAGGTAACCGTTTTCTGCGCGGAGTGGCACGGTGAACATACCGGCGGCGTCCGCATTGTTGAAATGCCGGACCGCGCCTGGAGCAACACCGGTAAAATCGCCGACTTCGAACGCAAATTCAGCGATGCCTGCCGGCGGGAAAAATTTGATGTTCGCGCGGTGTTCAACCGTATGGCCGGCGGAGATTTTTATTTTGCCGGCGACAACGCGCTCGCCGTTCTGATACCGTCCCGCCATTGCGCCGCGGTAAGGCTGCTGCCGCGTTACCGCGCCCTGCTCCGGGCGGAACGGCGGCTGTTCGCCCCGGAAAACAATTGCAAAATCTGGTATATCGCCGGCCGCCAGAAGACGGATTACCAGCGTTGCTACGGCACTCCGGACGACCGTTTCATTTATCTGCCTTTCGGAATCGACGCGGAATTCGGTCTGCCGCCGAAACGGCGGAGGGAGGCCGTCAGTGCCGCGCTCGGAATCAAAGACGATGATATTATGCTGATTCAGATCGGTTCCTCCAACGCCTCGGTCAAGGGAATCGACCGCACGATAACCGCGCTGGCGCATCTGCCTGAAAACGTCAGAAAAAGAACCGTGCTGGCCGTGGCCGGGGTTTCTTTGGGGAACAGTATCGGCAGATTGCCGGCGAAACTGAAAGCGGATGACCGGGTGCTGTTTCTGGGCGGCCGGTCCGATGTCCGGGATTTAATCAGTGCCGCCGATCTGATGGTGCATCCGGCCCGCAACGAACCGGCGGGATCAATCATCGCCGAAGCGGCGTGCTGCGGAACACCGGTGCTGGTCAGCGGCATCTGCGGCTATGCGTTTATTGCGGAGGCAATATCTCCCCGGCTGGTACTTCCGGAACCGTTCCGGCAGACCGACCTTGATCAACGTCTGACCGGGATAATACAATCAGGGCTGCCGGAATTAAAAAAAGAAACCGCCGCATATGCCGCCCGCACCGACTTTTTCAGCCGGGCGGCGGTTGCGGCCGACTCGCTGGAAAAATGGGTGAAGGAACATGGCGTACCGGATATGGCTGAATGATTTTTTCGCCCGTCTGTGGCGCGGCGCCGATCCTTTCGCCGAAGTGATGAAACTCGGCGGCGAAACTTTCCGGAAAGTCAAAACCAGACGGACTTTCCGCACCGAAATAGACGGCCGCGGTTATTTCGTGAAACTGCACGGCGGCATCGGCTGGCGCGAAATATTCAAGAATCTGTTGTTTTTGAAACTTCCGGTTACCGGCGCGGCAAACGAATTCGCCGCGATCTCCCGTCTTCATGAATTGCGGCTTCCGACAATGGAATGCTGCGCGTTCGGCGCCCGCGGCCGCAACCCGGCCCGTATCGAGTCCTTTCTCGTAACCGCCGAACTGGCAGGCATGATTTCGCTGGAGGAATTGTGCGCCGGCTGGCCGTCCT
>JAZRUY010000156.1:0-3095 GCA_045598845.1 Victivallaceae bacterium
CGGCACGGCATAAAAGACTTCTTCGATATCGGCGCCAACGGCGTCTGCCATGCGATTTTTCCGGAAAAAGGTTTTGTCCGTCCGGGGTTCACCGTGATCATGGGCGATTCGCACACCTGCACCCACGGCGCTTTCGGAGCATTCGCCGCCGGGGTGGGCACCACTGATTTGGAGGTGGGTATTCTCAAAGGCGTGGTGGCGATGCGCGAACAGGAAACCATCAAAGTTGAACTCCGCGGCCGGCTTCGCCCCGGTGTTTTCGCCAAAGATGTGATTCTTGAGACTATCCGGGTTTTGACCGTGAACGGCGCTACCGGCAAAGTGATAGAATTTTCCGGGGAGGCGGTAACCGCTATGAAAATGGATTCCCGGATGACGTTATGCAATATGGCGGTTGAGGCGGGAGCCACTTGCGGCATCTGCTGTCCGGATGCGGTTACGGTGGATTACCTCTGGGAGTTTATCAGCGGGGAATTTAAGGACCGTGACGCCGCTCTTGCCGCTTACAGCGCTTTTCTGCCGGATGCTGATGCGGAATATTCCCAAGTGGTTACCGTCGATGTTTCCGCATTGGAACCGGTGGCTACCGTGGGATATAAACCGGATCAGGTGCGCACGGTCCGCGAACTTGCCGGCACCAGGGTGGATCAGGTCTATATCGGCAGTTGCACCAACGGCCGTTTGGAAGATTTGCGCATCGCCGCCGGTGTGCTGTAAGGGCGCCGCATCGCCGCCGGTGTGCGGGCTGTTGTTTCGCCCGCCACGCCCAAAATATACCGCGATGCGCTTGCCGAAGGTCTGATTTCAATCTTTATGGAAGCGGGATTCTGTGTTACCAATCCCACCTGCGGCGCCTGTCTGGGAATGAGCAACGGAGTGCTGGCCGCCGGTGAAGTCTGCGCTTCAACCACCAACCGTAATTTCAACGGGCGGATGGGGAAGGGCGGCATGGTTCATCTGATGAGTCCGGCGACCGCCGCCGCCACCGCGCTTGCCGGCAGTATCGTCAATTCGCCGCTGTTCACCGGTGAGAAGTGATTGAGTAAAACATGCGCGCATGCGAGTGCGCATTCGCGCGAGGAAAAGCCGGTCTTTCCGGTCAACCCATACGGAGATGAAAAATGAAGAATTTCAACGGGCGTATCCTGTTTCTGGACCGCAGTGATATAAATACTGATGAGATTATTCCCGCCAAATATCTTACCGAAGCCACCAAGGCGGCGCTTAAACCGTATTGTCTCGAAGATCTGAATCTCGCCGGATTTGATCCGAAAAAAGACATCGCCGGTAAAAGCGTGATCGTGACCCGTTCCAATTTCGGCTGCGGATCTTCCCGTGAGCATGCGCCGTGGGTTTTGGAGTGCAACGGCATCAATCTGGTGATAGCGGTGAATTTTGCCCGCATTTTCCGCCAGAATATGTTCAATTGCGGTATGATCGCCGCTGAACTTCCCGAACCGGATATTGATGAGATGTTCCGGGTTTTCGCGGTGTCCGGAGCCGATTTGACCACGGATTTGGAAAACGGGGTGTTTACCGTTACCGGCGGCGGAGAAAAACGGCAATACCGGTTCCGGCTCGGCGGGTTCGATATGGCGCTGGTTCGCGCCGGCGGCTGGGTGAGTTTCGCTGACAGCAAATATTGATGATATGATACGAGGTGTATTTATGAACCGTATGGAAAAGTATTGCTCTTATGTGCTGTGGCCGGCCGAAATGCTGATTTCACTTCTTCGCCGGATACATGATTTCCGCTGGCTTTCAGGTGTAAATTCAATATCGGTGTCCGCCGGTATGGTGCTGATGACTTTACTCGGACTGGCGGAACTGACCGGTTTCTGTCTGGTCGCCTTTGACCGCTCCCGGCCGGGTATGGTGCTTTTCGGTATTTTCTGGTTGCTGGCGGCGATGCTGTTCACTTTTGCCGGTGCCCGGCTGTTCCGGCTTGCGGAGCGGATTTGGACCGGCTGCGCTGTTCCGGTCAGCCGGTCCGCCTCCGATGTGCTTCTGCTGGCGGTCGCGGTTTTTGCCGTCGGCAGCATCGGGGTGGAAATTACTTCTTTGTTTGACACCCGCTCTTTCCCGCCGTTTTGCCGGGCGGTTATGTTTTTGACCGGCGGAGCGGTGCTGGCCGGGACGCTGCTGCAGTACGGCACCGCGGATGAACCGGAAGACTGCGTTTCCCGGTGTTTCGCATTTATCCGTTTGACTATGCTGGCGGTCTGCCGTACGGCCCCGGTGGCGTGGTGCGCCGGTACTCTGGTGATTTTAGTTGATATCGTATCTGAATTCGGCGGTACCTTTTCGCTGAGGATGAAGATGCTTTCCAATACCGGCTCTTTACTGCTGTTTGGCTTTTTGCCGGCGGCGCTTTATTTCGGCATGCTTGCGGTTCGGACTTCGGTGCGGATACTGGAGAAACTCGCCGCCCGGGAATGACCGACGTTTTTTATTGGCCGTAACCTGCCGCGAAATGCGGCAGGTTATTCTTTTATGCGGCGGTATATGGCGATCTGCCGTTCTTCCGGAATGCGTACTTTCCCGGAGGTAAGCGCCTGTACGGTGATTTCCCGCGGACGGCGCTGACCATCTAATTTGATTTCCGTTGTGGTCAGCCCGCTGATTCCGCCTTCTTCCAAAATCTTTTCCGCGATTATTTCTCCGTCATTGCCGTACACCGTGATTTTAACCGCGGCCGGGTATGTCAGGTTATAGCCGTGAAAACGGTTATATACCGGCTTGTCGATTACATTGTCCAAATTGACGGTAAGAAAATCCGCCCCGTCGGTGCGGTTGTAATCACGGTCGGATAACCTTATCCGTACAATCTCACCCGGCTCAAGCGCCCTGCCGGCGTCTCCGGCGGAAACCGCCGGTTCCACCGCCTCAACGATGCCGCGGTGGGCGGATATATATTTGAACGGAGCGCCGCCGTATTCCGCCAGAAAATTATAGCAAGGATAGCGCTTTTGCGTGCCGGCCGGAGCAAGAGACCGGTAACTGTCCGCCAGCATACAGTTGAGTTTTTCCCGCGTGAACAGCAATATTCTGGCATCCGACCATACGGCCCTCCCGATTTCGTTAAGCGGCGTGAG
>JAZRUY010000157.1:0-1851 GCA_045598845.1 Victivallaceae bacterium
CGCCGGGCGCTGCGCCATCGCCAGAACATTGCCGGTCTTCGGATCGACGATAACCGCGTAAATGGATTCCGGATGCCATTCCTCCCAGGCATGATCAAGTTCCTCCTCCAAAATAGCCTGAACCGGCTCGCTGACGGTCAGATATACATTCCAGCCGTCCCGGCTGGCCACTTCGCTGTGTTCGCCGTAAGAGAGAGGACGGCCGTAGCGGTCATGCTCGTAGGTGCGGCTGCCTTCCACCGCGGTCATCCGTCGGTCGTAAAAACGTTCCAGCCCAAGTTGCGCGACATCATCGTCGTTGACGCGGTTGCTGTACCCAAGCACATTGGACAGCATTCTGCCTTTGGGATAACTGCGCATATAGGAATTCTGATACTGCAGATACTTCGAAACCCCGGCTTTTTCAGCCCGTTCCATAAGCGCATCGGCGGTCTTCAACGGCAGATTTTTCGCCAGCGACGCATACATGAGCGGTTTACTCTCCGACTTGCCGTCCGCACCTTCCTTCACCGTGAACGGCGCCATTTTACGGAAGTAATATTTCCACCCCTGCCCGTGCGGCACGAACTCGGCAATCAGGTGAGCCAGTACCACGCGGTCGCGCAATTTGCGGTCTTCGTCCTTGACCTTTTCGGCATGAAAATGATAAGGAGTGACACTGACATTCACGCACGGCACATTGCTGGCCAGCAAATTGCCGTGCATATCGTAAATTTCGCCGCGTTTGCCCTTGGTCTGCCGCACCGTAAGATACCGGGGGCGGGCACGGGAAACATAATATTCGTGACGGACCACCTGCACATACAGCAGCCGGCCCAAAAGCAGCACGGCCGCCAGCGACAGAGGCAAAGAGCACAACAAGATGTTTCTGCGCACCGTGCCGCGGGAACTCTGAATACCGCCGGAACCGCTGTTCATACCGCCCCGGGCCGGTTACTTGCGGCGGGCTTTGACGTTGCCGGCCACGGTATGCTTTCCCCGGGCGGACGCCGGCGCCGCGGAAGAAGCGACAGCGCGCGGCAGGGAAACTTTTGCGGCCACGGACGGCGGCATCAGTTTTATCCGGCTAATCTGCCCGCCGGAAGCCTGCACCAGGCCGAGTTTGTATTTTTCATTCATATTCCGGATATGCTCCCAGGAGGAAAGCTTTTCCCGGCGGAGCCGCAATTCATCGATTTCCCTTTCGGTTCTGGCGATAATTTTGTCAGTTTCCTGAATTTCGCGGTCAGTTTCGGCGATACGCTGATTCATATAGGTGTAGCCATGGAACAGCGACGCGATAAAACCCATCAATAAAAAGAATTTGAAAAAGTTTTTCAGCGCGCCCGAAACCGATGAAGCGGCGGACACCTTTCCGTAACGGCGTCCGCCGCGCCTGCCTCTGCCGGATTGAATGTTCATTTCCAGTTTTCCTTTATACTTTGATATTCCGTTATGTTTTAATTCAGTTTTAATTCAGTTTTAATTCAAATCTTCTCAGCCGCCCGCAGTCTGGCGCAGGCCGACCTGCGGTTTTCCGCCCGCTCGGCTTCACCGGCCTGAACGGCATGACGGGTTACTTCCCGCAGAACGGCACGCTTGCCGCACACGCAGACCGGCAATCCTGGAGGACAGACGCAGGCTCTGGCCTGTCCGCGGATGAACTCCTTCACGATACGGTCTTCCAGCGAGTGAAAACTGATCACCGCCAGCCGGCCGCCGCTTTTCAGCAACGCCGCCGCATCCGGCAGCGCGCGCCGCAGTTCTCCCAGTTCATCGTTTACCGCGATGCGCAGCGCCTGAAAAACCAGCGTCGGAGCCGGCAGCCGGCCGCGTTTCCGCCGGCCGCCCAGCACCCGGTCGCACAACTCC
>JAZRUY010000158.1:0-2588 GCA_045598845.1 Victivallaceae bacterium
CTTTCCGAGGTGATTTCACCTCTGCTGGCGCGGAGATGCTCCGCGCGGTTTATTTTCCGCCGGGCGGCACCACGCCGCCCGGAAAACGGACATGCAAAAATCAAAGCGGCACTTTCTTCATTCCATAAAAACAATTTTAGCGCCGGGGAGTTCGGCCATTCCGGCATACCGCTCTTCCTGTTTTTCCACGATTTTCCAACCATCTTTTTCACTCTCACCCGAATAAACGCGGGTCAAGCCGTTTTATATCACCACGCGCCGGAAAAAATCCGCAAAAAAAAGCATACCTCACCGCACATTGCATCTGAGGTACGCCAATACACCCAACACCCAACGCGGATGAGGCATGCAGTATGACAAATAAATTTGCCATACCGGCACTCTCACCGACATCAGCGGGTGTTTAATTCTTGAAATTGGCGTTTTCAGATGCACCGGCTTGTCAATGAAGACAGGCTACAAGTTTTTCAATACCGTTTTTTCAGTATAAACAGATCAACCTCCGGCAGTTTATAATCCCGGTTCAGGGGTGAACTGTTCATACATTATCCTACGGCACAGAATTTGTCAAATATGCGTTGAGGCGGTACCGGCGCGCCCCCGGATGCCCGGCGCTCCGGACCTTAAAATCAATACAAAAAACTTCCTTTCCGCTCCCGCTTTTCAACTTTTCCCGACCCGGCCGACGGTGCTCAGCCGGGCTATTTCACCAGACCGTCCCGGCGCGCCTTCTCCAGGCAGCGCCGGCAGCAGAAATAGTGGAGGCGGCCGCACATGCGCTCCATAAATCCGGCATACACCACGCCGGAGCCGGAGAACACCGTGCGCCCGCAGTTTTCACAGTTATGATTTCCTCCGTTCATTCCCACCAGCCAGGGTTGAAAATTATCTTCCGATCCATCCGAATAAACGCGGGTCAGGCCGCTTTCTATCACCCGGAAACAGAAAATTTTGAAAAAAATTGCCTTAGGCGGCAAAAAGCGGTATCTTAACCGCCGTAACTTACAAACAGGATTCAACGGAGATATTTTATGCCGATTCATATTCACCCCGGCGACGGCGGAACGAAACCGGAGCAGTCCGGCAGGCAGACGCCGATTTACCCGGATACCGATAAAACGATGCTGGAAAGAGTGATCGCCGGCGAGGAAGTGGCATGGGAGGATTTCTATTCCGTCTATGCCGAAGTGGTGCGGAAAATCTGCCGGTGCCACAGTGTGCCGGAGGCGGAAACCGACGACATCGTGCAAAAAAGCATGATGAGATTCCATGCCCGCCGCGGGGAATTCATCTATAACCCGGAAAGAGCGCATTTCCGCACCTATTTCAACACTATCGTGCACAGCCTTATCATGGACTGTTTCCGGAAAGCCGCCGCGGCGCAAAGGCTGGCCTGGCAAGAGCAGACGGCGGAAACGGCGGAAAACCCTTTCGCCGCCGGCGAGGAAGAGGAGACGCGCATCTGGCGGGAAACCGCGCTGGAGCAGGCGATGGCGGAACTGGCAAAGCGGGTTTCCGCCCGGGCCTATCAGGCCTTTACCTTATATAAGATAGACAACCGGCCGGCGGCGGAAACGGCGGCTTTTCTGAAAATTTCCGTCCACGATGTGTATCAGGCGGCCAGCCGCTGCATAGCCATACTGCGCGAAATCGTGCAAAGATGCAACGAAGCGGATCCGGATCTCGGCCTGCGGCCGCCGGAGGAATAAGCCGGGACAAGCCATCCGCCTGAAACGAGTTTCCGGACCAACCATGTTCAAGACCGGCGACATCATTGACAACTACACGCTGGGCGAACTGCTCGACCAGGGCACTTACGGCATCGTATTCCGGGCGAAAAACCGGTTGAGCGAGCAGACGGTGGCGATGAAGTTCGTACCGTCGGCAGGGGAAACCGGTCGCCGCGAACTGAGCGCGCTGAAAACCTACCGCAATACCGAACATCCGAATTTGATCCGGATTCTCCATGTCGGGGAAAAAGACGGCTACATCTACTATACCATGGATCTGGCCGACGGCCGGATGAAAGACCAGAGGCTGAACACGGCGCAACTGAGGGAGGCGGCGGCCAAACTGGCGGACGCGCTGGCGAAACTGCACCGGAACGGGCTGCTGCACCGCGACATCAAACCGGACAACATCCTGTGGCGCAACGGAGAACCGCTGCTGGGCGATATCGGAGTGCTGACCGCCGCGGAAGGAGCCACCCTGACCGGCACACCCGGTTTTTTACCGCCGAGGATAATGGACGGGAGATCCGCTCCGGACAAACTCAGCGACCTGTACGCGCTGGCGATGAGCATATACTGCCTGCTCACCGGCAACAAGCCGCGCGACTACCCGATTTACAGCGGTGAAACTTCCGCGGACGCTTCCGCGCTGATGAATGCCGTAACCGCGGTATGCGATACCGAGCGCGGCACCCGGACCATGGTGACGCCGATACTCAGCGCGGAGGAATTCCGCGACCGGCTGAAAGCGGAAAATCCGGTGACAACACCGCAAATCCGGCCGCGGAAAATAAAAACCGGCGCCGCCGCCGCAGGAATCATACTGGCGGCCCTGCTGCTCGCGGCGGGGGGAGCGGC
>JAZRUY010000159.1:0-6595 GCA_045598845.1 Victivallaceae bacterium
CGCTCCGGTTATCTGGAGCAGATGCGCGGTACCGCGCGCAGCCGTCTGGGCATGGCCGGGATGGACGGCGCGTTTTCGCCGGAAAGTTTTCTGGCGGTCCGTTTTTGCGCCTGTGCTCTGGCTCTGCTGCTGCTGTTCATCGGCGCCTGGTGTGGTTTTTTCTTTTTTGCTCTGGCGCTGGCGGCGCTGATTGCGTGTTATCCCGTTATCTGGCTCGGTTCCGTGATTCGTCGCCGGCATCTCGAGATGATGCGGGCTCTGCCCAATGTTCTGGATTTGCTGACTCTGTCGGTGGAGGCTGGTATGGATCTGGTGGCCGCCCTGCGCGATATTTTATCCCGCCGCCGCTCCGATGCGCTGGGCGAGGAGCTGCTTCGCGCTTTTCACGAGATTCAACTCGGGCGCAAGCGCACCGATGCCCTGCGCGATATGGCTTCCCGCTGCCGGCAGAGCGATCTCACCGCCGCGGTCAATGCGATTGTGCAGGCCGATGAACTGGGGGTCAGCATCGCAAGGTTGCTGCGGATTCAGGGCGATATGCAGCGCGACAAACGGTTCGCCATGGCGGAAAAACAGGCTAACGAGGCGGCGGTTAAAATCATTCTTCCGGTGATAATCTGTATTCTTCCGGCGGTGTTTCTGGTGCTTATGGGGCCGTTTATCATGCAGGCGGTCAATCTGTTCCGCTGATATGGCGGAAAATGGGGGGGAACGGAGGATGATCGTCAATCTCAGCCGCGGTACGGTGCTTGCCCGCCGTCCCCTGTTCGCCGAATCTCCGCTCGACCGTCTGACCGGGATGATTACCCGCCGTTTTGTTTCAGGTGGACTGGATGCGATGGTGTTCCGCCGCTGTTCGGCCGTACATACGTTTTTTATGCGTTTCCCGCTTGATATCCTGTTTGCCGACGGCCGCGGACGGGTGGTCGCCGTTGTTCCGGGTGTCCGGCCGTGGCGTCCGCTGATTGCCGCGCCCGGTTCCGGCACGGTTGTTGAACTTCCCGCCGGAGTCGCCGCCGCCGCCGGCACTGTCGTCGGGGATATTTTGAATTTTAACACCGGCGGACCGGTCTGAGCGATTGAAAAAAAGCATATTGACGCTATCTTAAATCCCTGGTGTCGCCGGTTTTTTCCGGCCGGTAAAATTTACGGGGGCTGATAGTGCGACTGCGATATACCGAAGGCATATATGCCGGTCACGAGGAGGATTTCTCCGTGCCGGAAATCACTGTCGGCCGCGGGGCGGACAATCTTATCAGCATTCCGGTTGACGGTGTGTCCCGTTGCCATGCCCGCTTTTTCCGCGATGGCAACCGGCAGTGGTTTGTCGAGGATCTGGGCAGCACCAACGGCATAACCGTCAACGGTCTGCCGGTAGAGGGAGCGGTGGCGGTGCAGGCCGGCGATGAAGTGCGCTTCTGCCGGCAGAGTATTAAAATTCTCGGTCTGGACGATGAAGTTTCTTCCGACGGTTTCTCCGGGGTGCGCCGGTTGAATTCCGCCGGCGTGGCGTCCGCCGTAACCGAAGTTCTGTCCGATGTCGATGCCGTGTTCAATGCGGAGCCCGAACCGGAAGAAAAAAATCCTGTCCGGGCATCCGCCACTCCTCGTCCGGTCCTGCATATCCTGCTGATATTTATGTCGGCGGTGCTGCTGCTTTCCGTTCTGATGCTGTTCTGGGGCGGCGGAAAGGAATCTTCCGCTTCCGCCCCGTCTGCCGCTTCGCCATCCGCCTCTTCCTCCGCCCCCGGCCTTGCCGCGCTTTATTTTGAAAAGACCGCGGTGACCGGCGACAATGTGTTCCGTTTTGCGGTCAGGGTGGAAAACGGCAAGGCGGATTTTGTGCTTGATGATATCGGTTCGCACCGTCATTTCGCCCGGTTCGGCCAGCCGGTCCCGGAAGCGCAGTCGGAGCAACTCCGCAGCCGGATTCTGCAATCCGGGATATGGACGCTGGAAAATACCGGCGGTTATGCCGGGGATACTTCGGAGAACGGGGTTAAAACGGTTACTTCCGTTATGGTGGCCGAACCGGACCGGGTTCGCTCGTTCAGGATAAACGGCAAATTCCTTCCCGAACAGCTTGCCGCCGTCGAGTCGGCGGTCAATGCTCTGGCTGAATCTTTCGGACTGCAGACTGTTTCCCTTACGCCGGAGGAATTGTTCCGTCAGGCTGAAGACGCTTACGTCGCCGGTAACCGGTTGCTGGACAGCATCGAGGTGAAACCTGAATATCTGCGCGATGCGATCCGCCGCTTTCAGTGCGCGGTTGACTGTCTGGAGCAGTTCGAACCGCATCCGCCGTTGTGGGACAAGGCTAAACGGCAGCTGGGCGTCGCTTCCGGTCTGCGCCGGCGGAAACTGGAAAAACTGGAATACGAGCGGGTCCGCCTCGGCGGCTTGCGCGATCTGGCGGGGTTGCGCAATGTGTTTATTGAAACTATGGCGCTGGCTGACGAGGATTCGCAGGAGTATTCGGTCGCCCGCAGCCGGCTTTTGAAACTGGATAGTTATCTGCGGGACGGCAAATGATTTTCAAAACTAAAAAAATCCTTTTTATCGTGCCGGCTGTATTGCTGGCGGCATCGGTAGCAGGGCTGTTTTTCCGCATCGCCGCTGATCGCCGCCGCCCGGTCAAGGCGGTGCTTTCGGTTACCGGCACTCCCGGGATGAGGGTGACGGTGGCGGGGAACGACTGCGGCGCCGCGCCGGTCCGGATGCGGATTCAGCCCGGGCGTTATCTCGGCAGATTCGAAGCCGTAGGCCGCCGTACGGAATGGCGTATTATTGATGTGGCGGCGCCCGCGGATAAAAAGCATCCTGAGGAGCAGGAGGTGCGGGTGGAACTGGAGCCGGTTTCCGCCTATGTGCTGGTGCGTACATCCCCGGCCGGCGCTTCGCTGTCTCTCAACGGACGGGTGATCGGTTCCACTCCTCTGGTGCTGTCCGGTATCGCTCCCGGCGATTATGTAGCCGAATTGACTATGCCCGGCTACGGTTCTCAGAGTGTGAACTGGCATGTCGAAGATGCCCGTCCGGTACTGGTGGAGGCGGATATGAAATCCTCCGTGGCGGCGCTTTCCGTCACCAGCGAACCGTCCGGAGCCATGGTTTATATAGACAATGTCCAGGTCGGTGTCACTCCCTACCGCGGCGAATTGACAGCCGGGCGGTGTGTCCTCCGGCTGGAATCCCCCGGATATGTCGCCGAGCAGCAGACGGTGGCGCTTGAACGCGGCGAAACCGCGAGCCGGGCGTTTACCCTTACTCCGCTGCCCTGCAGTCTGGAAATCACCAGTGATCCGTCCGGGGCCGAAGTAACGGTTGATGATGTTAGAATCGGGGTTACTCCGGCTGATTTGACCGGTGTGGCCGCCGGAATTCACCGTATCGGTTTGAGCCTGCCGGGTTACGACAGTATCTCCGCCGATGTTGAGATTGCGGCCGGATCGCATGAACCGCTGGCTTATGAATTGGTGCGCAGTACCGGCCGGGCGGTCTTTTACGTTTCTCCGGCCGGAACGGTTGTCAGTATCGACGGTGTGGAAATCGGCACGGCGGAGGAGGATGCCGGCGGAGGATTGAAGCCGGTTGTCGCCGATATGCTTGCTCCCGGCCGCCGCAAAGTGGAGTATTCCCATCCCCGTTCCAAGGTCAAACACACCGAGTTTCTGGTTGTCGGCAAGGGCTCTTCGCTCAATTGCCGCTATCAGTTGTGGGTGCCCGACTGCGAGATTGTGCGGGTGGGCGGCGAGACGGAAAACGGCGTGTTCATCAGTGAAACTCCGGAGGGTGTCAAATTCAGCCCGTCCCCCGGCATCAGTTACCTGATACCCCGCAAACTCATTTCCGAAATCCGCCGCTATTCCAAGTGAAACCGGTTGCCGGTGTCTAAAAAGTCCGTCCGGCTATTTACTTTTATTCTTTACGCATATATATTATCCGGACAACTGTTGCGGAGAGATGGCTGAGCGGCCGAAGGCGACGGTCTCGAAAATCGTTATACCCGCATGGGTATCGAGGGTTCGAATCCCTCTCTCTCCGCCATAAAAAATACGCACCTGGCTGGTGCTTTTTTTATGTCTGTTGATTCGAGGGATTGCCGGATTGTTCAATCCGGCCCGGCGGCTTCTGCCGCCCGAACCACCGGGTTGTGCTGCCTTGCGGCAGGCACTTCGCCGTCTGCCGGCGGCTTGTCGAATCCCTCTCTCTCCGCCCCCTTGTGAGCGGCCCCGTCATCCGTAATACTCAGCAAGATCAGCGTCACGACAGACCGGTGACTTTTCGGCTCCGAAAACTATTTCGGACCGAAAAGTCATCACGCCATAGTCTTTTACCGCACTGTGTGCGGAAAAAAGACGACGGCGTACAGGTGTTACTACCACAAAATTCTATTACTTACACATTCGTACAGGTGTTACTACCACAAAATTCTATTACTTACATCCCCGTATTTCGGTAAAATTCTATTACTTGTTTTTTGCGTTTTGACAAAATTCTGTTACTTCCCTTGGGGGCGGCGCCACCGCGCCGCAGAGCGGTGTGATAGCGCCGTCACAAACGAGCCGACATAGTACACAAAGGTACAGGCGGCGAGTTTTGACCAGCAGGCAGCATACTGGAGTACGCTGCCGTTAGCGCGCCGCTATGCTGGCGCGGCCCTGCATGCAGCATTCAGAATTCGGCAGAAAATCCTCCCTCCGGCAGCATTTCATCACTCTGCATACCGCAAAACTGTTTTTATATTCTGTTTCACGAAGATACCGGCATGCGAAATCGCTAATGAGCCGGAACGAGAGCCACGCGGAATCCATCAAATCCGCCATGGTTCGGAGAACCGGCGAATCGCTTCGCGGCGCGGCACTCCCATGCATCGCTATCCCATCTGCCGCCGCGTAGTATGCGGTAATCCCCCGTCTCCGGACCGGTTGGATCCTTTGTGTAGCCGTTGTAATCACCGTCCGGATAATCACCGTACCAGTCGGCGCACCATTCCATCACATTACCGTGCATATCGTAAATCCCCCAGGCATTAGGTTGCTTGTGTCCAACCGGATGAATGTCGATTTGATTCATAAAGATAGTTTGACCGCTGTTGCCGCTGTACCATCCCCTCTTGTCCAGTTCCGGATTCGGAGCATGGTATTTATCCAAAACATTTATATTGCCGCTGTACAAGGCTACGATGTCCGGGGATTTGCCGGCGCGGCAGGCATATTCCCATTGCGCTTCGGTCGGCAAACGGAACTCGTACCCGGCCGGACGTTTGCCGGCGGTGATTCTGTTTAATTCATCGCAGAATGCCGTCGCATCGTTCCAGCGGACATTCGTTGCCGGGAGGTTGTCTTCCTCTTCCGGAGGAAAAGAGGGATTGTTACCCCACATCCTGACAGGGGACTGTAGGGCTGGATTATCTTGCATTACCGCTTCCCATTGTCCCCGCGTTACCTCGTATCTGCCGATCAGGTACGGTTTCGTCAATGTTACCTGATGCTGAATTTCATCTCTCCGCCTGCCGTCTTCATCCGGCGGACTGCCCATAATGAACCCGCCGGCCGGACACGGCATCATCTCGATAACCGCCTCGCCGGCCCGTACTGTAACCGGTGTGCCAATCTGCCATTTTTCCGGATTCAAGATCAATTCCGCCGTTTTTCCGGCATCGGCTTCACCGTTTGTCTCCTCTCCGCTTACCGGCATTCGGAACTTTTGCTGTTGTTCCGTCTCCCCGTATCTTGCCTTTTTCCTGGCGGTGAAAAAGTTCCGTATTTCCCGCAGCGCGTTTTCCCTGATTATCCGTTCATCATTGCGCTGCAGTTTCCAGTCCGCATACCTTATCGCCTCATCGAATATCCTCTTGCGTTCTTCCTTCCGGCTGTCATCGCGCAGATCTTCCCCGCCGTAGAGCAGGGCGGTTTCCAGCATGGCGCTTTCATCGGGGATGAAATTTTCCGGTTCCGGTTCCTGTCCCTGTTCCGGCTCAGGTCTTCTGATTCCGTTCAGATATTCGTTTCTCAGTGCCGTCCGCTTGACCTCATCTTTAAATGTGGTGAATTCTTTGCCGTAGATGTTCTTCCTCATCGGAATTTGCCGCAGCGAGTAAGCGATTGCTTCCAGGCCTTTTTTGCCGGATTGCCGTCTGTATTGCTGTCTGTATTTTTTTTCTGTATATCTGTCTGTATTGATGTTTATATATGTATCCCTTTTAATGCTGCGGTTGAGGCTGTCCGATTCGGTGGAGTATTCCGTTCCGTCTTCGCGTTTGCGCAGCGGAATCTCCCTGAGCGCGTAATCTTCTCCTTCTTTCACTACCTTCCGCCACTCTTCGTACTCTTTGCTGTTTTTCTGTATTTCGTACGGTTTGACCGGCGGTATCCAGAAGAAATTGGGAATGTTGTCTATGTCATCCAACAATTTACTTACAATCACCGTTTCATCACCGTATTTCCCGGTTCCGGTATCCTCTTTCCCGGTTCCGGTATCTTCTTTTCCAGTTCCGGTATCTTCTTTTTCCGGTTCCGGTATTTTTCCCCCGGCCGGTTTGTTCTCCGCTTTTTTCCGCTCCGCCGCTACTGCCCGGGCATGCAGTCCGGTC
>JAZRUY010000160.1:0-1299 GCA_045598845.1 Victivallaceae bacterium
GAAAACCGGTCTGATCGTTGGCCGGAAACGGATGATGGTCGGCGAAACGGGAGGTGCGCAGCAGCGTGAGCCGCAGTTCGCCGCCGGCATGGTCGCAGGAGTGCAGATCCGGCGAGAAGAACGCGGCGCATTCCCCGTCCGGAGTACCGGCCGCGCACCAGTCGATCATCGGGACTTCGCCGGAATTCGCGCAGGATTTCCGCAGAATTCCGTTTTCGCAGAACTTTTCCCGGCGCGGAAACGCGTGTTCGAAACGCAATACGCTTCCGGCGGCGGCTCCGGTGGCGAACCAGTGGTTTTCCAGCCCGTGCGCATAACTCATTTTCAAGGTCGCGCAGGGCTCCTGCCAGTCGATGCGCAGTGCGATGCGGATTTCCGGCAGCGCCTTGAATTGCCACAGGTCCGCCTGGATTTCCGACCGGTTCAGCCGGTACACCGCCCGCAGTACCGAGCAGACCGGACCGTCGGAGATTTCCTCCGTGCGGATCAGTCCGGCGGTGTCCTGCGGATGGATATAGCTGTCCAGGGTGAACCCCCAGGTCCCCGAGTCATCGTGAAATTGCCGGAAGGCGAGGCGCTCCAGAATCCGCCGCTGCTTTTCAAATCCGGTTTTCTCCGCTGATTCCGGTCCGGCTTCCCATGCCAGACAGCGTTCGCCGTTTGCCTCCACGGGTATGACCGCGGTCAGATCGCACCAGGGCATGTCGCACGGTCCGAAGGTGGTCGGCGGCGGCAGCAGTTGCACCGGATAGCGGTTCCCGTCCCGGTCGCGCAGGGTATTGAACAGCCGCCCGTTGTCGTTCGGATCGGCGAATCCGGTAACCCGCACCATGGCATTCTGCGCCCGTGATTCCGGATTGCGCAGATAAATCCCGCCTTCCTTCATAAACGAGGTGTCCGCCGCCGCCGCCCGTCGGAACAGCGCACCGTCGATTAAATCGCCGGCCCGGTGTATCACTCCGCCCAGGGCGGGAAAAATATCATCGCGGTAGGCCTCCCGGGTGCAGGTGCCGGGCAGGGTGTCGTGGAAGTGGTGGAATAGCAGTTCCCTCCAGAGGTCCGTCAGAGCCTCCTCCGGTACTCCGAGTTTTTCCGCGGTCAGCATCCGGCCGGTCGCCTCCGCGATCAGCCGTTTCACCTCATGGCAGGCCGAGTAGCAGCCTTTGAATACTTGCCCGAGTTCCCCTCTTACAACCGGAATGTCCGCGTTTTGCGATGCGGCTTCGAAATACTCTTTCAGGGTGGAAAAGCGGATATCCGCCGTCCGGGCGGCTTCCGCGGCGTCATGAGTCCCGGCCG
>JAZRUY010000161.1:0-15652 GCA_045598845.1 Victivallaceae bacterium
GCTGGAATCAGAGCGCAGCGTATCCGCCCGCGGCTGCCGCGCCATAACGGAAATATCCGGTCTCGGCGCCAACAGCAATGCCACGGACATGGTGGTGCCGGATGCCGGAGCCTCGGTGGAAGTAATGCGTCAGGCGATTGCGGACGCGGGATTACGCCCGGAAGACATAGGATATGTAAACACGCACGGAACCGGCACGCCGGTGGGAGACCCGGTGGAAATGCGTGCCATCCGCGATGCCGTCGGCAAGGGTGCGGCCGTCAATTCCACCAAATCCCAGACCGGCCATATGATCGGGGCGACCGGTGCGGCGGAAATAATTTACAGTTCGCTGATGATGGAAAAGGGATTTGTTTCGCGTTCGCTGAACATAGAAAATCCGGATGATGAATTCGGGTGGGCGGATCTGGTGCGCGAATACCGCGAAGGAGTCAGAATACGTCATGCCTTGAGCAACAGTTTTGCTTTCGGCGGCTCCAATGCGGCGGTGGTTCTCTCCGATTGCGGAAACTGAATTTTATAATCTTTATCCGTACGGCGGGCAATCAGAGCAATGACCGGAGCCGCTGTTCGCAGTCGATCACCCGTATCTGATCAATAATCAGGGAAAAATCCCCTTCCATGATTTTTGGAAGATCAAAACTGGATATGTTGTACCGGTGATCGGTAACCCGGTTCTGCGGAAAATTATAGGTGCGTATCCTTTCGCTCCGGTCTCCGGTTCCGACCTGGGAACGTTTTTCATCCGCGGCGCGGTCGGCCTCCTCAGTCTGCTTGCGCTCCAATAGTCTGGCATAGAGAATCCGCAGGGCGATTTCCTTGTTGCGGTGCTGGGATTTTTCCTGCTGGCTGGCCACCGACAAACCGGTCGGAATATGAGTTACCCGCACCGCGGAATCCGTAGTGTTGACGCATTGCCCTCCCGGACCGCTGGAACGGAACACATCGAAACGCAAATCCTCCGGTTTGATGTCCAGTTCCACTTCCTCCGCTTCAGGCATCACCGCCACGGTAACTGTGGAAGTGTGAATCCGTCCGCCGGATTCGGTTTCCGGCACCCGCTGTACCCGGTGCACGCCGGATTCGTATTTCATAAACGAATACACATCTTCGCCGGAAAGCGAAAAAGAAACATTTTTTATGCCGCCCAGATCGGTGTCGCCGCGGTCCAGTATCTCCGCTCGCCAATGCTTGCTTTCCGCAAAATAACTGTACGCGCGGAACAACTCTCCGGCGAACAAAGCCGCCTCGTCGCCGCCGGCCGCAGGTTTGATCTCCACGATTATATTTTTGGAATCATTGGGATCGGGAGGCAGCAGGGCCAGTTGAATTTCCTTTTCCAAAGCCGCCGATTCCGCTTCCAGCGCGGCAATATCGTCCTCCAGCAACTGCCTCATTTCCGCGTCCGTTTCGGAAGCCGCCAGCGCTTTGTTGTCATCTATGCCCTGCAGCGCCGTCCGCCAGCGGCCGAAGGAAGTGAACAAGGCTTCCAGTTTACCGTGTTCACGGCTGACGGAACGGCACTCCGCCGGATCAGCGTAAATTCCCGGATCGGAAAGCCGCTTTTCCAGTTCGGAAAATCTGCCGCGCAGGTTTTCCACATAACCGGATATATCCTGTGGTGTCATATCGCCCTGCTCCGCAGTGTTAAAAAAGGCCTGCCTGAACTCAGGCAGACCGTTGAAAGAGCGTCTGATATATCAGGCATTCTTCTTGTAGCGGCGGTTGAACTTGTCAATACGGCCGGCCGTATCAACGAATTTCTGCTTGCCGGTGAAGAAAGGATGGCATTTTGCGCAGATACCGACCTTGTATTCGGGCCGGGTGGACTTGATGTGCCATACTTCGCCGCAGGCGCAAGTGACGATGGCATCACCGTATTTCGGATGGATTTCGTCTTTCATTTTTTTCTCCGTTTATTGAAATTGAGTAAACGCGTAATACAACGTCCGGATAAAATATCACATTTACCGCATTATTGCAAGCAATTTCCGGTTAATTACGGGGAGGTAACTCCGAAGCCGCCCGGCGTTCGGCCGCGGACGGATAATAACCTAAAATAAAATTCAGGTTTCTGACTTTACCCTTTACCGCTTTGTACTGCACGGTATGATGTTCCGGTGCAAGTTTCATTTTCACCCGTTCCTCAAAATCCGTGAACTCGCTCTCATCGCTGCCTATCACCAGCGCGCCTTTTTCATCGATGATATCGCGGTAGCGGTTGAAAAACACATCATCTTCGATTTCGCAGACCGGCGGACGGTAACTTGTATAATTACCGACTACACCGGCAAGCCACAGACCTCCAACCACCACCGGGACCGGTTCATCGCCGCGGTGCTTCCGCCAGTAACCCAAAGCGGCTTCCACGATTTTATCCGGGTCGGTATGCAGTTTCGGCCGGGATGAAAACATCAGATCGCAAGTCGTGGCAATGCCGGCCCCGGCCGTATATACAGCAAGCATAATCAGTACCGCGTTGCAGGTTTTACGGTTGATCTCCAGCGGCCATGCCGCCACCGCGGCAACTCCGGCGAGAGACGCGGCAGTGCAGAACCACATGGTTATCACTCCGCCGCCGCAGAGTGAAATCGCCAGAAACACCGCTCCAGGGAATAAAGTGATGATTGCCGCATCGGTAAAAATTTTCCATTGCGGTTTCACGCACACCCGTTTTTTCCAGTCCGCCAGCGATGCCGCCAGCAGCACTGCGGCCGATGATGCCAAAGGATAAAAAGCCAGCCCCAGCACCGCCAGCGACTGCCAGTTGTCATGCTCCTCCTTCATTCTGCCGCCGACATGCCTGAAACAGGCGAAATCGTTGTGTATCAGCCAGATCAAATGCGGATAAACGACAACTGCAGCCGTCAATGCCGCGGCGGCCGCCTTCCACCATCGTATCCCTTCCCGGTATTCCCGTCGCGCCAGCGCCACGGCGGCAAGCGGCACAAAAAGCAGTCCGATGGAATATTTGTTAAGCACTCCGAGCCCGCAGCACATACCTGCGGCCAGCCAGTCTGCGGTACGGCCGTCGCGCAATGCCCGGAAAAAATAAAAAAGGATAGCCGGGCGCAAGGCGATCTCCACAAAATAAGTACTGAACTTTATCTCCGACGGATTGTAATAAAACAGGAACATCAGGAGCGCCGCCGCGACAGTGGAACGGTATTCATCCCAAAACAACCTTGCCAGACGGTAAGTGTACCACACCCCGGCGGCGACACAGACTTCCGCGACCAGATAAAGCCCCCAGTCGTCATGACCGGCCAGCCATGACGCCGCATAACCTATCCACCCGGAAAGCGGAGGATGCTTGCCATGCCCCCACACGCCCTGTTCGCCCCAGACCACGGTTTCGATGATATCCAATCCCAGCACATTCTGCAACAGAGAGCATTGCACGGTATAAAAAACCGCCGCGCCGGCCGTCAGCAGAAAAAGCCAGAATGAGGGACAGTTTCCGAAATCAATTGCTTTCCGTTCCGTTATTTTCATGATTCTTTTATCCGTAACGTTCCATACTCCATACGATACGGCAGATGAGCCGCAATCCCCATAATTTACCGCACGGCAGCATTTTCCGCAATCAATAATAAAAAATGCGGTGCGGAAAACCGCACCGCAGTCAAATTTTCAACGTTCCGGGTTATTTCGCCGCAGGAGCGTCTTTCTTGCAGCAAGGCGCCGAACTGATCTTTTCCATCAGCTTGTCGATTTTAGCATCGCGCTCGGCGATGTTTTTCTCGGCGCGCTGCACCGCCTGACGGGCGGATTCCAGTTCCTTATTCTCCAGCATTTCCATCATCACAACGGCTTTGGCGCGCAGGGCGGCCTTGTTTTCTTCGGTCTGATTTTCTTTGAAAGTTTTCAGCGCGGCATGGAATTCACCGAAAACTTTTTTATCATTTTCGCTGAATTTCTCGCGGAATTCATGATGCTTCGGTTTGGCAAAACGTCCGAAATGACGGTTGCCGAAACCGTGTCCGCCGTGACGGAATTCACCGAAACGGCAACGCGGACCGCGGAATCCGCAGCAGCGCTTGCATCCGCGGCGGGGACCGAACTTGGGAGCATCCGGGTGCTCGGTGATGAACTGGATCGCCTTGTCCGCATCCTGCTCCGAGTTCGCCAGCATCTTTTCCAGGAATTCAGCCTGTTTTTTGTTTTTTTCCAGAGCAGCGGTTAAAAACCTGCGTTTGGAATCGACCATCAAATTACGCAATGCGGTTTTGTTTTCCTCGGTCTGATTTTCCTTGAACGCTTTTACCGCCTCGCCGATAGCCTTGAAATCCTTGAGAGTTTCCTCGGACATCCGCGGGCCGCGGTGTCCGAAACGATGATGACCGCGGCGGTGATGGCACATCCGCGGACACGGTTTGCACTCAGGCTGCCCCTGAACCGGGGTTTCCTCCGCGATGACGGAGAACGCGCCAAGGCACAACAATGCGAGAAGCAACTTTTTCATAACTTTCCTTTCTGTCAGGTTACCTTTTCATAATTTACCGGAAATCTGACCGTATAACGGAATGATTTACCGTTTTATTGCCGCTCCGCCGTTTTTTATCATTGATATTTATGTCCGCATCGATGTCATAACCAGACCGAGAATAATCACCGCGGTACCGGTTATTTTAGTAACAGGACACTTTTCCTTTAAGAGCAGCACTCCGCCAAGCACCCCGAAAATCAGCCCCGCCTGACGCAACACCTGCACATAGGAAACATTGCTGACGAAAGTCATCGCCTCAAGCACCAGAGTGTAAGTAAGCGAACCGCAAACTCCGGCAAAAACCGCGCAAAGGACATTTTTTCTTCCCATACCGGAGAGAATCTCACGGTTTTTCCCGCGCGCCGCAGTGGTCGTCCACAGAATAGCCACCATGGCAAGATTACGGATAATGTAGTAGGTCAGCGCGCAGGCGACACCGGAACATTCGGCTCCGGCCGTTCCTTCCAGCGAATTCAGCGCCAGTTTATCGGAAACGGTGTAGCATGTGGTGCCGCATGCGGCCATCAGCACAAACAGAATATTCAGACTGCAATATTTTTTGAAACTGAATTCGGAGAAAGTTTTCAAAGGCATCACCATGCACCCGGCAAAAACCACCGTCATGCCGGTTACCGCGCATGCGGTAAGCCTGTCGCCCAGTCCGAAAACCGTGGTAATCAGCATGGTAAACAAAATCGGCAGAGAGCGCGCTATAGGATACGCGGTCGACATTTCCATTCTGTCGTAGGCGCAGGAAAGCCCGTTGCAATAAATAACCGCGTCGCCGACGGCGGCGCACAGAGTAAAAATCCAGAACTGCGCCGGCAACGCGCTCAGCCGCACCGGAGTCCAGAACAGCACATGGCACCACAGCATTGCTCCGGTAGAAGCCAGCACGGCGTAAAACGGCACGCTCATCCTGGTTTTCTTCGCAATAAGATTCCATCCGGCATGCAGTACCGCGGACAGCAAAATCAGAATAACGGCATTCAGCGGCATTTTTTAAGTTGCATGTAAAAAACAAGACAGCGCGGACAAGCCGCACTGCCGTAAAGTAATCCGGGGATTATTCCGCGCTCTTTTCCGCTTCGCGCATCGGAGCGGCGGCATGCTCGTTGCGTTTGTCGCGCATTTTAGTGATCTGCGCTTCAACTTTCTGCACCGCGGCGTCAAAAGCCTTGTAAAGGTTGAAATCACCGGTGGAGGCGCTGAACACATGCTGATTACAGTTTACAACCAGCGAAACCGAAAAATTGCCTTTGGAATATTCCAGAACGGCGTTAACCGAAGTAACTCCGATGGTTTTATCCGCAAGCATCTCCGACAGTTTATTTTCAGCATATTCGCGGATAGCCGGCGTTATTTCCAGTTGCCTTCCAGTAACATTGATGTTCATAAGACACCTCCGGGTTGGATTTATTGCCTCGGCGCCGCCGCGCCGTATTCGGTATCACATCTGCTCAAATTGAAAACTGCGGACCGAGATACATCCGCCGGGTCTCTTCATCATTGATAAGGAAATCGCTGGTTCCTTCGCGCAGTATTCTGCCGTCGCACATCAGGTAGGCGCGGTCGACCACCCGCAGCGTATCGTGCACGTTATGATCGGTAATCAGGATACCCAGCCCCTGCGAACGCAGTTCCAGTATTATCTGCTGCACATCGTAAACCGCCAGCGGATCAACTCCGCTGAACGGCTCGTCCAGCATAATGAACGACGGATTGGTGACTTTCGCCCGGGTTATTTCCAGGCGCCTGCGTTCACCGCCGGACAGCGTCATCGCCTTCTGCTTCGCCAGCCGGGTAAGTTTAAGCTCGTCCAGCAATTCCGCACAGCGTTCCGCACGCTCCTTCGAACTGATATCCAGAGTTTCCAGAATAGCGTAAATATTCTCTTCGACGGTAAGTTTGCGGAAAATACTTGGCTCCTGCGCCAGATACCCCATGCCCATTCTGGCCCGTTTGTACATCGGCAGATGCGAAACATCCGTCCCCTTGAAAAAAACACTGCCGCTGTCCGGACGGATCAGCCCCATCGCCATGTAAAAACTGGTGGTCTTGCCGGCGCCGTTAGGACCGAGCAGCCCGACCACTTCGCCCGGTTTGACATTGAAGGAAACATCGTTAACCACGGTGCGGCCGCGGTAACTTTTGACCAGATGTTCCGCGCGCATCAACGGCTCGCCGCCGTTCTTTTTATCCGAATTCATCTCATCCATGATAATCACTGTTCCAATTGCCGGTAAAACCGATACCATATGCCTAACTATACACTTGCGCCGTCCAAGTCGCAAGCCCGCATTCCGGTTTAAATCCGGAAAAATCAACTTACGGCGCAGTCACGTATCACAGGTGTTTCCGTCATCCGTACAATTCCGGCAACGATATCCTTAATTCCAGGACTGCGGCAACAATAAAACTTCAATCCGCGCAATCGCGGAATATATGCTGTAAGCGCCACGGGCAATGCCGGCATACCGGCAGACGGTTTTCCCGTACAGCGCGTCTCCACTGCTCCGCACGCGGCGAATCGAAAATCTCCTGCAGCGGTGTATCTTTGACATTTCCGGCCGAGAACCCGAAATAATCCGTACAGAATCCCACCTCTCCGTCCTGCCGCACATGCACCCGGCGGAAAGGCGAATTACATTCTTCCGTATCCGGAGCACAACCGGGATACCAATGCGGGGTGAAACGGACCGGGAATGGATAACTTCTACCATTCATTGCGGAAACCGCGTCCGCCAGCAGACGCAGATATCCGGCATCATCATCGCGCCGCCAGGCGGTCAGCTCGGGATAATCGCAGCCGAAATTTTCCCGGCTGTAACGGCGGTATTCCTCGATTTCCTCTCCGGTGAGATACATCAGTTGCCCCATAACCATCATATCCGGACGCAGATCCGCCAGCAAATCAGGCAAATCAGGAAGAAGTCTGACGTTGGAATCCGAAACCGTGGTCAAAAATATCAGCCGGCCGCGTCTGCCGTCCAGCAATCCGACATTGCGGCTCACCAGATCAAAAACACCTTTTCCGCGAACGGAATCGTTGATTTCGCGAGGACCGTCCAACGAAATATATATGCAGTCCAGACACTCCCGTAAAATCCCGGCATGCCGCTCGATCATGGTTCCGTTGGTCACCATTGAAAGACGGAATCCTCGGCGATGCAAAGTCGAGGCCAATTCGTCAAAACCGTTGTAGAGCAGCGGTTCACCGCCCCACAGCGTCACCATCAGAGGCTCGCCGCCGGCGGCGGCGCTGCGCCTGGCCTGCTCCGCCACGTCAAGCCAGAAATCCACCGGGAATTCGGTATATCCGGAAGCAAGCATTCCGCGGCTTTGACCGCAAAACGCGCATTTAAGATTGCATCTGCCGGTAAGCTGCAGATGAACAGCGCTTATAATCCCTTTTTCCGCCATGCGTATTCACCTCAAAAAAAGATGCGGAACGGCATATTATTCCGCCTAACTGATGCTTGACAGGTTATAAATATAGTCTCCGGACGGAGATTTTCAATCCGCGCGGTACTGTCCGGGCGGTCTTGAAAATACGAGGCGGGGAATATATAGTAGCACTTAAGGCTTATTTATCTCATCGAAACACGGTTGAACGGAGTATCAGGTTATGTACCGTAAAATTTATTTTCTGTTTCCGGCGCTGCTCATTGCGCTCAATGTATCCGGGCGCGAAACATTCGCCGGCAGTTTCTTTGATTTCATCCCTGACCCCGCCGCGGTTGTGAACGGGGAAGAAATACCATCCGTCGATGTAATGGAGGAATATACTCTGCTGAATAAAAGCAACCGTCTGCTCATGGATATAAATGTTGAAACCTTGAAAAAATCACTTCCGGACATGGTCAAAAAAGCGGTGGAGAGAAAGCTTGTGCTTACCGAGGCATCGGGCCGCGGCATTTCGCCGTCGCGCGAACAGACCGCGCAGTATATACTGGATGATTATGCCGGGAAAAACGATGCGGAAAAGACCAGAATCGATACCGCTTTGAAAAAATCAGGAATCACCATAGAACAATATGCAGAGCAAAACGCGGGCAGAAGCGAAGTCCAGTACAACGTAGTGAAAGCGAAACTATTCAGTACGGCCGGAATCCCGCCCCGCCCGGAAATCTCGGATGAGGACATCGTGGAATACAAGAAGAACAACCCTGATTACTTCTGCCGGGTGAGAGCATCGCACATCTATGTTTCAACTTACGGGATGAACGAGAGCCAAAAGGCGGAAGCGAGAAAAAAAGCCGAAGAACTTCTGATCAAAGCGAAAAAACGACCGGATACATTTGCCGATCTGGCTAAAGAATACAGCGACTGCCCCAGCGGAATCCGGGGAGGCGATCTGGGAAAATTCGGACGGGGAGTCATGTGGAAAGAATTTGAGGATGCGGTTTTTTCACTCCAACAGGATGAAATATATCCGGAAGTCGTGACTTCGCGCGGCGGTTTTCACATTATCAAGTTAAATGCCCGTATCGAGGAACCGGAAAGCGCCTTACTGGCGAAATCGTACATAGAGGAGGACCGGAAGAAAGAAATACACCGGCGGCGGCAGGACTATCTGAAGGAATTGGAAGCGAAATACCGCACTGTATATTTTGTGGACGGAGCGGCCAAATGCGATTTCGATTGATTGCGGATGAATGCCGCCGGATGCTGTTTTTTATACAGAAACTGGAATTTGTTTCCGCCGCAATATATTTTTAAGAGAAATACGGCGTAAAATTTAATATTAGGATTAAAAGCGGATACATCCGCGGAAACTTGAAAAGAAAGGCTATTTAAAAATGCTGAAAAGACACGTTGTTTCTGTTCTGTTCGCACTGACCGCAACGGCGGTGATGTTCGCGGCCGAAGAACCGGCACAGGCACCGGTTCCGCCGGCTTCTGAGGCTCAGCCGGAAGTGAAAGCCGATCCGTTCGCCGGTGTTCCTGATGTGCTGGCGAAAGTAAACGGCAAGGAAATAACCAAACAGATGATGCGTGACAAACTGGCGGAACAGCTTCCGCCGGGACTGGATATCGCGTCTCTTATAGACGCCGACCGGTTACAGGTCATGCTGCCGCATCTGGTGCGCGACATGGTCACCGCGCAGGCATTGACGGATGCCATGAAAGCGGAAAAAATCGAACCTAATGAAGAAACCGCAAGAAAGTCGCTGGCCGAACATGTCGACAATCCTGAAAACCGCAAGAAAGCGGAAGAGGCCGGAATAAATTTCGATAATGAAATCGAGAAAGCGGCGAAAAATCCGATGATGCAACTGCAGGCGGCTACTTTTGAATTCTTCAAACTTCACGGCATCGATATGGAAGCGAAAGTTTCCGAAGATGAAGCCAAAGCCGCTTATCTGGCCGATCCGGAAAAATACCGCATCTTGCGGGCCTCCCATATTCTCATTACCGCCGAAAGCGGCGACAATGCCGATGCCGAAGCGCTGGCGAAAGCGGAAGATTTATTGCGGCAGCTTCAGAAAGATCCCTCTGAATTCGAAGAACTGGCCAAAACGGAAAGCAAATGTCCGAGCGGTCAGAACGGAGGCGCGCTGGGAGAATTCTCACGCGGTCAAATGGTTCCTGAATTTGAAGAAGCGGCATTCGCTCTTACCGAACCCGGCAGTTTTTCGCCGTCCCCGGTAAAAACTAATTTCGGATATCATATTATCAGACTGGACGGAGTCGGCACGGAAGAAAGTTCCGTGAAGGCGGCAAAAGAAGAGCTGGTTGCCGAGAAAATGCAGCAGGCGCTGACTCAGGCCGATGAATTGCTGAATTCGATTGTCGCTCAGGCGGATATCGAATACCTCGTTCCGATGCCGGAAGAAGAATAAAACGCCGGGTCACGGAGAAACATATTAAAAAATGATACTTCGCGACCGGATTGTTATCCCGCTGCTGGTGCTTGTGACACTGGCGGCGGGAACTTTGTTTATCGCCGGCAGAACCGGAAAGAACAATCTGCCCGGCGGAGCGGTGGAAACCGCGGAATATCTGCGCTCCCTGCCGCCGGTTTTAGCAAAAACAGGTGATACGCGGATAACCGTGGAAATGCTGGAAAATGAACTAAGGCGGGGGACTGGAGACAACACCCTGCCCCGTTATATATTTCCGGATAATTTCAATCTCTTCGAAACCGTCAGGCGAATGGCCATGAGGGAAATCCTCAATCGCAAATTCAGTGAACGATGCATAAGCGTATCGGCGCAAACGGTTATTGAAGAACTTAATCTGCAATACGAATCCATGGATCAACGGGGGCGGGACACGCTTGACGCCCTGTTCGCGAACCATCGTCTCAGCAAAGCGCAATATGCCGCTGAACTGGCTGAATCGGCCGGACAGCAACTGGCATCGGCTATAAACCTGCTGTTTTTCTACGAAGCCGGTATTCCGCGTTACGCGACTGTAAAAGAGTCAGAATGTGCTGATTTCATCAATTCCGAGCCGGAAATGTTCCGCAAGTTCGCATTCAAGAAAATACCGTTGCTTCCTGACGGGAGAATGCCTGACGCCGCGGATTTCGACAATATGCCGGCGGAAATCAAATGCGCTGCGGAAACAGGCGCTTCGGCCGCCGGTATCCTGAAATCTCTCGAACCCGGCACCGTTTCCCCCAATCCGTACCTGAACAGCAAAGGTGAAAAAATGATTTTGATGCGTCTGGCGCTGCCGGAAGGGGAAGTTGAATTTCTAACCGGAGACCCCGCCATGCGTCAGGCTTATATCCTGCTGCTGGACCAAAAAAACACCGAACTGGAATCCCGGCGCAGGCAATATTTCAATCAGTTGCCTGAAAAAGAAACAATTTTCTATATTCCGCACCGGCAGATAAAATAAAAACATTTTTTTCACCGTTATTCTAATTGCAGTTAACCGGTTATCCGCATGAACAACATACGGTGCGGTCCGGAGAAATGGAGTTTTATGATGAAAAAGATCCTGTTTCTGATGTTTGCCGGTTCGGCGGCACTGGCTTTATCCGCCGGAGGGTTTCACTTCAAACATTCGAGGACAATGTCTCCGGAGGAAGAGGCGCAGTTTTCCGCCATGACGGAAGCGGTCGCCGCGTACCGCGCCAATCCGACTGCGGAAAATCTTAATGCCGTCAAAACCAAGGCGGAGCCGCTGTATGAAAAACGGCTGCAGTTCAATTTAAAAGCCGCCGAACAGGTACTGGAGGCGGCAAAACGCGATATCGCTGAAAAAGACGCCGGACTGAACCGGTGGGTGGAACACCTTACCAGACCCCGGCGCCCCAGAGAATTTCAGCCGGAAAAAAATCCGGCGCCGACAGCACCGGTTCAAGAAAACAAATAACGGTATTTTCAATTATATTTCCCGGCGGAGATGCCCATGCGGCATCTCCGCTTTACACATTATCACGGCCGCCTGTCAGCATAAGAAGAATAAGTCTGCCACAAATCAATTTCATGCCGGGACCGGAATACGGGCAATTCATCTTTGCGCAACCGGCTCCATCCGTACAGCAGATCCCATAATTCCCGGAGAGGAATCCGCCAGTCAGGTTCAATCGTTTCCTTTTCCGCGCTGCAAACAGCCGGACGGAGAACGGAAGCCCGCACAATGCGGCATAAATCTTCTATGTACATCAGTTCCAATACCGCGGAATCGATGCGTTCTGGACGAATCCCGCGCGCGGCGGCGGCGCAAAAAGTCGATACGACCGAATTGTATCCCGGACGCGAACCGCAGCCGAATGTATTGGGCATCAGCAGAGTACGGCTGCTGTAAGAGCCGTCCGCGGCTCCGCGGTCGAACATTTCTCTGATTTTGCGTTTGGAAGCGTGATAGGCGCTGTCCCGGTTTTCATATACGGTGGACCCGAGCATCAGAAGACCGTGCGGAGACGCCGCCAGCAATGCGCCGGCAAGTTCAACATTGGTCCGGTAAAGATAATCAGGGTCAGGATGCCTGCTGAGCCCCGCGAGATGAATAATCACATCACAACTGCCGGCGAAATCGTGTAACGCCAACGGATCATTGAAAAAAAAGCGGTGGAAGTCCACAACTTCGAAACCGGGCGAGCAGACGAACATCCGGCTCAAATGCGAACCGATAAAACCGCTCTGACCGGTGATGCCGACCCGTACAGTCATGTTTACATCATCATAACGCCGTACTCATCTGGCCGTAAAATAAACCGCATTAAGACCGTTCTTTTCAAAAGGACCGGCGAAATCGACTCCGGCCGGCACTCTATCCAGCACCCACCCGGTGCGTTTCTTGTCTCCGATATAAACAATTCCGGACCGCGGAGACGAAACCAGCAGCCGCCGCCAGTCACTGTCTTCGATGAAAGCGGATTTTGTTCCTTCATCATCAGCCCTGCCGCTGCCGTACTCGATTTCCCCCGGACTGAAAATAACCGATGTATCCGGACGGTGATACACCCAGGCCACCGCCTGCATCAAAGTAGAAAAAGTAACAATAATGTCGTTCTTGCGATCAAAACCGGCCGCCTGCTCCAACTCTTCAAGCGAACTTTGCGGCAATTTACGCCAGTTGATTTTTTCCGGGACAGACCAGCCGGCAAGCATCAGAATCAGCGCTATTCCGATCGTAAAAATATAAAACCTGCTCCACCAGGACGCCTTATGCGAAAGCAGCATGGCCCATCCGCAAATGCAGGCGCAAATTCCGGTCATCGCCGCCATAGCCAGCCGGTCGCCGAAAACATAATCCAGTCTTTCCTGAATTCTGATACCGGAAACCATAGTCTGCGGGAAAAATGACAAGATATCCGGCAACCAGGTTATGACCATAAAAGCGGTACCTGCCTCGATCAGCAGCGCTCCCCACAGAGTAAGCACCCAGTTGTAAACACGGTGGTTTCCTCCCGAGCGCAGGTATCCGGCCATCGCCGCCGAGCCCAGTATCGCCAGAAACGGGTAGCACGGCAGAATATAAGTGGCAAGTTTTCCGTGCGAACAGGAAAGCAGAATAAAGGGCAGAATCACCGCGCACAGAGAAAAACGGTTCAGCGGATGGCTGAAAAATTTTCCGGTTCCGGAAGAACGTATTCCGTGAATCATGACAGGAAGCAATATTCCGGCCGGCAATGTTCCGGTAACGAACCACGGGAAATAGAACCACCACGGTTCCGAATGCTGAGCACAGGCGCCTGCGGAAAAGCGCTGCCAATGCTCCACCACCAGAAAATAACGCCAGAAATCGCCGTCAGCCTGATGTATTCTCAATGCCCACGGCAATACGACCGCAGCGGCGGCCAGTAGCGGCAGCCAGGGAATTACAATGAATTCGCGCCATTTACGCTCCCAAAGCAAATACGGCATCAGCGCCAGCACCGGAATAGCGAATGCCAGAAATCCCTTGGTAAGAAAAGCCGCACCGGCGCATACTCCGCATAACAGCAGCAAAAGAATTTTGCGCCAATTCAGCACGGCGCTTTCCTGCAGGGCGAGAAAAGCGCAAACCGAAGTTCCGGTAACAAAAAAACAGAATTGCGAATCCAGCACCGCGAAAGTTCCTATCGCATAAGGCAGCCCGGAAAAAAGAAACAGCACCGCCGATAATGCCGCCATCTTGCTGTCATGATACAAGCGCAGCACTGCAAAAAAAATCAGCAGAGCGGTAAGCAGAGCGGAAAGTGCGGCGGAAAAGCGGATCGCGAAACGGGTTTCTCCGAATATTTTCAAATTTACCGCGGTCGGCCAGTAAGCGGGAGCCGGTTTTTCAAAATAACGCATATTGAGCAAATGCGGCACCGCCATATTGCCTGATTCCAGCATTTCTCTGGGAATTTCGGCATACCGGAATTCATCCGGAGTCATCAGCGGACGGTTGCCGAGCGGAATGATATAAGCGGCAAGAAAGAAAACTATTACCAGCAGACAGTATTTCATTGCATATTATCTCCGGATTTCAATTACAATAACAACCGCGCGGCATTTACTTAACCGTTCCATGCCGTTCCAACGGTACAACCCGCCCCGCAGCCCGACTGATTTACCATGAGTATATCCGTATAATGTAGTCTGAACAGGGAGTTTTTGCAATCCGCCGCAATCCCGTCCCGCCGCAAAAAAACAGCGGCCGAAAGCGAATACCCCCTGCTCAACATCCGGAATCAAAGGCATTGGAAATAACCCTGCGGCATATTTCGCCGCTGAATCCGCGTGACATCAGAAATCTGAAACAGGCGGCATATTTGCGCCGGATGTCGGTTTCATCAGGA
This sequence comes from Victivallaceae bacterium, assembly GCA_045598845.1. GTDB lineage: Bacteria > Verrucomicrobiota > Lentisphaeria > Victivallales > Victivallaceae > JAZRUY01. The sequence goes on from JAZRUY010000161.1 coordinate 14,721, forward strand.
ATCAGCCGCAACTTATCCGCCAGCGCCGCCGATGCCCGTTCTTCTTCGCCTGATGCCAGTCCGTCCAGCATCCGGACTCGCAATTCCGCCGGAATACCTCTTTTGACAAGTTCTTTTTCTATACGCCTCTGACCTAACCGTCTGAAAGCCATACCGGCCGCCAAATCCTCTGCAAAAGCGGCATCATCGGTAAATTTATGCTCCCGGCAGAAAACAAGCGCATCGTCGGCGGCAGCGGGCGGATAACCGGCCGAAATCAATTTACAACGCAATTCAGCCTCGGAATACGGACGGCGGCCGAGCAGATCCATCGCATAATCGCGAACATCCTTCGCCGGATGTTTTACCGGGGATTTTCGTCTTCCCGCTCCGCTCCGGCGCGGCGTGCCGCCGTCCTCTTCATTACCGCGGACACCGAAATTTCCAGGCAGATTAAACATCTTGAACATTCTTAATAAACCCGCTTATAAACCAGGTTAAAACAAATCCGGCTGGCCGGCTCCGGCCGGTCCGGGAAGCCCCAGTTTGATCCACGCTTTCGGAGTCGCCACCCTGCCCTTGGCGGTGCGCACCAGATAACCGCGCTGAATGAGGAACGGTTCATAAACCTCTTCGATGGAATCCTGCTCCTCTCCGACCGATACGGCGATGCTTTTCAACCCGACAGGACCGCCGCGGAAATTGGATACGATGACATCCAGAATCCGCAAATCCATTTCGTCCAGACCGTCCCGGTCTATCTGCAGCATCTCAAGCGCATCGGCGGCCGCGGGACCGGTAATTTCAGAATCCGCCCTGATTTCAGCGAAATCGCGGGCGCGGCGCAACAGGTTATTGGCGATACGCGGAGTTCCGCGGCATCTGGATGCGATTTCCCTGGCTCCATCGTCGTTGATCTTCACACCCAGTATCCCGGCCGAACGGTAAACAAT
>JAZRUY010000162.1:0-5968 GCA_045598845.1 Victivallaceae bacterium
CCGATATTTCATCCGTCAGCATGCGGTTTTTTTCCGCTTCCCGCTCCAAAGCCTCTTTTTCAGAAGTTGCCTGCGCCAAACGCCCGCGAACATTCTCCAGTTCTCCGCGCAATCTTTCAAGTTCCAGATTCATGGCGGCACCGCTGCTGGCGAATTTGGAATTCGCTTTTCCGGTATCATCTTTGCCGCCGTTAACCTCATCCGCGGCATAATTACCCACGATTTTTTCCAGACCGAACACCTCTTTTTTACAAGCGGCGATGCGTTCGTCCAATACCGCCTGATTCCAATCCGGACGCATTTGCTTCACCCGTTCATAACTTTCAAGCGCCGTACGGAAAGAAGTCAAAGCCAACTGCAATTCTCCGCGTCCGCGGTGTTTCTGCCCCTGGTCGAAATTCTCATATCCCATTCGCCACAAATCCCACGGCGACTGAACTGCAGCCGCGGAACAGCAAAGCGTAACAGAGCACAACAGCAACAGCACCGACAATATTTTTTTTCTCATATCACGAACTCCATATACTTATGCCGGTATTCCGGGCCGATGCTGAAACAGATGTCCAGCGACCCGTCCGGATTGTAATTTTCTTTCAAAACCCGCCCGGCGGAATGAGCCAATGCCGCCAGATCAGAGCGGTCAGGCGGCAATTTAACCCGTATCTTAGCCTGTTTTTCGCAGGCGACAGCGGCAAGTTTATCCCGCAGTTCATCCAATCCGGAACCGGTTTCCGCCGAAATATAGAACGCATCCGGGAAACGCACTCTCAAGGCGGCTAACCGTACCGCATCGCATTCAGGATCAATCAGATCGGTTTTATTGAATACAGTGATAATACGCTTGCACTCCGCGCCCAACTCGCGCAGCACAGTCAGCGTGGTTTCAATTTCCGCATCCAGCGCGGGGCTGGAAATATCCAGCACCAATAGCAGAAAATCCGCCAAAACCGCTTCTTCCAGCGTTGATTTAAAGGCTTCCACCAAAGTATGCGGCAAATTGCGTACAAAACCCACTGTATCTGTCAGCAGAAGTTCCGCTCCTCTTCCCGGCAGAACCCTTCTTGTGGACGGATCAAGAGTGGCGAAGAGTTTATCCTCGACCAGAATATCCGCCCCTGCCAGTGCTTTCAACAAGGATGATTTCCCGGCATTGGTATATCCGACAATTGCTCCGACCGGAATACCGCTGCGCTGTCTGGCTTTGCGTTGCACATTGCGCTGCCGCCGCACTGTATCCAGTTCCTTTTCCAGCCGCGATATCCGGCGGCGCAGCAACCGGCGGTCAGTTTCAATCTGAGTTTCACCCTCGCCGCGGGTAGTCGCACCGCCTCCCTGCTGACGGGAAAGGTGTGTCCATGCCCTCGACAGTCTGGGCAGATAATATTTGGTCCTGGCCAACTCCACCTGCAAAACCGCTTCACGGGTAATGGCCCGTCCGGCGAAGATATCCAGAATTATCTCCTCCCGGTCATATACAGGCATACCGGACAGCCGTTCCCAGTTGCGTTGCTGCGATGGAGAAAGCGGGTTGTCGAACACCAGCGCTTCGGCTTCACATTCCTGCGCCAATTGCGCGATTTTCTCCGCCTTGCCTGTACCGGTAAGGAAACGGGACGAGACTGTGTCAGAACGCACTGTCAGCGGTTCCAGCGGAATTATGCCGAGGTTGGAGATAAGTTTAGCAAGTTCATCAAGTTGTCCGCGGATTTCCTGTTCCTGCAGACCGTGTCCGCAGATACCAACGGGCAACGCCCGCTGAATTTTGCTCCGGTTCTTTTCCGCCGCCACATCGATCATATCTGTCCGCCGAAAATTATCAGCTGTCCAAATCCACCGTCATTCCGTCCCAGCAGGGGATAATGCCGTACGGAGCATAAAACGATTCCAATTCGGCATGAACAGCATGCCCGTTATGCGAAAAATGATTGATAAAATATCCGGTGCGGTCATCAATTCTACTCATGGAAGCCAGCCTGTTTTTGACCTCCACCGTATATTTACCGCACATGTGACCGCAATCGTAACTCCCCACCCCTCCGGTGCAATCGGCAATCACGGTATGGAAACGATGTCCGAAACCTTCCAGCCATTTCCAGGTTTCTTCTGGAAAAACGCCGGTGTCGTTGGCGATCATCAGATAACTGGTTCCCCAGCGTATCGCATAGATGAACGGGGTATCGAATTGTGACTCAGTCATATGTTTTGCAAGCAGTGGCCAGAAAGTCATATCAGTATCCGGCAACTCCACCGGCGCAAAAGGTTCCAGCTGCACAGTTCGCATCCGCCATTTATCAAAACTGCCGTTAAAACCGATACTTTTGCCGAAATCCCAGAAATAACGGTACAGTTTACGGATGGCGCCGGGATCCCCGTAAAGATTCAAAATACTGTCATCCGGTACAACTGAAAAACCATCGCGCCGGTAATCCAGAGAATCCGGCACCAGATGGTCTTCGTGGCTGTGGGTTACAAAAATATGCCGCAGACGCGAGCTGTCCAATCCGAATTTCAATTCCTGCGCATAACTGTCCGGACACCAGTCAATGCGTACCGCATCGCCCAGCATATACCCTGCCCGCATCCGCAAATCCTTACCGCCGTTTTTTCTGGCCTGACGGCACACCCGGCAATCGCAGAACAATGCCGGGATTCCTTCCGCGGCCGCGCTGCCGGTAACAAGCAGTTTTTTCATCTTCGGCACCTCTGTCTGAACTGAAGAATATTTTATAATTACTAAATAAGCGGTACTGCGGAGAATATATTACGGTTGCGCTTTTTTTGCAACCGTACCGATATATCGTATAAATGCAGTTATTTTCCGCGGCCGGCGGATACTATTTGCGAGCATACACGCTGCGCTGTCAACGCGATGTCCGGGCGGGATTCCGGTAATGCTCCGGCGCCGCGCCGGCAAATTTTTTGAATCTGCGCGAAAAATGATAACTGTCGGCATACCCCAGACTGGCGGCGATCTGCTGCACGGTCATTTCGCGTCGGCGCAGCAATTCAGCGGCGCGGTTAAGTTTAAGAGACTCCAGATAGTGTTTGGGAAGCATACCGGTTTCACGGAGAAACGCCCGGCGCAGTCTGTCCGGTGACATACCGCAGATTTCCGCCATTTCAGTCACAGTCCACCAATGCGCCCAGTCTTCCCGCAGCCGCGCCAGCAGCCGTTCCAGCCCAGGACGGGCCGGGCGGCGGCGCTCCAAATAACATTCAACCATCAATCGCTGCAGCAGCAGATTGGCTCGCAATTGCGAATCAATTGCCGGATCGCGGGCCGCCTCGATGACCGGGAGCAACCGCCGCGCGGTACCGAATTCAAAAAAACCGTCCGCAATAATACCGCAATCGCGCATCCGGTCGGCGATGTCGCCGCGGAAACGCACCGAATCCTCACAGTAACTCCGGCCTTCCGCGCCGCCGTAACGGTTCAGTTTTCCGGGAGTGACAACTACCAGCGTACCCGGTTTTAATGCCGCCTCGCCGCACTCCGGCGACCAGTATCTGCCTCCTCCGGCATACAAATGCGAAATGGAATAGTATTCAAAACGGCGCGGACTGCAATCTGCGAATCCGTCAGGTCCGCCGACTACCGCTTCACTGCCGTCGATTATAAAAAGACCGTAGCGGAGATGCCACTCCGGCACCCGGCGAATCATGCGGTGCACATCCGGTCCGGTATCTCCGCCGGGTATGAACTCGGTTCTGGAGGTCATTTTCATAAACGGCAGTTTCCTGAAAGCGCAGTGAAAAACATTCAAACACGGTTTTTTCATTATAAAAAGTAATCCTGTTTTTTGTCATTGACAATACAATTTTTATCCATTTTATTTATTTTTTTATGTAATATATTTAATTTCAAACGGTGCGTTTTATTTCGATATGTGCCGACCAAAAAAGGAGATAAAACCATGGCTTATGACCGCAAAGTAGGGATAGCGGTGCTTGGTGCCGGCAGCCGGCCGCGCTGCATTATCGAGCGTCTGCTGATCGATTCAAACCGCAATGTCAAAGTGATATCCGCTTTCGATCCTGATACCGAAATACTGAAGGAAGCACTCGGAATATGGCATTCCGAAGATGCCAAAATCTGCAGCAGTTATCAGGAGGCAATCAATTGTCCGGGGGTTGACTGGGTGTTTGTCTGTTCGCCCAATGCCCGCCACAAGGAGCAGATTATCGCCGCTTTCGAAGCCGGAAAGGATGTGTTCAGTGAAAAGCCGCTTGCCACCTCTATCGGGGACTGTATCGCCATCGACAAGGCACAGAAAAAAAGCGGAAAGGTGTTCGCCACCGGTTTTGTGCTGCGCTATGCTCCGTGCTACCGCAAATGCCGCGAAATTCTCGATTCAGAAGTAATCGGGAATATCATTTCCATCGAAGCCAACGAGCATGTGTTCCCTTCGCACGGCGGCTACATTATGACCAACTGGCGCCGTCACACATCCGAGGCGGGCCCGCATATTCTGGAGAAGTGCTGCCACGATCTCGACCTGATCGAATGGTTCACCGGTTCACTTCCGGTGCGGGTGTGCGGTTTCGGCGGCCGCGATTTCTTTGTGAGGAAGAACGAGTACCTAATGAAAAAATACTCCGACAAATACTTTGTGAACTGGTGGGACCCCAAAACCACCGGAAATCCTTTCGATGAAGACAATGATCTTATGGACAACACGGTGTCCATCGCTGAATTCCGCAATAACATCCGGGTGTCTTTCAGCGCCACTATGAGCAATCCGATTCCGGAGCGCCGTATGCGTTTCTGCTGCACCGAGGGAACTATGGTATGCGAGTTGTACGGCGGCAATGTAATGTACCGGCGGATGAACGATGACGCCCATGTGTCTTTCCGGCTTGAGGGCGGCGGACACGGCGGCGGCGACTTGGTGATGCTCAAGGAACTCTATGAAGAATGCATGTGCGACGGCAAACCGCCGAAATGCTCAGCCAGTGAAGGATTACGCAGTGCGGTTTATGCTCTTGCCATCGATGAGTCATGCCGTACCGGTAAGCCGGTCGATCTTGCTCCTGTATGGAAAGAACTCGGTTGCTGAACAAACACTGAAATTCAAAGCGGCGGCATTGATGTCGCCGTTTTTTTAGAATAATTCCGTTTTTTATTTCGGCCATTCTGCAATACAATGTTTTTATTACGCAAGTTACAAAAAATAACAGGAGTCAACCATGGCTTACGGCCGCAAAGTCGGAATCGCCGTGCTTGGTGCCGGTTGCCGTCCGCGCTGCATCATCGAGCGTCTGCTGATCGATTCCAACCGTAATGTAAAAGTTGTGTCGGCTTTCGACCCTGATACCGATATTGTTAAGGGCGCACTCGGAATATGGCATTCCGGAGATGCTAAAATCTGCGGTAGCTATCAGGAGGCGATCAACTGCCCCGGAGTTGACTGGGTGTTTGTCTGTTCGCCCAACGCCCGCCACAAAGAGCAGATTATCGCCGCTTTCGAAGCCGGGAAGGATGTGTTCAGCGAAAAGCCGCTTGCCACATCTATCGGGGACTGCATCGCCATCGACAAGGCGCAGAAAAAGAGCGGAAAACTATTTGCTACCGGTTTTGTGCTGCGCTACGCTCCCTGTTACCGTAAATGCCGCGAAATTCTCGATTCAGGAATTCTCGGCAAAATTGTCGCTATCGAAGCCGACGAGCATATTGTGCCCCGGCACGGCGGTTGTATTATGACAAACTGGCGCCGTCATGTATCGGAAGCCGGTCCGCACATTCTGGAAAAATGTTGCCACGATCTCGACCTGTTAGAATGGTTCACCGGATCGCTCCCTATGCGGATATGCGGTTTCGGCGGGCGTGATTTCTTCGTCAAAAACAATGAATACCTGATGGACAAATATACCAAGCAATGCTTTGTGGGATGGTGGGATCCCAAGTGTACCGGGAATCCTTTCAATGAAGACAACGATTTGATGGACAATACCGTGTCTATCGCTGAAT
>JAZRUY010000163.1:0-4594 GCA_045598845.1 Victivallaceae bacterium
CCTTCGAAGCCAACTGGCTGGCGGCCAAGCGCGCAGCCGAACAGACGGTGGCATATTTTGAACAGGGCGTGACGGACTGCGTGGTCAACAAGGCGCTGCCCGACGGTTTCGACGGCAAATTCCAGCAGCTCGCTTATGTGCTTACCGCCTTGTCGCAGGCTTATCTCGGCAAGACAAGTAATCCGTCCCGGATCGCCACCAGTTTTTACGGAGATTTGAATAAATTCGCCAAATGGATGATTCCTCCTGTGGCGGCCGCCATCGCAGGAGAATTCAATACATCTCTGGCTCCCGCCGATGCCGAGAAATATCTTGCCGATGCCGGTATCGAACTGGTGAACCGTGAAGTTGATAACGGAAAAAACTACGGTCAAAGTATCACCGTTGATCTTTTCGCCGGCGCAGGGACCATTTATCAGGCCGGAGCCCGCGGCACTATCGCTGAAAACCGGATCATGATTTCCAGGTTAAACGGTTTTGATCATCTCTATCTGGAGCCGGCCGGTCATCATCTCTTTGTGGAATACAAGGATCAGCCGGGGGTACTCGGTAAAATCGCCGGTCTGCTCGGCGATGCCGGAGTCAACATCGAGGATATCCGCGCTCCGCGTAACATCAAAAACGGTCTCGCCCTCAGCATTATCCGGATGAATACCGCGATCAGCGATGAACTGATCGCCGCGATCAGTTCCGCGGTCAATGCCAACAAGGCATTCCAGTTTACTTTCGCGGATTAACCTGGTATTTCCGCCGCCGGCGGTTTTTTAGGATAGGCGCGATGAACAGTTTTCTGGAAAAAATCATCCGTCCCTGGGAATCTCTCCGGTCCTCGGTGTCTGAACGCCAGGGCCGGGAGACAGATCTGCGCATCAAGCAGAATATTCCGCCGATGATGGGACGGCGGGATGCCCTGCTGGATCTCGGTATCACCATGCTTGACGACGGGATGCTCTTTAGTCTGGATACTTCGGAGCGGCAGTTGCGTTTCGCTGAAATCAACCGTTGTTTCCGCGGTTCGGCGCAGTGTTCAGAGAGTATTATCCGTCTTCTTTCCAGCCCGGATACCGCTTCGCGCGAGGAAAAACTTCTTACGCTGATCCGTTTCGCCGACGGTGTCAGCAATGCGTTGTGCGGTATCGGTTCAATATCCGGCGATATCTTTGTCCGGCTGGAAAGCATGGCGGCTCCGTCCTTGTCCGGCCGGGCGGCCGACGGCGAGGAGACTCTGGAAAATACCGCGTTGAATCTGGTGAATATGCTGCGCCGTTATCTCTCACTGTTTGAAGATAACCGCAAACGTTACCGCCGGTATGCGCTGAAAAGTTTCAGCGCCGCCAATCTGGAACGCTACCGGAAGGCTTATGATTCCTGCATCCGGCGGGGCGGAGGCGCGAAAATAACCGTTTCGTAATAACAGACCGCCGCCTCCTTTTTTTTATTTCAGTGCGCTGTCTGCCGGAGTGAATACCGCTTTCCCGTCTTTTACACTGATTTTTACTCCGGATGCGCCGTTGAATTTTCCTTGCAGTACCGCATCCGCCAGCGGATCCTCTATAAGTCTTTCCACCGCCCGGCGCAACGGTCTGGCACCGTATTCAGGATTGTATTCATAATCCGCCACCAGTTCCGCCACCCCTGAAGAAATTTGCAGCGTCAACTGCCGCTCGCTCAGCCGAGCGGCGAGTTTATCCAGTTCCAGCGCGGCGATTTTCAGCAAATCCTCTTTTCCGAGTTGCCTGAAAATAACAATCTCATCCACCCGGTTCAGAAATTCCGGTTTAAACCGCCGCTTGGCTGTATCGATCAGCTTTTCTTCAATTTGATCTCCGGACTGGTCTTTTCCTCCGAATCCCAGCGAACCTCCCTTGACCGCGAATTCCGCTCCGGTGTTGCTGGTCATGATTATCACGGTGTTGCGGAAATCGATCTTGCGCCCGAGCGAATCGGTAATGCGTCCTTCTTCCAGAATCTGCAGCAGAATATGCATGACATCCGGGTGCGCCTTCTCTATTTCATCGAACAGTACCACGCTGTAAGGCTTGCGGCGCACCTGCTCGGTAAGTTCGCCTCCCTCATCATATCCGACATACCCGGGAGGCGACCCCACCATCCGCGAAACATTGAATTTTTCCATGTATTCCGACATATCCACCTGTATCAGCGCATCCGCTCTGCCGAAGATGAATTCGGCCAGCTTTTTTGCCAGCATGGTTTTTCCCACTCCGGTCGGTCCCATAAAGATGAAAGATCCGATCGGGCGTTCCGGATTTTTCAGGTTGGCGCGGTTGCGTTTTACCGCCCTGGCCACTGCAGATACCGCCTGTTCCTGACCGATGATCATCCGTTTCAGTTCTTCTTCCATCCGCAGCAGCTTACGGCCTTCGCTTTCTTCCACCCGGCGCACCGGAATGCCGGTCATGGCCGATACCACATCGGCGATGTCTTTTTCCGAGATGTCGATGATTTTTTCGGCGCTGTCCGCACGCCAGGTGTTTTTCAACCCGTTGATGCGGGTTTGCAGATTGCGCTCCGCATCCCGTTCTCTGGCCGCCCCCTCATAATCCTGATTGTTTACGCAGGCATATTTGCGCCCGGTGATCTGTTTCAGCTCCGCTTCCAGCGTTTCGGTGTCCGGCGGCGGAGTAATACTGCTTATTCTTGCATGCGCACCGGCTTCATCCAGCACATCTATCGCCTTGTCCGGCAGAAGCCGTCCGGTGATGTAGCGGTCGGACAGCCGCACCGCCGCTTCCACCGCTTCTTGTGAAAAGCGCACATGGTGATACGCTTCGTAAACCGGGCGCAACCCGTTCAGAATCTGCACGGCATCGGCGATTTCCGGAGGATTGACGGTTACCGGTTGGAATCTCCGCTCTAACGCGGCGTCTTTTTCAATACCTTTCCGGTATTCGTCCAGAGTGGTCGCTCCCACACATTGTAACTCTCCGCGAGCCAGAGCCGGTTTGATGATGTTGGCGGCATCCATTGCGCCTTCCGCGCCGCCGGCTCCGACGATGGTATGCAGTTCATCGATAAACAGAATCACTTTGCCGGAATTGCGTACTTCATCCACCACCGCTTTGAGGCGTTCCTCGAATTGCCCCCGGTATTTTGTCCCAGCCACCATCAGCGGCAGATCCAGACTGTAAACCGTCCGGTCGGACAGCATCGGAGGAACTTTCCCTTCGGCGATAGTTTGGGCCAGCCCTTCCGCTATGGCGGTTTTGCCGACTCCGGCTTCGCCGATGAGTACCGGATTGTTTTTGGTTCGGCGGCACAGAATTTGGATAACTCTGGCGATTTCCTTGGCGCGTCCGATCACCGGATCCAGTTTTCCCCGTTCGGCCAGATCGCTAAGATTGCGGCCGAAAGTATTCAGCGCATTAAGCGATCCGGAAGATTTGCTGTTTTCATCCTGTTCTTCCTGATCCGCGGGGTCCCCGTCTTCAGATTCAGTTTCTTCGCCGGAATCGCGGTCCGGCGCCGAATTTCCGCTTTCCGGCAGATAGTCGCTGTCCAGATGCTGGATGATCGCTTTGTAAACCGCATTGAGCTGTATTTTCATGTTGCAGAGAATGCGCGCCGCTGAATTGCGTCCTTCGCGCAGAATGGCCAGCAGCATATGCTCGGTTCCGATGAACTGGTAATTCATCGCCGCGGCTTCCTGACTCGCCATGAGTATTATTTTGTCCAGCCTCTGCGAATGCGGCAGTTCTCCGGACATTTTGGTTTGTCCGCCGGATACGAAACTTTTCTCAACTTCCAGCCGCAGCCTTTCCAGATTCACTTCGAATCCGCGCAGTACTTCCACCGCCACACCTTCGTTAAGCCGCAATATTCCCAGCAGCAGATGCTTAGTTCCGATATGGTCGTGGTTCAGCCGTTCCGCTTCAAGCTTGGCCAGCGCCAGCGCTTTCTTCGCTCTTGGAGTGAAACGGATTTTAGAATTGTCGTCCGGCATAATGAAATATCTCCGTGATATTTAGAATCAGTGGCAAAGGACACTGTGCTTACGCTATGGCATATCGAACAAATAATATAGTACGGGCGCAGGGCTAAATCAACTTGGAACGCTTGAAAAGCGCCGGCCGGTCAAGCATATTATGCCGGTTGTGAATATGCTTGTCCGGAGTGGTAAATGAAGAAAAAATTCGCTGTCGCGGCCTTGTCCGGCGGAGTCGATTCAGCCGTTGCCGCTTTATGTCTGTTGCAGCGCGGCTATGAGGTGCTCGGCGTTACTTTGGATTTTACTTTTTCGTCCCCGGAATTCGGCGGAACTCTGCGGTGCGCCGCACCGCATGATGTGATCGATGCCACCGCCGGAATGCTCGGTATCGACAACGTTTATCTTGATCGCGGCGATGTTTTCCGCCGCGCTGTGCTGCGTCCGTGCGCGCTGGAATATGCATCCGGGCGGACTCCGAATCCCTGCTGTCTGTGCAATCCGCTGGTGAAATTCGGCGAATTGCTGGATTATGCCGCCCGGTGCGGAGCGGAGTGTGTGGCGACCGGTCATTACGCCGGAATTGTCCGCCGGGAAGACGGCCGGCCGATACTGGTCCGGGCGGCGGATTCGTCCAAGGATCAGAGTTAT
>JAZRUY010000164.1:0-2163 GCA_045598845.1 Victivallaceae bacterium
CGCCTGCGATCTGCCGCAGGATGTGTCGGCGGTACTGGAAAACGCGGCGGCAAAGGAACACGGTGAACTGGCCGGAGAATTTTTCCGCCAGTATCTGCTCAACCGTGACATTGCGGCAAAAGAGCGGCTGCCGCTGTGCCAGGATACCGGATTCGCGGTGTTCTTTGCCGAACTCGGCACGGAAGCGGAACTGGACACCGGAAACATATATCAGGCGATAAACGAAGGCACCGCCCGCGGTTACCGAAAATTTTATCTGCGCAAATCCATCGTGTCGGACCCGTTATTCGACCGGAAAAACACCGGCGACAACACTCCGGCGGTAATACACTTGACGCTGGTACCGGGAAACAGGCTGAAAATCACGCTGGCCCCCAAAGGCGGCGGCTCGGAAAACATGAGCGCGGTGAAAATGCTGAAACCGGCGGACGGGAAACAGGGGGTAGAGGATTTTGTGGTCAATACCGTGGTTTCCGCGGGAGGCAACCCCTGCCCTCCGACAGTAGTCGGAGTAGGCATAGGCGGAACTTTTGAAATTGCCGCACTGCTGGCCAAACGCGCACTGCTGCGGGAAACCGGAAAGCCCAGTCATGATCCGCGCTATGCGAAACTGGAACAGGAAATATTGGAAAAAATCAATATGTCCGGAGTCGGACCGCAGGGACTGGGCGGAAACATCACCGCACTGGCGGTGCATATCGAATTCCATCCCTGCCATATAGCAAGTCTGCCGGTGGCGGTGAATCTGAACTGCCATGCGGCCCGGCACTGCGAGGTGATATTATGAAAAAGCAACTGGAAATCGTCACTCCGCTGGACGAAGCGACAGTCATGAGCCTGCATGCCGGAGATACGGTACTCCTGAACGGAGTGATCTGGACCGGGCGCGACCAGGCTCACAAGCGGTTATGCGCAATGCTTGACAAGGGCGAAAAACTGCCGATGGATCTGAAAGACTCCTGCATTTATTTCACCGGACCGTGCCCCGCCGCGCCCGGCAGAGTGATCGGCAGCGCCGGACCGACCACCAGTTACCGTATGGACGCCTACTCGCCGCGGCTGCTCGACCGCTGCGGACTGCGTGGAATGATCGGCAAAGGCGGACGGTCGCAGGAAGTTATCGATGCCATACGGCGCAATCATGCGGTATATCTGGCGGCTACCGGCGGCGCCGGCGCTCTGATCGCCGGAAGCGTAACCGCCTGCGAACTGGTCGCCTTTCCTGATCTGGGACCGGAGGCGATATACCGGCTGAAAGTATGCCGGATGCCACTGGTAGTGGCGATAGACTGCTACGGGAATTCACTTTACCGGAAGAAATAACCCATGAGTGAAATCTTGCTCCATCGCGCGGAGTATAGTATATTATATAACTTATATTATCGTGCCGGCCGGATTAATTACGGGAAACGGATATATTCCGGTCCCCGTCTGAATCCGGGATGCGGCGAATGAATCAAGGAGCGATGGGAATGGATAATCAGACTGAACATATCAATCCTGAACAGGAAGAAACCGCAATTCCGGCGGAAGAAACCGGCAAAGCGGCAGAGGGAAAAAAACCGCAGGACGAAACTGAAACCCTGGAAAAAGAGCCATCCGGGACGGAAAATGAAACCGGAAACGGGAAAAAAGAAAAAAAATCCAAACTCAATTTCTGGAAAAAAACCGACGAAGAGAAAAAACTGAAAGACGAAATCACGGAACTGAAAGCGAAACTGGCGGAAGCGGAAGCCAAATTCGTATATGCCCAGGCGGATATGCAGAATTACCGCAAACGCACCGCGAAAGACATTTCCGAAGCGAGGATGTACGGCGCCGCCGATGCGCTGGCCCCGTTTATCACCGTTTACGATTACCTGCAAATGGCGCGGTCATCCGCCGAAAAAACTGAAAATCTGGAACAACTCCGGCAGGGGCTGGAAATGATCATCGATCAATACAACAAGGCCTTTGAAGAATCCGGTATCACCTGCATACATGCGGCCGGACAAAAATTCGACCCGGATATTCATGAAGCGGTAGGCACGGAAGCATCGGAAGAAGTGCCGGAAGGAAGCGTAATCCGGGAATGGAGCGGCGCATACAAACTCGGAGGACGGCTGCTGCGACCGGCAAGAGTAGTGGTTTCGTCCGGTAAACCGGCGGAGGAAGCGCCGGCGG
>JAZRUY010000165.1:0-13134 GCA_045598845.1 Victivallaceae bacterium
ATCTATCGCTTTCCCGAGCGCGGATTTCCGGGTGATCTGAATCCGGTCATCGCCTGAGCCGCCGGTGATGCGGCTGTCCAGCGTCACATCGTCCAGCGTGATGTCGAACGCCTCACCGGCGGAGCGGGTGGCGATGTCGCTCCGGATTTTTCCGCCGCCGGTGAATTTAACCCGGCTCACCAGCAGTTTGCCGTCGCTCAGCGTGTAGCCGCCGGTATTCACCGTATCGCTGCCGCCGCCCAGGTCCAGAGTGCCGATCTTCTTGTCCGCCCCCATGTTCACGGTGTCGTCCTTGCCGCTCAGGCGCAGCACCGCGTTCTGCCCGATAGTCCAGTTGTTCAGATTGACGGTACGGGCGACGGTGGACAGTTCCAGCAGCCCGTCCACTACCGTCCAGCGGATGCTGTTGTCCTGCACCGCGGCGGTTATCTCCATATCCGCCCCGCGCTTGGTGACGGCGGCGTTGTTTCCCTGGCCGCCGATGCTGTCGGTGATCACCAGCTTACGGTTGGTTCCGATGACGAAATCCGCGGTGGAATTGTCCAGATACATGAACCCGCCTTCACTTGCGCTGTTGCCGGAGTCGGTTACCGTGCCGAGAAGTTTGCGTGAATTGTCCGACAGCGTATAGGTCAGTTTGCTGCCGTTGCGCAGATAAACGGCTCCGCCGCAGTTACCTGTACGGTTATCAGTGAATACCGTGTCGGTGAGATTAACAACCGCATTGTCCGCAAAAATTGCACCGCCGTAGGCGTAGGCGTGGACGTAGTTGGAGAAGGCACTGTTGCCGCTGAAATCGCAGCCGGTTACAGTTATAACGCTGCCGTCTTGCGCGGCAATCGCGCCACCGTAGGAGTCGGAGGAGGAGGAGACGCTGTTGCCGCTGAAATCGCAGCCCGTCACGGTTATATCACTGCCGCCTTGCGCGGCAATCGCGCCGCCGTAGGAGTCGTAGTAGGAGTAGGTGCCGTTGCCGCTGAAATCGCAATCGGTCACGGTTATATCACTGCCGCCTTGCGCGGCAATCGCACCGCCGTAGGAGTAGGAGCGGTAGTAGTAGGAGGCGACGCTGTTGCCGCTGAAATCGCAGCCGGTCACGGTCATAACGCTGCCGTCTTGCGCGGCAATTGCGCCGCCGTAGTAATAGTAATAGGAGAAGGAGGAGTCGGAGTAGCGGAAGTCGTAAGAGGAGGCGCTGTTACCGCTGAAATCGCAGCCGGTCAACGCCAGTACGCTCTCCGAGGCGCTTATTGCGCCTCCGGATACTGATGATTGTTCATTATTATTATTGTTATTGAAATATGAATCCCCGGCGGTAAACTGTACATTCCGCATATTTACCGCACCGCCGGAGTTTGCGGTGAACCCGACGGAATCGAGGGTCATGGAACCGCCGGCAAGCGATGCTCCTCCGGCCGTATGGCTGCCGATATTGCTCTCGGCAAGATACCAGTCGGTACCGGTGCCGGTGATTCCGGTCAGGTTGCCGGTCAGCACCATGTTGTACAGCGTTACTTCGCCGCCCTCGGCGGTGAAGGCGGCATCTTCCGTTCTGCCGCTGATTTCCCAGATGCCGCCGTCCGACTGCACGAATTTGCGGTTGTTCACTTTGAATCCGATATTCGACACCACGCTGCCGGCGGTGATGAAATCGGTGCGGGCCGACGGTGTGTCCGCCGCCGCTTCCACGGTTATCCAGCGGCGGTTGTCGCTGCCCCGCAGACTGCCGTTGTACTCGATCCGGTTGCCCCCGCCTACCAGAGCGATATCGCGGTAAGTCATGCCGCCCAGTCCGGTAACTTCCAGATTGTTCAGGTTAGCCATGCCGCCGGTATTGTTCAGAGTGCCGTTGTTGAAACGGAGGGTGTCGCTGCCGCTGCCGAAATTGATCACCCCGGTGCCCTGCAGGGTGGAATTCAGCGCCAGGGTGTCATTGCCGCTGCCCAGCGACAGGGTGGTGAGGTCCTCGTCGGTATCGATGCTGGTCTGATCCGGGTCGAGCGCATTCAGCGTAACCGCGCTTTGCGCCGTGCCGTCGATATAGACTTCGTCATCGCCGCCGGCCAGCGATATCCGGCTGCGGACGGTCGAATTGCGGATACGGAGATAATCATTGCCGGAGCCGAGCAGCAGCCCCACCCCGGTGTCGCCGGTGATATTGGAGTCGGTAATTGTAACCGTGTCGTCGCCCTGCATCAGCATCAGGTCTCCGGCCGGTTTGAGCAACCGCAGCGATGCCCCGATGATGTTCAGCGTGTCGTTGAATTCCGTCAGCTGATGCTCCTGCGAATAACTTGTTTCACCGGTGATTGATTCATTGATTCCCTGTGCCATGAGATACCTCCTTGCTCTTTTACGGGTTTTATCTGAGAAAATCTTTTTTTCATCCGCGGAATTCGGTTGACATCGTTTCCGTCTCCGTCGGAAATATCGGCAACGAATCTGTTTTTGTGTTTTAATTTCCTCTTATCTATTGGAATAAACGCAAGCCGGATGAATTTCTGACACTTGGAAATAAAAATTCTTTAAAAATTTCGAATTTTAAAATAAAAAAGTTTTTTTCATATCGATGGAGCGACCGTCCGGTACGGTGGCGCATTTTCTGTAAATACAATTTGCGAAAAAGGCGGCGGGGGATTATACTGATGAATATCAGTTTTACAAGTCGGTTTTTCCGGAGGAGCGTTATGAAAACTACGCTGTTTTTAATACTGGTTACGCTGGCTTTTTCCGTTTACGGCAAAGACACCGGTTTTATGCGCGATACCGAACCCGGAGTTTACCGGGATGCCCGCGGACGCATGGTCGGCACCGCCGCCCGCAGCGGCGACCGGATAATCTACCGGGACGCCAGCGGCCGGATGACCGGTACCGCGACCGAAAGCGGGGGCAGGGTGATCTACCGGGACGCCCGCGGGCGGATGACCGGCAGCGCTGATGAAAACGGGAATCATACGGTTTACCGGGATGCCCGCGGCCGGATGACCGGCAGCGCTGATGAAAACGGAAGTCAGACGGTTTACCGCGACCGCAACGGAGCGCTGGAAGGATCGGCATCCGGCACCGGCGGCGGAGCGGTTTACCGCGACAGCCGCGGCAGGATGTCCGGCACCCGGAGATGAGTTGTGGAAATTGAAATTGTCACCGGCGATATCACCCGGCTCCGGGTTGACGCGGTGGTCAATGCCGCCAACCGCACCCTGCTGGGCGGCGGCGGGGTGGACGGAGCGATTCACCGCGCCGCCGGTCTTAAATTGCTTTTGGCCTGCATTCCGCTGGGCGGATGCCGCACCGGCGAGGCGAAGATCACCCCCGGGTTCCGTCTGCCGGCCCGTTTCGTGATCCACACTCCGGGACCGGTCTGGCACGGCGGCTCCCGCGGCGAGCCGGAACTGCTGCGCAACTGCTATCTCAATTCCCTGGCGCTGGCGGAGCAGGCCGGCTGCCGCTCCATTGCGTTTCCCTGCATTTCCTGCGGAGTTTACGGTTATCCGCTCCGCGCCGCCGCCGCGGTGGCGCTGGACGCGGTTCGATCCCGGCGGGGCGTGATGCCGGAAAAATGCGTTTTCTGCTGTTTCACTTCCGAAGCCGCCGCCGTTTACCGGGAGCTGACCGGATGAGATTCGAAATCACCGATTCCGACCGGGCCGCTCTGGCCGGCCGCGCTCCGGAGTTCGCTCCGGTCATCGCCGCCGCTCCGGACGTGGTGTCGTTCGAGTGCTTCCCCTCGGTGTTCGACGCTCTGGTTCAAAGCGTGATTTCCCAGCAGCTGGCGCTGCGCGCCGCCGATGCGGTGGCCGGACGGGTACGGGAACTTCTCGGCGGCCGGATAACCGCCGCCGCCCTGCTGGACAGCAGCCCGGATGAATTGCGCGGCTGCGGTTTAAGCGCCCGCAAGGCGGAATACCTCCGCGGCATCGCCGGCGCGGAAACCGCCGGGCGGGTGGACTTTGGGCGTCTGAACGCCCTGGACGATGCCGCGCTGGTATCCGAACTGTGCCTTTTGCGCGGAGTCGGGCAATGGACGGCGGAAATGCTGCTCATCTTCGCCTTCGCCCGCCCCGATGTGCTCAGTTACGGCGATCTGGGATTGCGCAACGCGGTTATGAAACTCCACGGCTGGAAGACTCTCTCCCCGCTGCGCTTCGGCCGCTTCCGCCGCCGGGTGTCGCCGTACGGCACGCTGGCCCCGCTTTACCTCTGGCGGCTCAAGGACGGCGGCGCCGCCGGTTCCTGGGGCAACTGATAGGTATCACTCCGTTTTTTTTGTTTTTTGACCGCACCACTGCCAGTCGCTCACGCTGACGGTTTTCTTGTACGTTTCGCAGTTCTCCGCTCCGGCGAAAAATTCCAGCCCGGTCGCCGCCTCCGCTTCGCTCACCGTCACCGCGTATTCCCTCGGCGCGCCGCCGCCGTTTTGCGGCACGATAAAGGCGATCATCTTCTCCGGCGGAGTCAGATCGTACACCACTTTGTAATACGCTTCCGGCACCTTTATTCCACCCGGTCCGGCCGGCGCGTTTTCATCCGGAGGAACCGGTCCGGTGACCACGCATATCTCCTGTTCCGTTTCGGCGAATTTCCGCACCTGTTTTTCCAGCCGCTTCCAAGCGCCGCGGTTGAAGGACGGCCGCTGCGGGGCGATATTGCCCATCAGAAAACTGTCCTCCATGGTTTTCCGCGAATACGCCATGTCAGCCGCCGGCACCAGATGCCCCCTGTCGTATCCCGAGTTCCGGTAGTCTTCCGGCATCGCGCATCCCGGCGCGCCGTAATCCCGGCGGAAACGGCCGCTACGCTTCGCCCGCGGCGGTTTCAGCATACCGCCGGTCAATCTGTACTGCGTCCACACCGGCAGCCGCAGCGCTTCGGAATAACCGGCGGTATAGCCGCTCCGGTTCAGCCGCAGGCAGCCGTCCGCAAGCGGCAACGGCGGTTCCGCTCCGCACAGTGCGGCGAATACCGCCGCCGCGGATAAGCAGACGAGGAATCTTTTCACCAGCGGCGCCAGTGATGCCGCCAGTAATGCCGGCCGTACCAGCCGCACGGTCTGCCGTACCACCGGTATCCTCCGTAATAAGCCGGCACCGTCACCACCGGGGGCGGTATCACCACCGGCGCGGGGGCGACTACCACCGGCGCGGGTATCACCGGAGCGGGTATCACCGGAGCGGGCACCACTACCGGCGCCGTCACCACCGCCGGAGCGGTGCAGTATCCGTATCCGGTCCACCAGCCTGGGGCGGGCAGGGCGGCGACCGCCGCAACGGCTATTCCTGCCGCGATCAGAAGTTTGCGCATTTACATTTCTCCTTTTGATTCGGTTTTGCGCCGTACGGCGCGGGGAAGACGTAAATTTCCTTTCCTAATATAATATTCAGTGTTTTTGCGAAAATCTTACACCGGAAAATAAAAAAATCAAAAAAATTCCGAAAAAGCCGGATTTTCAGCAGCCGGGGTCAGGTTTTTCCGCCGTCAGGACGAAATAATCCTCCCAGGTTTTCCGCCGGGGAGCGTTACCGCTTCCGCCGCCGTCTTCCGGCTCCGCCCCGATCCGCGGCGGAGCGGCCGCTCCGGGGTGAATCATCCGCGTCTCTTTCTCCGGTACGGCATCGCCGGCCGGCATCAGCAGCCGCATCAGTATCAGTATTCCGGTTACAACTTTCATTATCCGCTTTTATGCTTTCCGGTTATTCCGCCTCTGCAATACAATATTCCGTTTTTTTCAGGCAAATCTGACAGCAAAACCGGAAAAAATGTAAAAATTTTCAAATTCAGTGTCAGAAAACGGATTTATTTCTTGAAATATATGGCAGCAGGAAGGAGGTTGCAGATGAAATGCCTAACTTGAAATAATTGTTTGTGAACAGTTCCGATTTTTTTAATTTTAATCTATTCAACGGAAAACCTTTAAAATTGTAAAACGGTAAATTTGCTCCGATGTATGGCAATACCGTCCACTTAAAAAGGAGACAAGGTAATGATAAGAAGAAATGTATTGATGTTGACGGCAATGTTCGGAATCGTTGCTGCTGTGCTGACCGGGTGCGGAAATGAAAAGAAATTGCTGAATGACGGTAATATGTATTTCGAAAACAAAAAATATAAGGAGGCGGTTGATTGCTATGAAAAAGTGCTTGAACACGGTCTGAAATCTGGAGAAGATCGTGCTTCGGTGTGCAATAAATTGACTTACTGCTATCTGCGCGGTCTCGGAACGGCTAAAAATGTGGAAAAAGCCATTGCCACTTACGCTCAGATGGAGGCTGAGAAACATTATAATGCCAATTTGGAATTCGAAATCGCCGAATGCGTTACTGAACTGGACAGGAAAAAAGTAGAAAAAGAAGCAAAATTGGCTTCCAGTCCGGAAGAAGCTATGGAAGCTATGAGTAAGTTTACGGATATCGCTTTTAAAGAAGTATCCGAGAGCGGATGTCTTTGGCTCGGCAAGGCAGCTAAGCACGGCAATGCCAAAGCAATGGGAAAGTTAGCTAAAGTACTACTGCTTAGCAACGAGCCGGAGAAAAATCCGGAAGAAATCATCAGGGCGGATGCATTGTTGCAAGAGGCTAAAAGAAAGGCTAAAATAGATTCCGATGTTGAAGCGATGGAAACTGCAAATGCTCTTTGTTATATGTTTGATGAAAAGATAGCGGAGGCAAAAGAAGTGCTGAAAGCGCGTAAAGCCGGCAAATAAATCCGGTGTTCTTCCGCAATTTTTGAAATATACCATCCCCCGAGAATTCGGGGTTTTTTATTGTTTCACAGACCGAAAATTTTGAAAAGCATCAGTGCCTCGTTGTCGGCGCAGATAAGCAGGTATTGTTTTTGCGGTGGCATATCCATCCGCAGGCTGCATACGATACTATACGGACTGCATTGCGCATGTTGGCCTATGTTCATCGGCTTTTCTGATTTCATTGGGAGGGTTTGATGACTTCCCATTATTTCTTCAGGATAAGCATAAGCCGATCAAAATAGCTATAACTAACATTAATAATATCACTGCTAATACGATCGTGCAACCTTGGCCTTCGGGAACCTGAGCAGCTTTTCTTCTTGCCTCTTGTTTCTTTTTCAGAAAACTTAAATCGACATTGCTTATTGGACGAAGATCATCAGGATTCTCTGAATCCGCTTCTTCGGCGTTATTTGCATAAATCCTCTTTGTCTGGACTTGCGCTGATTTTTCCGCCGGCCGTTTTATGAACTGGCATGGCGCTCCGCAGTGTTTGCATGTCGTGGTTTCGTATTCAAGTTCGCTGTCGCAAAATTCACATTTCATATTTTCTCAATCTCTCCTGTTATAGGGTTTCGTGCAATGAATATCCATTTCCCTTTTTCATCTTTTTGTATATTAACAACACGCGGAGAAGAAAAAACACCTGATTCTTCCATTGCTATTTTTTTTATGGAACTATATTCATTACGACGGTTTATTTCACAAAGCGAAAAATATACAACGGAACGCATACACGGACTGCCCATATAAGGTATAAAGTAGCGTTGGTCGAAGCGTTTTTGCGCTTTTTGTATAAGCCGATCCGATATGTTTTTTTTATAATGATATTTTCTAAATATTTCTATTGATTTTGAAATCATATAAATTGAACACAACAGAATCGGAATAAATAGAAAAATGTTATGCAGATAAGGAAAAACAATAATGCCAATCAAAAACAATGCTGCCAAAAAAGCAAGTAGCATTGAATAGATATTGAATTTTAACCAAATTAACATTTTTTTTGATAAAAGGGGCAACGTTAAAATTGCCCCGTTCCATTTTTCTAATTGTTTTTTTGCGCAAGTTCACACAGTTTCGCAACAATTGCCTGTGCTTCCTCGTGCTTGTCAACATCATCAGTACAGACACTTACTTTAAATTTCGATGCCCCGTAGTCGATACCGATATTAAAGTTAAATGTGGGCGCGCAGCAATCACAGCAACAGATTTTAATAGCATCGCCAGTGGTATATCCGTTGAATCCGTTAAGCGATTTCAGCGGGAAAGTCCAGAAAAAACGATTTGTACGTGAGAAACAGCAGCAGTTCGATTGTTTATTTTCCATCGCTATGAAACACCGCATATTAGTTATGACAAAGACTCCGCTGCTCTCTGACTTTTTTTTGGGAAGGATAGAACTGAACAACGCTAGCAGTGAGAAAATGGCAGCCCCAACGGCCTGATCGCTTCTGGTCGCGGATATGATGTTCAGTTCGAAAATAACTTTTTCATTCTCGGAAAGAGTGTATAAAGGTTCTTTTTCCATTTTTAAATTTAAACTCCATGTACTTCATAATTAATTTATTGATTTATTGAGACGAATACACGTTTACGGATATCAGGAATCATCGTAATATTCGAAAATATAGAGATATTCACGCCGCTTTTTCAATTCAATTCCCCCTCATGCCAACCGCGGGATCATTTTGTCCATTAGGGTACTCATATCTTACCTACGGTGATGCGGTATGTCTTTGTCAGTATATTTGCAAAAATTTTTCGTGGCGAATACACAACGAATGCAAACGGTTAATCCCGTTTTTGTATGCAGACGAATCATTTGCCTTTATCGCATCATGCATTGATGATATAGTTTCTTCTATTTCCTGATAAAATTTGTCAATGTCGTTTCTTGCGGTTGCAGAATATCTTAAATCATCTGCCAATTTTCTGCTTTTTGCTAAAAGTTCTTTGTTGTTCAGAAAAAAATCATTTTTACAGCTGCATATTTTTTCCATCTGCAGATAAATATTTTTTTTGAGACCGAGATTTTTTGCATCAATTTTTTCCTGCCCGTTTATATTATGCTCTCCAAGCGAGAAGATAAGGAAAACAATAAAAAAAAGCATAAATCCGACAAAATGGGATAAAATATAATTTTTCAACTGAATATCGGAATAAGTCGGAAATATCATCATCAAAGTGTAACCAAGATAGGCCAAGCATATCCATACTGTTGTCATAGAATACGGTAACGCAGAGTCGGATTTTCCCGAAATTACAATAAAAGAAATCCCTGTCAATACTTCGGCGAAGAAAATGGATGTGCATTCGGTAATAAAAAAAGCAGAATACGGACGATTAAAACAAACAAGAATGATTGCCGCTGTAATTGCGATAACCGCAAGAGTGATGACAGAAATAACTTTTTGATAAAAATTCATTTTTTGTCCTTTGAAATTAAAGTTTTGTGCCGCATTTTGAGCAAAATTTTAAATTTTTCCGAATCAAATTATTACATTCAGGGCATTTTTGCCGCAACGCTGTTCCGCATCCACTGCAAAACTTAACATCGCCAATATTTTTTTCTCCGCAATTCGGGCATTTTATTGGCATAACTGTTCCGCATATTTTGCATACACTTGAATCTTCCTGGTTGTTTGCTCCGCAAGATGGGCAACGATTGAAAATATTCCCGCAATTCGGACAAAATTTTGCTTCGTCAGAACTGATAAATCCGCATTTGCCGCATTTGATATTTTGCTCTTTCCTGGTGTTTACCGCAAGCATTTTATTCCCGCAATAAGAGCAAAATGACGATCCGGTAACAATGCTGTTACCGCATGACGGACATTTCATAAGTTGTTCCGTGTGCAGATTTTGTGCTATTTTCCCCATCGCATTGCCCATCGGTGTGCCGATTCCTACCCCCATGCTTAGTCCCATTCCCGCATTCATTAACGCTCCGGCTGCTCCGGGATTACCGGCAGCGGTTTTCATAGTGTCAAAAGAACGTTCCTGTTGGTAGGTGTAACCAATAATATCCATCTCCGCTTTCTTGGCGAGAGCTTCTTTCAGTTTGGATACAGCCGGATCTTTATCGTCAGTTGTGATTGAATTGACGGTAAAAGAAACTACATTCATCCCGTAATCATCCAGCTCAGATGAAATTACCGTTTGTAAATATTCGGAAATTGCATTTAATTTGTGCGATATTTGCAGAACGGAAATATTTTTGTCTATTAAGTGAGAACCTATGCAATCTTTGGTTCGTGTTACGATAATTCCTCGAAAATATGACGATAATGTCTTTTCAGTAAAAATTGGAATTCTTCCCACAAGTTTTGCGAGAAATTTTTGAGAGTTTACAACTTTCAGCCCATATTGTCCGAATGCGCGAACCGGCAACAGAACATGATACTTGGGGTCTTCTACTTGGATGGGATCCATTGTCCCCCATTTTATGTTAAGCGGTATTGCTTTTTGAACGAACCACACTTCTGCCGTAAATGGAGATTTTCCTCCACTGACAAGTGATGTTACAATTTTTGTTAAAATGGGATAATTTTTTGTGTCAAGAGTGTGTCTGCCGGGACCGAACGGACCAAAAAAATTTCCTTCTTTGACCAAAATTGCTTCCTGGGATTCCGCAACAATCAACTGGGTTTTGGTATTGAACTCCGTTTTTGGATATTTATAAGCGAATACCTCCGGTACGGCATCCCATTTCACAACATCAATAATTGCCATTTTTTCTTCCTGTTTTTTACTGTCAGCCCGTGTCGTACGGGCTTTTTCCCCATCGCTCTTTTTTCGGCGGCATACAAAAAGAGCACGCCGCCTGTGCGCCACGCTCATCGAAGGTACCTGCAAGAACCGGAAGAGCCCGGGACGGGCGACATGCTCACAGCATAACCATGCCATGGCATGCCCTGTGATTCCGGCGGTTCTTCCAGGGAAAAGTTTGCAGGTTTTTCGATGAGACCGTGAATCGGCTTGAAGCTGAAACTGTATGGTTCGATTGACTTATAGGCATCCGCTCCGGTTGTCTTTACGCTTTGCGGCATTAAGATAATCCGCGCGCCGCGCTTTGTCAATTGTTTTGTTTCCGCTTCCCGGCCGGAGTCCCGCTTCCCGCAGGTACCTTCGATGACCGCGGCGGCCGATTTTAAACCGATGTTCCCATTTGTCCGCAACCTTTCCATTGATGTTATATATATATGCGGCGGATTGTCCGCCGGCCAGGATCACCGGTTGAAACCGCAAACGGGGACGCGCCGTTTTTTTCAGCGTTCCGCCAAGATGATTTTCCGGATTACCTGCAATCTTTCCTGTCACCCGTATATTTCTGCCAAAAAAACGCGTTTCTGACACTGGAAATGCCGGAACGCGTAAAATTTTTGATTTTTTTGCCGTGGCGGATGCGGCGGCAGTCGGGGGTACACCTTCTATACTTGATACTCTTGAAAGTATATTTATTCAATTCCCCGCTTTATCCGATATCAATCGGAAACACTAACAGTAGCAATAGCTTTTATCTCGACACTCTTGAAAGTATATTTAACCAAACTATTCCCTCCTGAAATAAGAGCTTCACTATATACTTCATCTACCTTTTTAATAGCTTTTTCTCTTGCCTCAGGAGTACTTACATCGAGTCCCATTGATTTCGCTATAGCGATTTTATCTAATCTAGAAATTCCACCTCCATGCATAAGCATTTCTCGAATTTTCACGCTGCCTAAAGTTTGGCTTGTGCTCATAACGACTTCATCGTCTTGTACATTTGGTTCAGGCTCTTTTCCGTATCCGGTCATAGTAATCATCGCGGCGGCGGCGAACAGCATCAGCTTTTTCATTTTCAGTACTCCTTGGTTTATTGTTTATTGTTGATTTATTACAGTCTTTAATGACTGTATTTTCATTTTATTGTTTTTTTGCATTTGATTAATTTTTTTACGGTATTTAAGGTGTCGTTGTCTTCGTTTATCTCCTTATCCCTTGATGTTATATACGCGCGGGCGGATTGTCCGCCGGCCGGCTCACCGGTTAAAACCGCAAACGGGGACGCGCTGTTTTTTTCAGCGTTCCGCCCGGATGATTTTCCGGATTACCTGCAATCTTTCCTGTCACTCGTATATTTCCGCAAAAAAAACGCGTTTCTGACACTGAAAATGCCGAAATGCGTAAAATTTTTGATTTTTTTTGCCTGGTGCGGATTACGGAGATACGGCGGCAACGGGAACCGCCGGCGGTTTTCCCGGCAGCGGAAAATGTTTCTCAAGGCGAAGGCCGCCGACTGTTCCGGGCGGGATTTCCAGCCGCAAGCGGTTGTTGAAAGGAGCGGCGGCGTCATCTGCCCCCCGCGCAGCCGGAATTCCTGACCGTTTACGGCGCATGTCACCCGGCCCTCCCGGAATTCCGCGATCACCGCCCGCATAACCCGGTTCACCTGCCGCAGTCGGCGGCACGGCGAACCGGATGCGGCAGCGAACTTCACAGTTTTGTCATCGAAAAAGACAATCCGCCGGCCGGAAAAACGCTGTCCGAGAGCGGAGTTACAAGCGGCGATGCGGTATTGCTGATGATCGAACGCGGCGATGCGATACTGCAGCAGAACGGGGATCTTGTCATGAATGAGGGGGATATCCTGAGTTTCGTCGGCGACCGGGAGGCGATTCTCCATGCCCGTTTTTTCAATGAAAACGAATACGCTTTTTCGCTGATTTTCAGGCAGATGTGGAGTAAATTCATGCGCGGAAACATGAAAAAAATCCGCAAAATGTCCCGGAATAAACGCCGTTCCTGATATCTGCCGGGCGGAAATTCGGCGGCGCGCAGGGCGCGCCGTTTTTTATAAAAGTTATCCTTCGTAATTATAAGTTGAATTTAACTAAAACCCAGTTTATATTATATTAAAACCCAATTTGAGGTGGAGGCGGTCAATGGAAAAAAGCATTGATATAGAAAAACTTAATCATGCTCTACAACTGCTGAATGAACAGCTTATTCTGACGGATTCTCCTCAAACCGGGATCGTTGTCTGCGGCGGCTCCGCCCTGATTGCGATGTCTCTGGTTCCCAGAACTACGCAGGATGTTGATATTGTGGCCGTCATGAAAGCCGGAGTCCCCGCTGATCCAGAGCCTCTTCCCGATTATCTGATCAATGCCGCCGCCAAAGTCGGGAAAATCCTGAATCTTGCCGGCGACTGGCTGAACAGCGGTCCGGCATCCCAGTTCAGAATGGGTTTGCCGGCCGGTTTTACGGAAAGACTGCACCCCGCCGTTATCGGGAAAAAACTAACCGTACATTATATCAGCCGTATTGACCAGATTTTTTTCAAGACATTTGCCTCCGCCGACCGGGGAGGATATCATGTAACGGATTTGAAATATCTTTCGCCG
>JAZRUY010000166.1:0-25627 GCA_045598845.1 Victivallaceae bacterium
AATTTCGCTCATCCGGAATTACTGAAATAATATCCTCACCTGGAATTGGAAAGTCCGCCCACCGGCGGCTGGGGATATGACAATTTCCCGCTTACCGCCGCTTATGCCCGCCGGACCGGGCTGGAATACCTCGGCATGACCGGAAAATTCCACGGTACCTGGGGGGAATTCGGC
Organism: Victivallaceae bacterium; assembly: GCA_045598845.1. GTDB lineage: Bacteria > Verrucomicrobiota > Lentisphaeria > Victivallales > Victivallaceae > JAZRUY01. The sequence continues at coordinate 175 of JAZRUY010000166.1, forward strand.
GGCCTCAAGCATCCCAATGCGCTGCGTTACGAGTGCGCGGCTATGATTGCGGCCGGTGCCAGGTGCAGTATCGGCGACCAGCTGCATCCGTGCGGTAAACTTGATAAATCCACCTATGATTTAATCGGAACAGCGTACCGCGAGGTGCGGGAAAAGGAAGCGTACTGCCGCAGTGCGGTCAACCGCTCCGATATCGCGGTGATATCCGGCGCCGCCTGCGATATCCCCGGAGGCGGGGATTTTGATATCGGAGTCAGCCGGATGCTGCTGGAGAGCCACTACTTGTTCGATGTTCTGCATCCGGGCATGGATTTCAGCGGCTGCAAGCTGGTGATTTTCCCTGAGAAGTTCACGATGGATGAGGCTATGCTCAACCGAGTGAAAGAGTTTGTCTCGGCTGGTGGCAAAGTGCTGTTCAGCGGAGAATGCGTCAAAGATATTCCGCTGGATTTCGGCGCGGAGACCGGCGCAATGAACGAACTCAATCCGACCTATATTCTTCCCGCTCCTCAGTTCCGGCCGGAATTCGTCAGTACTCCGGTGGTAATCTACGGCGCCAATTTGAAATTAAAAGTGACATCCGGTCTCAGCACCGGGGAGGTCTACGAGCCGTATTACAACCGCGCGCTGGGGCATTTCTGCAGTCATCAGCATACCCCTAATCATACGGAGGCATCCGGTTACGCCGCCGGGGTTATCAACGGCGGCATAGCGGCGCTGGCACACCCGGTATTCTCCATTTACCGCGGCAACGGGTCCGCGGTGCTGCGGGAGTTCGCCGACAAAGTTATCGGCTCCTTGCTGGGAGAACAGCGGTCGCTGACTGTCAACCTGCCGTCGGTGGCGCGGGTTACTCTGACGGCGGATGCTGAAAACGGAAGAGAAATCGTTCATCTGCTTTATGCTCCGCTGACAAAGCGCGGCTCGGATGTGGAGATTATTGAAGATCTGATTCCGCTGCACGATACCGAAGTGTCAGTACGGACGCTGAAACCGGTGAAAAAAGCGGTGCTGGCGCCGCAGGGCATCGAAATCCCGTTCACCAGTACCGGAAACCGGATCAAATTCAAAGTGGACGCGTTCACCTGCCATCAGATGATCGTATTGGAATACTGATATAACTAAGGTGATATATTCTATACAAGCGGCGTTTTTATGCCGCTTTTATTTTTCCGCCGGTGCGGAAAGTTCGCGGAAAGACAGCGGAGTGAATTCCTGTTTCATCCGTTCCCGGAGAACCGCGTTTACCGATATGTATTTCCAGCGGTTAAAGGCGAAATCATGCGGCAGCCAGTTCTGCAGCCAGGCATGTCTCAATTGATAACTGACGGGAAAACTTTCGAAAATCCACGGGCATTGCTCCGCCAGATAACGGCACATCGCCTTGTATTTGGCAGTGCGTTCCGGGGAATCAGGCATCGGCAGAATCTCCTCGAACATCCGGTCATAAACCGGATCTGAAAAGCCGGTACGGTTACAGCCGCCGATATTACCTGAGTAAAACAGTTGCAGGAAATTTTCCGCATCCGGGTAATCCCCTGTCCAGGAAAGCCGGAACATCTGCAGTTCTCCCCGGCGCAGTTTGTCGAAAAAACGCGGAGCGTTGTTCAGCACCGGAGTCACCCGGATGCCGATTCTGGCAAAATCATCGGCGGTAAGTTCTCCGATTTGACGATGCGCGGTACTGCTGCCGTTCTGATCGAAAGTCAAATGCAGTCCTCCGCTTTGCAGACCGGAGAGAGCCAGATGCCGTTCGGCGGCTTCCGGATCATCGGCGGAATAAGGGTTAATGTAATTTTCGTCATATCCGGCTACCCCCGGCGGTATCGGACCGTTTGCCGGCAACAACTGATGCCCGGAATGTTCGATGCGCCGCCGCACATTATACGCCAGGCTGAGCGCCCGGCGGAGTTCCGGATTGTTTCCAAGCAAGGGGTCGGCGAAATTGAATCCGACATAGCGCACTTCGCATTCCGGGGCGCGGTCGAGCCGTACTCCGCGCCCGGACAGTGCGGGAGACAATTCGCCGCCGCCGGCAACAGTGTCCAGATTGTCTTTGTCCAATGCGGTCATGTCGAGATTGCCCTGCAGGAACAGCAGCCATGCGGTCATCGGCTGGCGGACTTGACAGAATACGATTTTATCCGCCAGAGGCAACGGTTTGCCGCGGTCGGCCGGATTTTCCGCTCCGGGGAAAAATTCCGCGCGGTAATCCGGATTGCGCCGCAGCACGATCCGGCAATCGGAAATGAACTCTTCCAGTATGAACGGACCGCTGCCAACCGGATGTCTGGCGAAATCCCTGCCGTAAAATTCCACCGCCCGGCGCGGCACTATTCCGGCATTGGGCATTGCCAGTATATACAGAAAACGCGGATCTCCGCGAGTCAGGTCAATGCGGAAACGGCGGTCATCGATAACCGTGAAACCGGAAATTCCGGCGGAGTACCCCGCTTCCGGTTTATCCGAATCGCGGAATTCATCCAGACCGGCGATTTTGCCGCGGAACATCCAGTAAACCGGGCTGTGAGTCCCGCGGTCGGCGATGCGCATGATGGAATACAGCACATCGGATGAGGTGATTTTCCTCTCCTCGCGGGACATTCCGCTGAAACAGGGATCATCGGCGAAATACAGGTCATCGCGCAAGGTGAAGATATACGATTTGTATTCAGCGTCCGCCGCAGGCATTTCCGCCAGCATCGACGGTATCAGCCGGTAGGGGCGCCCGGTGTAATCATATTGCAGCAGAGTGTCGAATACCGAACCGCACATATTGCGGCTGGAAAGATCATCGGCCATAGCCGGGTCGAGAGTCTTTACCCGTCCGCCGGAATGCGAATAAACCGTATTTTCACCGTGCAGCGGCAACGACAGCGTCAATGCCAGCAGTACGGTCACGGCCGGAATGAAATGCGGCATCAGTCGGTCAACCCGGCAAAACGCTCCGCAAGCGTTCCGTAAAAACGGTGCATATCCGCGTCCGGGGTATATCTGATGACTTCGAAAGAATCGCGTACCACCGCTCTGGCGGCGGCGAGACCGGAAACTTCCCCGAGCGCCATCGCCTGGGCCATCACATTGCCGACGGCGGTTGCTTCGATCGGACCGGCCGCGACCGGAATGCCGAGCGCATCGGCGGCACACTGCATCAGCAGATGATCCTGAGTGCCGCCGCCGACAATATTCAGCGTGGCATACCGGGTTTTCAGCAATCCGGCGAGTACCTCCAGTTTATCTTTGAAATACAGCGCCAGAGAATCGTAGATCGCCCGGGCGATTTCGCCGTCATCGGATGGGCGCCCCTGCCCGGTCCGGACGCAGAAATCGCATATCCTTTCCGGCATATTGCCGGGAGTGACGAATTCCGCCGCATTGGGGTTGACCAGATATTTGCCGGGGCGGGCGGATTTTGCCAGATTGCTGATGTCTTCGAATGAGCGGTTCTTGCCGGCTTCGCGCCATACTCTCCGGGTTTCCTGAAACAGCCAGCTGCCCATGATATTGGTGAGAAAACGGATTTTGCCGTTCAGCCCGCCTTCGTTGGTGAATCCGCGTTTTTCCGCTTCAGCGGTTACTTGCGGCTGATCGATTTCCGCACCCAGCAATGCCCAGGTGCCGGCGCTGATGTAAGCCCAGGATGAGCCGTTTTCCGGAGCGGGTACCGCCGCCACCGCGCTTGCGGTGTCATGCGACCCGACCCGGATGATCGGAATCGCCCCGCAATTGAATTTACACTGTAATGTTTCCGACAACACGCCAGCGGGCGAGCACGGCGCGGCGATCTTCGGGAATATCCGCCGCGGCAGTCCGAGACGGTCGATCAAATCGAAATCCCACTGCCGCGCCACCGGATTCAGCAGATTGGTGGTGGAACAATCGGTGTATTCGCTTTCCGGACGCGCTCCAAGATGCAATGCCAGCGCATCCGGCATCATCAGGAAGAAACTGTTCTGCAAATCCTCAGGGTGTTCATCCGAGTGCGCGCGCAGCTGGTAGACGGTATTCAGCAGCATTTTCTGAATACCGGTGGCGGCATAGAGCTCTTCAGGAGGGATGTTTTTCCATACCTTTTCCGCTGCTTTGGCGGTGCGGCTGTCCCGGTAGTTGTACGGCATCCGTTTAGCCTGCAGAGTGTCCTTGCCGAAGAACACGTAATCCACGCCCCAGGTATCGATGCCGATACTGCGGATATCCGGCGCGACCGCCAGCGCTTTTTCAATGCCGGTTTCCAATTCTTTGCACAACCGCGGATAATCCCAGTAAATGGAACCGTCTTTTTCCACCGGCCCGTTGGGGAAGCGGTGCACTTCCTGCAGAGACAGTTTCCCGTTGTTCAGAGTACCGATGATAGCGCGGCCGCTGGAGGCGCCGAGATCAAATGCGAGAAATTTCGCCAGTCCGCTCATTTTAATTTCCTTTCCTGCTGTTGTGTCTTTACGCCGCCCGGCGGCAAAAAATCTTCAAATTTAACCAAATGTTTCCGTGTTTTTCCGTCCCGGACAGCCGCCGGATGCCTGAAAGTTCCGGAACCCCGGAACCGATGCCGCGATTTTCACGTCACCGTTTAAGATAACTCCCGAACAAGACCGCCGCAATCCGGGCTATACCTCCGGATCATGACCGCTGTCTTACCCTGCCTGCCAGTTCCCGGTAAGACAGTCCGCCGCCGAAAATATCCAGCGCCGAGCCGACTGTGTAGCCGATACGGCCTTCACCCACCTGTTCGACGGTTTCAATATCCTCAAACGAGGCGATGCCGCCGGCATACACGCATTCTATCGGCGATTCCGCGGCCAGTTTCCGTAACAGTTCGCAGTCGAGACCGCACCGGCGCCCCTCCACATCCACGGCATGGATCAGAAATTCTGAAGCAAAATCCCGCAACTGCAAAAAAAGTGTTTCCCCGGCTTCGCAGCGGGTGAATTTGCTCCAGCGGTCCGTCACCACCAGATATTTCCCGTCCGCTGTTTTCCGGCAGGACAGATCCAGAGTCAAATGTTCGCGTCCTATGGCGGCGGTCAGTTTTTCCAGCCGCCGCATATCCAGTTCTCCGTCATAAAAGACAAAACTGGTTACAATCACTTTCGCGGCTCCGCACGCCAGCCAGTCCGCCGCATTCGCATCCGTTACGCCGCCCCCCAGCTGCATCCCGTTCGGAAAATGACGCAAGGCGAGTCTGGCGGCATCATCATTGCCGGGGCCGAGTTTTATCACATGACCGCCGGTTAAGTTGTCGCGGCGATAAAGATCCGCGAAATAACCGGCATCCTGTCCGGCCACGAAATTGGTACGCAGCCCGCCGCCGGAATCTTCCAGGGTGCCGCCGATGATCTGTTTGACCAGACCGTCGTGCAAATCGATGCACGGACGGAAAAGTGATTTATTCATATCCGTACTCATTTCAGCTCCGGCCACCGCCAGCCGCCCAAAAACTGTTCAGCCCTGGAAAACGGCCTGCTGCCGAAAAAACCGCGCGTTGCCGACAGCGGCGAAGGATGTGCGGAAATAATTACCGAATGACGTCCGTTTTTGTCGTTTTTTTCCACAATGGAACGTTTTGCGGCGGCCCGCTTTCCCCAAAGCAGGAAGACCGCCGGCCGGGGAGAACGGGCGGCGACGGCGGCGATCAGCGCATCGGTTACGGTTTCCCAGCCGATTCCGGCATGACTGCCGGGGGTGCCGGCGCGTACGGTCAGCACGGTGTTGAGCAGCAGCACTCCTCCTTCTGCCCAGCGGGTCAGCGTTCCGGAGCCGGGTGCTTCGCGGTGCAGATCATCGGCATATTCCCGGAATATATTGCGCAGCGACGGCGGAATTTTCACTCCGTCAGGCACTGAAAAAGCCAGCCCGTGCGCCTGACCGGGGTCATGATAGGGATCCTGACCCACGATCACTACACGCACTTTCTCCGGCGGCGTCATCTCAAGCGCGGTGAAAATCTTTCCTTCCGGCGGATAGATTTCCATCCCTCCACACCGTTCGCGTTCCACCCGTCCGGTTACGGCCGCCAGGCCGGAGCCGTCCAGATATCCGGCTGCGAATTCACGCCAGTTGTCGGGAAATTTTTCCATAATATCCGTCGCACTGGAATTCCGATGTTACATGTTCAGCATACCGCCGGCTAGGATAATCGTGATATCTTCCGCAGTGAGCCGGTGCCGGAATTCGATTTCCCGTTCTTCTCCGGACGCTTTTTTCAGAGTACCGAAAACACTTTTTCCAGGCATCAGCGCTTCCCGGATCCCGGAGAATATCAGTGCATCGCCTTCGTCTATGCGATCGTAGTCGGCGGCATCCGCGAACAGCAGAGGCACGATCCCGAAGTTGATCAGATTGGCGCTGTGGATGCGCTCAATCGCCAGCGCCGCCACCACTTTTACTCCGAGGTACATCGGGCAGATGGCGGCGTGTTCGCGGCTGGAACCCTGCCCGTAACTGTCGCGTCCGACAATGATTCCTGCCATTCCCGCATCGCGGATGGCGGCGGCGCGCTCGGCGAAAGCCGGTTTCCCCGGCTCGTTGAAACACTCGAAAACCACTTTGCTGTATGCCGGTATGTTGCTGCGGAGTTTCAGGTGTATTCCGGCCGGCATGATGTGGTCGGTGGTGATTTTATCTCCGACTTTGATTACCACACGTCCGTCTATCACCTCAGGCAGCGGCCGGTTGCAGGGCGGTTCTCCGATGGTGCGTTTACGCACAATTTCACAACCGGAGCACGGCTGATGGATCATGCTGTCATCAATGAGGAATGTTTCCGGTTCCGGAGGCACGATATAATCGATTCCGGCCCGTCTCGGGTCGGTGAATCTGCCGTTCAGCGCAATATGCACAGCCGTTTCCGGACTGACCAGATAGGCCTGATCTCCCTTGGTGCCGGTGCGTCCGGCGAAATTGCGGTTGAAAGTGCGCACGCTCACCGTACCGTCCGCAGGGCTCTGCCCCTGACCGATGCAGGGCCCGCATCCGGTTTCCAGTATTCTGGCTCCCGCGGCGATTATATCGGCCAGCATACCGTTGCGCGCCAGCATTCCCAGCACCTGCCGGCTGCCGGGAGCGATGGCGAAAGTAAGTCCGGAGGCGACTTTCCGGCCTTTCAGCGCAGCCGCCACCATTGCCAGATCGCGGTAACTGGAATTGGTGCAGCTGCCGATAATCACCTGACCGACTTCCAGCCCTTCCAGTTCGCTTATTTTCTTCACATTGTCAGGGCTGGACGGGCAGGCCGCCATCGGTTCCACTTTGCCGAGGTCGATTTCGATAACCTCATCGTACTCGGCATCGTCATCCGCGCCAAGAGGAATGAAAGATTCGCCGCGTCCCTGCCGCCGCAGAAAATCTCCGGTGCGTTCATCGGACGGAAAAATGCTGGTGGTAACGCCAAGTTCCGCGCCCATATTGGTGATCGTGGCGCGCTGCGGCACCGAAAGCGAAGCCACTCCGTCACCGAAATATTCCACGATTTTGCCCACATTGCCCTTGGTGGTCATAATAGACAGCAGAGTCAAAATAACATCCTTGGCGGCGCACCAGTCGTTCAGATGTCCGGAGAGTTTCACTCCGATGATTTCGGGGTACGGAATCCGGAACGGCTTCCCGGCCATCGCCAATGCCACGTCCAGCCCGCCGGCGCCGATGGCGAGCGCACCGATTCCGCCGCCGGTAGGCGTGTGCGAATCGGAACCGATAAGAGTTTTTCCCGGCGCCCCGAAACGTTCCAGGTGCACCTGATGGCAGATGCCGTTTCCCGGGGCGGAGAACAGTATGTTTTTGGCCGCCGCCACGCTTTGCAGGTACAGATGGTCATTGCGGTTTTCCGGTCCGTTCTGCATCATGTTGTGATCCACGTAAGATACGGATAATTCGGTTTTTACCCGCTCCGTTCCCATCGCCTCCAGTTCCAGATAGGCCATTGTGCCGGTGGCATCCTGGGTGAGCGTCTGATCTATATGCAGTGAAACCGTGCACCCCGGCTTTTTTTCCCCGCCGCGGAAGTGAGTTCCGATGATTTTCTGTACCAAAGTGCCGTGAGCCATATTTTCCTCCGTTCCAGCGGAAAGCCGCGGTAATTTTCAAGGACTTCGCGCTGTGTCTGAATAAATTATGAACCGAACTCTTCTCCGGGTTCGAATCCTCCAAGATTATATATTTAAGGAATAAATATAGCCTTTCCGGTCCGGTTTGGCAATCCGCCGTTACTGTTCGGATGAGCCCGGGTTTGCAAAAAAGGCGGAAACGGGTTATCTTATACGCGTTCGGTAATTACAACCGACATCAGCGACCTTGATTCCGGAGTCGTCTAAAACGGCGCGGAATCGGAAGAACCGGGATTTTTTCCGGGTTCCGCACCGTGGGGTTGAAACGGCGGTTTTCTGCCGCCATGTATAATCCCGTTTTGCGTTCCGGTTTCAGGATTCCCGGCCGTCTGGTGTCTTTAAACGGAGCGTCAGAAAATGGAAGTCGAAGAAGCCAAGCACATCTGTGTATATTCCGGCAGTGCGCACCGCGCGTTGTCACAGGAAATCGCCCGTATTCTGGGTGTCAATCTGGGAAAAGCGCATATCGAGCATTTTCCGGACGGGGAGATTTTCGTGCAGTTCGATGAATCAGTCCGCCGCGCGGATGCGTTTCTGATTCAGCCGACTTGTCTTGCCGGCGGCAGCACCCCGAACGACAATCTGATGGAATTGCTGATTATGATCGATGCCGCCAAGCGCGCCAGTGCCGGCCGTATAACCGCGGTGCTGCCGTATTTCGGATATGCCCGGCAGGACCGCAAGGACAAGCCGCGGGTGCCGATTACCGCGAAACTGGTGGCTAATCTGCTGACCACTGCCGGTGCCGACCGGGTGATTACGCTGGATTTGCACAGCCAGCAGATTCAGGGCTTTTTTGATTTGCCGATGGACAATCTGTATGCCCGTCCGGTGCTGGTTCCCGAACTCAAACATCTTATCGGTGATGACGGTATTGTAGTGGCTCCGGACAGCGGATCGGTGAAAAACGCCACTTTGTTCGGAGATCTGCTCAATGCCGGTTTTGCGGTGGTGGCCAAACGCAGACTGAATGCCACCACGGTGGCTTCCAGCCATCTGGTCGGGGATGTAAAAGACAAAATATGCGTGATTTGCGATGATTTAACCAGCACATGCGGCACTTTGTGCGCCGCCGCTAAAATTCTTAAAGAGCACGGCGCGGCCAAGGTTTATGCTTCGGTTTCACATTGTATGCTCAATGAAAAAGGCCGCGCCAAGCTGCTGGAAACTCCGGAAATCGAACAGCTGATCACCACCGATGCGGTGCCGGTCACAGATACGGTCAACGGCAAGATAAAAGTGGTAAGCGTGGCGCCGCTGCTGGCGGAGGCGATTCAGCGCATTCATGACGGTAAGTCGGTTTCTTCGTTGTTCTACGTCAAGCATTGATGCTTAAAGGAATAACGGAGTCCGTAATACAGGCAACCAACTCCATAATATCATAGGAAAGGAATCCCATGAGCAAAGAGAAACATCAAATCGCGGTAAAAGCGCGCGAAACGTTCGGGAAGAACGCCGCCCGCCGCAGCCGCAAAGCCGGAATTGTTCCGGCGGTCGTGTACAGCAAGAAGTCCGGTGCGCGGGCCATCGAACTTTCCGCTGACGAATGGGCTGTTCTGAGCGGTCACCATGTGCAGATGCTTACCTTGGTCGAAGACGGCAGGGAAACTCTGGCCCTGGTGAAGGAAGTTCAGTACAATCACCTCAAGAACTATTTTGTTCACATCGATTTTCTGGAAGTAGATCCGGATGCCGACATCGTTTCGATGGTGCCGATTCACGCTCACGGCGATTGCATCGGCGCCGCTCACGGCGGTGTGCTGGAGCAGGAGCTGCACGAAATCGAAGTCATCTGCCATCCGGACAAACTGCCGGATTTTATTGCGGCGGATGTTTCCAATCTGGAAGTCGGAAATACTCTGCATGTGTCCGATTTGGCTCTGCCGGATGGAGTACGCACCAAAATGGACGGCGAACATACCGTGTTCAGCGTGACCGTGCCGCATGAAGAGACGGCTGCCGCTGCGGAGGAAGGCGCAGCCGAGCCGGAAGCCATCAAAGAGAAGAAGGATAAGGCTCCCGAGGCGGAAGCCAAGTCCGGGAAATAATACGGAACTGGATATTGAACCTGGAGCGGCATGAAAATGTGCGGCGGAGATAACATCACTTTGATATGCGGGCTGGGCAATCCCGGCGCCGAATACGATGGTTCCCGTCACAATGCCGGATTCATGGTTATCGACCGGCTGATGAGCAGATTGCCGGAAGGACGGTTTGAAACCGTGTCGGAGGCTGACAGCATTATCGGCCGCGGCCGTTACCGCGGGCGGGCGCTGTATTTGCAGAAACCTCAGACCTTTATGAATCTGAGCGGCAAAGCGGTTGCCGGATTCGCCGGCCGCAGACGGATTAAGCCGGAGGAGATACTGATTATTTCCGATGATCTTTATCTTGAACCGGGACGGCTGCGGCTGCGCACCGGCGGCGGCGACGGCGGGCATAACGGCTTAAAGTCGGTTATTGCCTCGCTGGGTACCGACAAGTTCAACCGTCTGAGGGTAGGTATCGGCAAAAATTCCGGAGATGCCGCCGGCTATGTACTGGGAAAATTTCCCGCCGGCAGTGCCGGAGAGGCGGCTTTCAGTCAGGCGCTGGATACCGCAGCGGAAGCGGTTTTGACCGTGTTGTCATCAGGCATGAGCCTCGCTATGAACAGGTTCAATACTGCGGATAAAATTGAAATTTCCAATCATCAATAGGAAAAGAGGTATTATTTTGAAAAGATACGAAGCTGTATTTATTCTGGACATCCGCAAGGCGGATGACGAGGGAGCGTCTTTTGCCAAGGAATTCGGCGAGCTTATCGGCAAGCTCGGCGGCTCCATGGTCGATACGGTGAATATGGGGCGGAAGCTTTTCACCTATCCGATCGACAAGAAAAAGGCGGGTTTTTATTATGATTTCACCTTTGAACTTGAAGAGAATGCGGTGCGGCAGATCAAGGAAAATTACAAGTTGGATGAACGGATTTTGCGCAATATGATTGTTATTGACAGCCGTCCCGCGGATCTCGGCACCGGCATCATCAAAGCCGCGCTGGAGTAACAGTTCCGCGCGGCCGCGGTTTTCACCTGAGTGTTTTTATGGAAAGGAGTCAAGAAAATGGCAGCGATGCTGAATAAAGTTTTCCTGATCGGCAACCTTACCCGTGATCCGGATCTCCGCTCCCTGGCCAACGGCGCCTCGGTCTGCGAATTCGGTATTGCGATGAACCGCCGCTATATCAGCAACGGGCGGGAAATGGACGAGGCCTGTTTCGTAGATATTGTAGTCTGGGGAAAGTCGGCTGAAAACTGCCGTCAGTTTCTGGAGAAAGGATCCCTGGTGATGGTTGAAGGCCGTTTGCAGCTGGACCAGTGGGAAGACCGTAACGGCGGCGGCAAGCGCTCCCGTCTGCGGGTTGTGGCCGAACAGGTGCAGTTCCTGAATACCCGCCGTCAGCAGAATCCGGACGGCGGTTACGGTGCTCCCGCCGGCGCGCAGCAGCCGCAGACCGGCGGTTACGGCAATGGTTATCAGCGTCAGGCGCAGCCTCAGCCGCCGCCGCAGCAGCAGATTCCCCCCATGCCTCCGATCCCCCCTTCCGGTTCAGGCGATGCGGTGGATGACTGCCCGTTTTAATTTCAGGGTTACAAAATCGCAATCAACAGCGAAATAATTAAAAATTAAAGAAAGGTATTCAGTTATGGAAAAAATCAAAAAACGCGGCGCCCGTCGTGCGCCCGCCAAACCGAAAGTCTGCCGTTTCTGCGAGGCGAAAGTCCGTTACATCGATTTCAAGGATGATGAAACCTTGAAGCAGTTCCAGACGGAAAAAGGTAAAATCCTTCCCCGCCGGCTTACCGGAACTTGCCCGGATCATCAGAAAATGCTGGCCGAAGCGGTAAAACGCGGCCGTATTCTGGCATTGGTATTCTAATTCGGGAGGACTTGATTATGGCTAACGTGAATCTTATTCTTCTCGATGATGTGGAAAATCTCGGTCTGGCCGGTGATGAGGTGCATGTCGCCCCCGGTTATGCCCGCAATTATCTGCTTCCCCGCGGTCTGGCCGCCAAGGCCACCAGCGCCGCGCTGCGGCTGGTGGAAGCCCGAAAGGCGGAAATAGAATCCCGCCGCGCCAAGGCGCTGGGAGACGCGCAGGCTCTGGCCGCCAAACTCGGCGCGGTTACGCTCTCCGTTGTCATGCAGGCCACCGAGGACGGACAGCTCTTCGGTTCGGTTTCCCCCCGCATGGTGGCCGAGCAGTTGCGCGAGCAGGGTTTTGATATCGATCACACCAGAGTGAAAATCGATACGCAGATCAAGAGTCTCGGGGAATTCGAAGCCGAAGTCAAACTGCATCAGGATGTATCCGCCAAGGTTAAACTTAATGTTGTCCGCGGCTGATTGACTTCCGTTAACGGCGCGGGCCGCAGTTGCGGTCCGCGCTTATTTTATATGGAAAAATTGGCGGTCCCGGCTTATTGGAGTTATCTTATAACAATTGTAGCGTATGTAGTCAGACCGGTCAGTCGCCCCGGGTTTTTTATGGAAGAACAAATAGAAAACAAAAATTTTTCTCCGGCTTCCGGCGGAGTACTGCCTGGCGGTATTCTGCCCGATCTGGCTCAGCCGCATGACCTTCAGGTGGAAAAGGCGGTACTGGCGGCTATGCTGCGGGAGCCGCGGCCGAATGTGGACATTGCGAGTGAACATTTCGGCGACTCCGCCGGCAGAGTTTTCTATTCCCGTTCGCATTTCGCCATTTACGAGGCATTGCTGGAGGTTTATAAGGACAACTGCGAAAAAACCGATCTGATCAGTGTCGCAAGCGAACTCAAAAAACGCGGTAAACTTGATTCGGTCGGCGGCGAGATGTACCTGGCCGAAATATATAACTGCATCGCTACTTCGGCCAATATAGACAACTGGTGCGAAATCCTCAACAGCCATGCGATGTTGCGCCGCATGATCGACACCTGCGGCTCGGCGATGATGAAATGTTATAACAGCGACGCTGATCCGGCGGCGCTGGTGGGCGAAATTGAAAATGATATCTACCGGATACGCAACGACCGTACTGAACACCGTATCGTCAAAATTCCGGATGCGATCAAATCGGAATTCGAAGTGCTGATGAAGATCTGTTCCGGTGAAATAGAGACCGGCATACCGACCGGTTTTTCAAAAATTGATGAAATGACCGGCGGACTTAAGCCGGGGGAATTGTTCATTCTGGCCGCCCGTCCGTCTATCGGAAAAACCGCGCTGGCCATGAATATCATCCGCAATATGGTGCTGCCTTCGCGTACGCCGCATCCGCGCCGGGTGATGTTCTTCAGTCTGGAAATGACATCGGCGCAGATCGCCCGCCGTTTTCTGTGTACTGAATCGCAGATCCCTGAGTATATGTTCCGCACCCGCAAGGTTAAAACCCACGCTGAAATTTTACGGCTTTCCCAGGCCGGAGAGGCTTTCCGGCAGGCGGAGTTGTATATCGATGACACTTCAGGTCTGAGCATCAGCGAATTGCGGGCCAAGGTGCGCCGTATGCATTACAGTCTGGGAGGATTGGACTGTGTGGTCATAGACTACCTTACTCTGATGCGCGGTGAAGGCCGGTTTGAGAGCCGTCAGCTGGAGGTTGCGCAGATTTCCAGCGGGTTGAAGGGGCTGGCCAAGGATTTGAATCTGCCGGTGCTGGCGCTTGCGCAGTTGAACCGCGAAGTGGATAAGACCCTGGGCGCCAATGCCCGTCCGAAACTGGCCCATCTGCGTGAGAGCGGTTCCATCGAACAGGATGCGGATATTGTGACTTTTCTGCACCGTGACCGCGATTTGACCAAAGGAGAGCAGGGAGAGGGGTCGGATGCCGAATGGATTGTGGAAAAAAACCGTAACGGCGCCACCGGAGTGGTGAAGTTGCAGTTCTTCCCGAGCCGGATGGAATTCACACTCCCGGCCTGCGAACCGGAAAACTTTTCCGCCCGCGCGGCTGACAAGAGCAAGTGATTTTTCGAAAGGAGTAAAATGTCTGTTCTTTCCATATTGAGAAACGGCTTGCCCGCGGTATTGCTGTTGCTCGCCGCCTCCGCTCCGGCCGCCGAGGTGGCCTCGGTACGTTTCGAACAGCACGGGGAGGGCGCGCTTCCGGAAGAACAGTTGCGGGTTAATGTCCAGTTGCATACGGGGGGGGAATTCCGCTATGACATCGTGGAGTCCGATGTCCGTCATTTGGCGGAAAGCGGGGATTTTTCGGATGTTTCCACCCGGATCGGATTCGATTCCGGCAACCGGGCCGAAGTAGTGTATGTGCTGGAGTTGAAACCGCGGGTCAGCGAGGTGCTGATTCACGGTAATGCCAAATTCCCGACCGGCGACCTTGCCAAGGAACTCACCGTTTTCGACGGGGCCAGGCTCAATGACAAGGCATTGCTGGAGAGTCTGCGCAAACTGCGTGATTTTTATCGTGAGAAAGGCTACAAGGATGCCTCGGTATCGCATACTTTGCGTGAAAACGACGACGGTACCGTAACTCTGACTTTCGAAATCAGCGAGGGGCTTCGCGTCAAGGTCAACGATGTTACTTTTGAAGGCAATACGAAATTTTCCGAACGTGAACTGCGCAACAGTATCGCCAACCACTATTCCTATTTGAACTGGTTGCCGTTCGTCAACGATTTTATCAACGACGGCCTGTTCGATAAAAGCGAACTGGAACTCGATATCGCCCGTCTGCGTGAAAAATACCATGGTATCGGATGCCTGGATTTCAAACTGATTGAATGTTCGGTGTCCCCGGATGCGGAAGATCCGGAATTCGTGAATCTGCATTTCAAAATCGAAGAAGGCGAACCGTACACAGTGGGAACACAGTCGGTAACCGGCAATACCGCGATGGATGCGGAGACTGCGGAGCGGTTGTTCGTCATGCGCGAAGGAGAGATTTTCTCCAGTGATCTGGAGCGCCGCACTTCGAATGAGTTCGGCCACTATTATTCCAGTCTCGGCTATGCCGATATGGAATGCCGGCCGGTGCGCAGCGAGGACGCCGAAAATCATACGGTGGATATCACCTATCAAATCAAAGAGGGACGCAAATACCGCATCAATCACATCCTGTTCATCGGCAATACCGGAACCAAGGAGAAAGTATTGCGCCGCGAACTGGCTATTCAGCCGGGAGATCCGGTGGATGCCGATCGTATCGAGGTCAGCCGGCAGCGGCTGATGGGCATGGGGTATTTTTCCAAGGTCGAGGCATCGGCGGTCGGTTCCGAGGCGCTGGATGAAAAGGATGTGCGTTTTGAAATCGAGGAAAAGCAACGCTACAATTTCCGTATCGGCGCCGGAGCGTCGGATTTGACCAGTTTATTCGGCACCGCGGAATTTTCCGTAGAAAATTTTGATTTGCTCAATCCGATGAACGGTTTTTACGGCGGCGGTCAGCGGTTGCGTATGCGCGGTATCGTCGGTTTCAACAATAATGAATTCAGCATTGATTTTGTGGAGCCGTGGTTGTTCGATATTCCGCTGCGCTATGAACTTTCCGGTTATTTGAACAATGTTTCCTATGACGACTGGGATGAACGGCGTTTAGGAGTCCGCACCGGATTGAATTATAAGATTTTCGATGATTTTACCACGGTCGGCGTCGGTTATAAATTCGAGCAGGTGCGGGTGCATCACGTTGAAGATGCGCTGGAAGACTATATGGATGAACACGATCTGGACGGCAACTCCCTGGTCAGCCAGTTCTCGTTTTCGCTTTCCCGCAATACACTCAATGATTTGATGAATCCCACCAACGGCTACACCATCGGGTTTTACGGGTCGGTGGCACCTGAGTTTCTCGGTACTTCCAGCGGATTTTACCACCTGGAAGGGCGCGGCAGTTATTATCACGGGTTCTGGGATGACGCTGTTGTGCTGATGCTGTCAGGTCAGATCGGTGTGGTCGGAGCGTTGAACGGCAGTGATAATGATGTGCCGGTTTACGAGCGTTATTTCCTCGGCGGCGGCGACACCCTGCGCGGTTTCGATTACCGTTCCGTCGCTCCGTCTCCGGACGGCAAGCATGCCGTGGGCGGCAACACCATGCTGGCGCTGACGGGGGAAATCAGCCATCCGATCTGGGGGCCGGTGCGCGGCGCCGTATTCGCCGATGTCGGTACCGTTGCCGAGCATGCCTACCGGATCGACATCGGCGAGATAAATGTCGGTGTCGGCTATGGTCTGCGCATCAGGGTACCGGTCATCAACGCGCCGATAAAACTGGATCTGGCATACCCGGTAGTGGATAATCAGTCCACCGGTTCCCGCAAATTGAGACTGCATTTCAATCTCGGTTTTACCTGGTAACGGTTATGGAAGACGGCGTTCGGGAAGAAGCGCGGCGGTTGTATCCGCCGACTGACGACGGATTGCTGGCGGTGCTCCGCCGGTTGCGCGCGCCGGACGGCTGTCCGTGGGACCGCGAGCAGACCAGACGTTCGCTGGCCCGTTGTCTTGAAGGGGAGTGCGCCGAATTGCTCGATGCCATCGACAACAATGATGCCTCCAATATATGTGAAGAACTCGGCGATGTGCTGATGAATCTTGTTTTTCAGGCGGTAATCGCCGAGGAGCGCGGCGAATTCACTTATGCCGATGTCACCCGCGGCATCGTTGAGAAGATGATTCGGAGACATGCCCATGTTTTCGGGGACGCGTCGGCCGGTACCGCCGATGAAGTGCGGAGACTCTGGGCGCGGGTAAAGGCGTCCGAACCGGGGCATGCGGAAGAACGCGGCTCGGCGCTGGACGGTGTCCGTCAGTCGCTCTCGGCGCTGAACCGGGCGCAAAAACTGCAGAAACGGGCGGCGGAAACCGGATTCGACTGGACGGAGCAGAACGGAGTGGCGGCGAAACTGGATGAGGAACTGGGGGAATTGCATGCCGCGCTTGACTCCGGCGATGATGCGGCCGCGGACGAGGAACTGGGGGATTTGATTTTTACCGCGGTCAATCTGGCCCGTTACCGCGGCCGCGCTACCGCGGAGGAGCTGCTTCGCGCCGCCAATGCTAAATTCGAACGCCGTTTCCGGGCTTTGGAAAATCTGGCGGCGGAGCGCGGAACCGCGGTGAACACGCTTAGCGCGTCGGAACTGGACGCATTATGGAATGAAGTCAAGCGGGGCGGAAGCCGTTCCGGTTCCGCCGCGCCGGAGCAACAAGGGAGCGAACAACGATGAGAAGCACTTTCCTGCCTTTTACCCGCCCTGCGATAGATGAAAGCGATATTCAGGCGGTTGACGGAGTATTGCGTTCCGGCTGGATAACCAACGGTCCGCAGAATGCCGCCTTCGAGGAGCGCGTCTGTGATATTACCGGCGCGTCCGGCGCGGTAGCGGTCAGTTCGGCCACCGCGGCGATGCATTTGCTGACTTTGATGATGAAACTCGGTCCGGGGGACGAGGTTATCACTCCCTCCATGACCTGGGTTTCCATGGTCAATATGATAGTGTTGTGCGGCGCGGTGCCGGTCTTTGCCGAAATAGACCGCGATACGCTGCTGGTCACTCCGGAGAGCGTGGCGGCGGTTATTACTCCCCGCACCAGGCTCATCGTTCCGGTGCATTTCGCCGGCGCGCCGGCGGATATCGACGGCATCCGCCGGGTGGCGGGCGGCATCCCCGTGGTCGAGGATGCCGCGCATGCGCTCGGAACCCTTTACAAGGGGCGGCATGTCGGCGGAGTCAATCCGGCGTTCTACAGTTTTCACGCTATCAAGAATATCACTACCGGCGAAGGAGGTATGTTCACTTCCTGCGATCCCGAACAGATCCGGCTGATGCGGCGCTGGAAATTCCACGGTATCGAGGTCGATGCGTTCGACCGGGAAAACCGCGGGCGCAAACCGCAGGCCGAAGTTTTCGAACCGGGCTTTAAATACAATCTCACCGATATTTCCGCCGCGCTGGGCGTCAGTCAGTTGCGCCGGCTGGAGGAGATCAATTCCCGCCGCCGCGCCTTGGCCATGCGCTACCGCGCCGCGTTGGCGGATATTCCGGAAATCCGTCCTCTGGCCGATCCGTCCGGATATGATTTCAAGCATGCCTGGCATCTTTTCGTGGTGCGGGTGGATACTCCGAAGATGACCCGCGATGAATTTATGAATGCTCTCAAAGCTGAAAATATCGGCACCGGACTGCATTTCCGTTGTGTCCATCTGCAGCGCTATTACCGCGAGGTGATGAAATTCCGGCCGGGGATGCTTCCGGCCACCGAATACAACAGCGACCATATCTGCTCGCTTCCGCTGTTCCCGGATATGACCGCGGAAGATGTCGATGATGTGGTCGCTGCCATCCGCAGGGTGCTGGCTAAGTAAAAAAATCCCCCGCCCCTGTTAAAACAACCGTCAGGAGATATTATGAACTCTGCCGCCGTTACGGCATCCGGGCGCAGCCGCATCTGTTTTTGGATGATTGCGGCGGTTTTACTGCTGCTGTCATGTCTCGGCGGTCTTACTTTGCGGGAAGCGGCGTTGGCGGAGGCGGCGCGCGAATTCAATCTGAGCGAAGTCGCGGAATGGCCGGTGATGCCGGTCCGCCGCGCCTACTGTGTATTGTCGGCATATCTGTTCCGGTTGTTCGGCCCCGAAGAATTCGCGGTGCGGCTGCCGGCGGTATTTTCGGCGCTGGTTATGATTTACTTCACCGCCAGACTGGCCCGCCGGCTGTTCGGTGATGACGCCGCCTGCACCGCGCAGCTGATGCTGTCCGGTTGCGCCGGATTCGCCGCCGCGGCCGGCGCGGCTTCCGATGTTCTGCCTCCTGCGGCCATGACGGTGGCGGCAGTGGTGTTTTTCCTTGAATACGAAAAAACCTCCGGGTTTGCCGGAAAATTCGTATTCTGGATTATTGTTGCCGTTCTGGCATGGTACGGCGGATTGATGTATGCCCTGCTGCCGCCGGCGTTGCTGCTGCCGTATCTGCTCGGGCACCGCCGTTTCCGCCGCCAGTTTACTCCGGCTTCTGCAGCGGCCTTTTTCACCGCTCTGGTCTGTTACGCGCTGCCGTTCTGCCTGCTGGCCGCCGGAGACCGGGATTACGGATGGAATCAGGCGCTCCGGGATGCGCTGCGTTTGCCGGAACACTTTTACCCGGATGTTTCCGCACTGCTTATGTTCCCGGCGCTGCTGCTGCCATGGAGTCTGCCGGCCGCAGTGGCCGCCTGCGCGGTTTTTCACCAGTCGTTCAGCCGTTACGGCACCCGTTTCCGTACCGCCTTGCTGGGACTGCTGCTGGGGTATGCCGTTGCGGTATGGATCGGCGGTATTGACGGGACAACGGTGCTGCTGCCGTTCTCCGTGCTGCTTACTTTGTGGTCGGTGCGGAACGATATTCCGGGCGGCAGGCAGGATCTGCTCTGTTTTTCCGTGCTGCGCCCGGTGGCGGCGGTCATCGGCTCGCTGTTTCTGCTTACCGCCGCGGTATGGCCGGTATGGCCGCGCTTATTCGATTTTCCGATTCCTTTGCCGTTGCGGATTATCCTGCCGGCAGGGGGAGCGGCGGTGCTGCTGATTCTGCTGGCCGACCGCAATGACCGTCCGGCGGCATCGCGCCTGGCCAATCTGGCACTCGGTTTCGCGGTAATCGCCGCGGTATCAGTAGGAGTATTCCGGTTGTTGCCCGGCGGAGACAGCCGTAAAGAACAGTTCAGCGCGTTCCGCTCCGAAATGCCGGGTCAGGCGGACGGAGCAGTGATGTTCTGGCATCGGCCGGTTCCGGCTGATTTCCATTTTTACATTGACGCGGATGAACCGGCTTCGGCTCTGCTCCCCTGCGGTTCCTGCGGGTGCGGCCATTCCGCGGGGAAGGCGGACAGCAATGCCGCCGGCTGCGATGCCGCCCGTATGTCCGCCTGGCTGCATGAGCACCGCGGTTCCGCGGTAACGGTATTTTCATCACCTGATTCCGGCGGACCGGAGGCGCTGGCAGATGCTCTGCGCGGCTGCGGCATAGAATTTAATCCGGAGTCCGCCCGGTGGCGCCCAAGCGGGGTTTCGGATTCGAAGCGCTGGCAAAAAGACGAATTCAATATATATTTAATCAACGTTGACTAACTTTGAACGGAGTTTTTGAAATTTATGGAACAATCTAACCGTAAAACCATCGAATTTGTTTCCGTTGTTGTACCGGTTTACAACGAGGAAGGCTGTTTGCAGGAGCTGATCGACCGCACTTTGCGGACGATGGATGCGACCGGACGGAAATACGAATTCATACTTATTGACGACGGCAGCGCCGATTCGTCCGCTGATATCATCCGCCGCGCCAGCGCCGCGCGTCCGGGGGTAGTCATCGGCTGTATGCTCAACCGCAATTACGGTCAGCACTCCGCGATCATGGCCGGATTCAGTCAGGTCCGCGGAGATCTGGTGATTACTCTGGATGCCGATCTGCAGAATCCGCCGGAAGAAATCCCCAATCTGCTCGCCGAGGCGGACAAGGGAATGGATGTAGTCGGCACCGTCCGCCAGAACCGGCGCGACACTTTCTTCCGCCGCTATTGCAGCAAGGTGGTGAATTACGCCGCCCGTCAGGCTACCGGGGTGCACCAGTCCGATTACGGCTGCATGCTGCGCGCCTACCGCCGCCATATCGTCAACGCCATGCTGGCATGCAACGAGCGCAGCACTTTCATCCCGGTGCTGGGCAACAGTTTCGCGCGCCGCACCTGCGAAATTCCGGTCAAGCATTGCGCCCGCGCGGTCGGCGACTCCAAATATTCGGTGTGGAAACTCATCAATCTGCAGTTCAATCTGCTCACCTGCATGACCACTCTGCCGCTGCGGCTGCTGACCTATTTCGGCATGTTCACCGGTTTCTGCGGCTTTGTGCTCAGCCTGTATATTCTGATCCGGCGTTTCTGCTGCGAGGGCGGCGACATCTGGGCCGGAAGCGGCGTGTTCACCCTGTTCGCGGTAATGTTCATCTTCACCGGGGTGCAGATGTGCGGCATCGGGGTGATCGGCGAATATATCGGCCGCATATACAACGATGTGCGGGCGCGGCCGCGCTATTTCATCGAGGAAATCACCGGCCGCACCGATAGCGGCTGTTGATATTTTTCCGATAAACTTGCCGCCGGCGCTTGAAAAACTCCGGCGCCGCGTTTATATTAATCGTATATCACGGGGCAGTAGCTCAGTTTGGCTAGAGCATCACACTGGCAGTGTGAGGGTCGAGAGTTCGAGTCTCTTCTGCTCCACCAGTATTTTTTTAGGCAGTCTTAACCGACTGCCTTTTTTGTTTCCGTTTCGCCACGAAATCACCCTTAAATCCGCTGTTTTTGACATCGCAATAGGGATCGGAACTGCCAGCCGCTTTCTCAAAACTGCCGTTTCCCTAATTTTTCATGATTCCGAGGGGGACTTGACCCGCTCCATTTTTGAGGTGAAACGCTCAAGCGAATTGTCAAAAACCTCTGCATACCTTGGGTGAATTAAAGGCGAAAATTCTTTGCTTGACTGCGATGATTTATCAGGAATCAGTTCAATATGTCAACTGAAAATCGGATTTTCGCCATGCCTGGATACGAACAACATCAAGAGTACAAAACATAACTTGCAAAAAATCAAAAGACATACTATTTTGCTCCGGTATATGCGCAGGCGAAATCCTGAAAAAATCAATCAAAATGCAAAATAATAATCAGAAAGAAGAAAAATAATGAAAAGAGAAATTGTTTCATTTATGATCGGCGCCGGAATCGTCGGCGTATTTTGGGCGGCCGCCGCTTCCCGCAAAAGTGAAAATACCACACCCCCGGCAACTGTGCAAAACAATCAGCCGAACTTGCTTAAGAAGACATTGCCGGATGTATATTCGGCCAGAACGGATAAAAATTTTCCCGGTCTCAAACTTTATGATACGGATTTTCTCATTCCGTGGAACCGCACTGAATTTACCGAATACGCCGTTGTTGATGATCCGGAAGAATATTACGGCAGCGGCAATGCCCCCATGAGCGCGTTTATGTTCCGTATTGAAGAAAAAGGGACATACCATTATTTCATGACTTCCGGCAGACAGTGGAGCAAGATTTCTAATCTGGTTTATCTGGGAGAAAATATTGAAATAGAAAAAGTCGAACCTGCCGGGAACGGTTACTTGATGACAACTTACAAAGATTCCGCAGGAAGAACAGGAAGGGGTTTTGTTCCGGTCTCTTATATAGTCGGATCCGAACCGGCTGAAGATACCGGAGCGGCTCAAGACATTCAACTTGATTCATTGCGGAAATATGCTGAAATATGTGATCCGTTTGTTTGGGAAATGACCGCGGAAGATTTGTGGAGACTTTTGCAAAAATCACTCCGGGAAAATGATAAAATGACCATCGCGAAAATGATTACATTCCCGATGGATTTCGGCGGTGAAATGATTTATACCCGCACAGAGTTTGTGAAAAGGTTTGATGAGATTTTTTATCCCGAATACAAAGAATTTGTTTTGAAAAGCGATGCTTCAGAAATATGGTACAGTTGGCGCGGCGCAGGATTGCCGGACCGTTGTTCATGGTGTCCGAATGCCACAGAAGGCGAATCGGCCGGACCGCTTGTCTTGTATCCTTTAAGACTGTTGACACTTTAAGCGGCAGGAAAATAAAAACATGAATATCAAATTGCCGGGTGATCTCAAAAACTGAACAACCTGCATCGGCTTAAAACGCCCCGCACGACCGGCAAACTAAAAAAAGATCGTGCCGCGAAGAAACTGTCCGTGTATGACGACAGACAGCCAGACACCGGGAAGGGAAAACTTCTTCAGCATTGACAACCATATCGACGGGTGGTATATTGATTGAGTCAAGGTGTCTTTGATGTGCTGAAAATGAATACGTGATCAATGACGGTTGACCTTTGGGGTTTTCTTCACAGATTCAGGCGCCGCCCGGCCGGTGAACCGTACTTTCCCAAAACATTGCGGCCTAAATAGGAGTAAACATGAAAAATCGCTCTTCTGTGTTCCTGCCAATCCTTTTCGTCTTTTTGCTTTCGGCGTTTATGCCGCTGTATGCGCAGATGTCCGCGTTGTCGGGCAAAGGCAATGCGAATTACAGCGGCGGCGCCTGGAGCGCGCTGAACAATGATTACCGGACGCTTCCCGACGGCATTGTTCATTTGGGCGGGGTTGACTTCGATCTGGCCGCCGGAGAGAATAACTGCATTTTGCTGGGCGGCGCCGAAAGCGGCTGGTCATCTTCGTATGAGTTGAAATTTGACGAGCCTTTGAAAGGATCCCATATCTATCTGCTCAACTCCTTCCCCGCGTTGGCGAAAGGCCGCGATGCCAAGGCCGTTGAGCTGGAGTTTCTCTACAAAGACGGCACAGTCCGGAAGGAAGCCCTTGTCAACGGAAAGAATGCCGGATCCTGGAAAGGTTTCGGAGACGGAACCCCGGATGCCGTCCCCGCCTGGGGGGAATATACGCTCAGCGATTATGCCGAACTTCAAGTTTGCAAATTCCCCATTACGGGAGAGCTGGCTGCCATTCGCGCCAATGTCATCGCCGCGGATGCGAAATGGGCGCTTTTCGGTGTGACGGCCGGGAAAGATACCCGCCTTTTGGCGAAGGTGACATTCGCGGAACTGACCGGGGACTGCATTCCCGCGGAACGCTTTACCGAGGAGGAAATCGCGCAGTTCCCCGCGGATCTGGGTACTCCGAAGAATATCATTTTGATTATCGGTGACGGGATGGGAACCGGAGCCCTGAACTATGCTTCCTCCGTCGCTTACGGCGCGCCGGGCAGGCTGCTGATGGAGCAATTGCCTGTCAAAGGACTCTGCCAGACCTATTCCGCCAACAGCGATGTGACGGATTCGGCCGCGTCCGGCACGGCATTGGCGACCGGGCACAAGACGAACAACGGCATGGTCGGCATGCAGCCCGACGGAACGAAGGTCACCTCTATTGCCGGCGAGGCCAAAAAACTCGGCAAGGCCGTCGGTATTTTCACGACAGACAGCCTGTACGGCGCAACACCGGCGGCATTTGCGGCTCACACTCCGAACCGTGGCAATAAAGAAGATATCCACAGGGATTATCTGGCATGCGGTTATGACATCGCACTGGGATCCGGCGCTGAACTTGAATCTTTCCAAAAAGAGTTTGAAGGCACGGATATCGCCGTGGTTTCCACGGGAGATGAGTTCAAGGCCGCCGGCGCAAAAGCGTATGGCATGGCCGTTTGCAATTCCAACACGGATGTGGGCGGAAATTCCGGAATTCTGCTTGATAAACTCAGCCGGAATCCGAACGGGTTCTTCGCAATGATTGAATGTTCCTGGCCGGACTACGGCGGCCATGGCAATAATCCGAATCTGACGGTGAGCGGTGTGACCGGGGCGGATTACGCGGTTCGGGCGGCGGTTGAATTCGCCCGCAGAGATCCGTCAACGCTGATTGTGGTGACGGCGGATCATGAAACGGGAGGCATTGTGATGAATCAGCGCATGGCGGATGCCAAAGCGCCGGTGATCTTCTTTCAGGCGAAAAGCCATACGGGAGCCCCGGTCGGCATTTTCGCCGCCGGCCCCGGGGCAAGCCGTTTCAACGGTATTTTAAATAACGTGGATATTCCCCGCATTTTTGCCGATCTGTGGGGAATCCCCGTCGGTCAAGTTATTGAGGATGCCAGATAAGCGGAATTCCGTGCCGGTTCCTTGTTGACGGATGATTGCGGTAACTACCGCAATCATTCTGCGGCTGGCACACCCGTTCCCGGAAATCCAAATGGAAAAGACCGGAAGGCAAGCCGCATATTCCTGGAGCATACATGTTAAAAAACAACTTCCCTACAACATTTTTTAGCTCAAAAACGGAGAGACAATGTCCGGCGGTATTGTGTCTAATAGGGTTGTGTTTTATCCCTTGTCATTCCTTTAGCGACAAATATTCTTTCAAATGCTCTCTCGCACACGCGCATAACGGGGGTGCATAAATTCCTAACCTCATGCCGCGATCTTCTCTCTGCGGTATCCGTGGAACAGTCCGCCGAGAAACGGAACTTCAATAATCCTTTCGTCAGGCGACTGTTCATACGGCTTGACCATCCTCCCGCCAAGACCGGCATGCGGACGGTAGTGATTCCAGTATTCAAGGTACTCCTTGACCGCCATCCGGATTTGCTCCTGCGATGTGAAAACGATTTTGTCCAGGCATTCCGTTTTGAGCGCCCGGATAAAGTTCTCCATGCGGGAGTTCATCTGCGGAGTGAACGGCGGAAGTTTTTTGATGGTTATTCCGATTGATTCAAAAACGGAATCGAACCGTTTGTTGAACAGACTGTCCCGGTCGTGAATCAGATATTTTTTACCC
>JAZRUY010000167.1:0-10962 GCA_045598845.1 Victivallaceae bacterium
ATCATCTTCCCGGTGCATGCGCATAGTGTAAACGGTATCCTTGCCGTCCACCGCCCTGACCGCCAGATAATTAATTCCGTCAGCGGCACTGATATCTGTGAATTCCACCGTATCAGCCTCCACACCGGAGAGATCATCGGAACTGTTAATAAGTTCGCCCTCGGAATCGAGCAACTGGAACCAGACGCGGTTTTCCAGTCCGCTGAGAGTAAACCGGTATGTACCGGAAACCCGAGCATCATCCTCCAGAGAAATCCTGCGGATATCGACCTTGTTGAGTTCGCCGACCGATCCGGAAGCGCCGTCATTGATTTTAAGCGCCGGATTGTTCTCAGCCGCATCCACGGTGTCGTCATCCATATCCATGCGGATGACATAGGATACAGAGGCATCCGAGTCTCTTCCGGCCTCAATCTTAACCCCATATGTCTTATCATCCTTGCCGAGGACGCAAGAACCGGAAACCCAGACCGGCTTACCAGCGTCGAATTTTGTCTGGTATACGACGTTATCCGGATCGGCGATATCGAACACGGTAAATGTGATATCGCCGGCAACCTCGCCGCGCAGACCGGCAACGGTGAACTTGTAAGCGGCCTCGTCGTCAAAAGCAAGCCTGTATTCGGCAGGGGATCCGACAGATACCCGGCCGTCCAGCTCACCGCCGACAGACAGAATTTCCGGCTCCCAATGCGGTTCTCCGTCTCCGACTTTCAGTATAAGATTGCCGATCTTATCAAGACTGAGAGAATAATCCTTTCCGTCATATACAATGCTGCCGCCGACTTTGAGACCGCCGAATTCCTGACCGTCACTGTTCCGGACGGTAACAACCGTATCCGGATTCCACGAACCGGCATTGCCGGCCAGCACGTAAGCGCCGTCTTCAATATGACCGAGTTCGCCTTCCACCGTTATGAACAGAGCGGCGCCGTTACCGGTAACCCGGCTCCAGTCATTCACCAGCATATCCGGATTGAGCGACCAGCCCTGCGGCTCAAGGTCAACAGCGGCGAAATCGAGAACCGCATCCTTGCCCAGCACCAGCGAGCCGGCGGAATCAAGACTGATATGACCGGTGATTTCGCCGCCGGCGGAAACTGTAACCAGACCGCCGGATACGGTGATGTCACGGGCGATGCCGTCATCACCGACGGAAAGTTCGCCGTCCGCTTCAACCGTGATCCCGGACACGGCACCGCCGTCGGCGCCGAGTTTACCGCCGGCCGCGACCGTCGCGGCGGACAGCTTGCCGCCGGCAAGCACGGAAGCGGAAGCGTTATTGAAACCAAGCCAGAGGTTGCCGGCCGAACCGCCGTCATAAACACTGAGGACGGCGCCTTCCTGCACCGTGATATCGGATGTAATACCGCCGTGATAGACATTGACCGCCGCGGCGGAACACGCCAGCACGCCGGCCAGCACGCCGCCGGCGGACACATTCAGCGCACCGGAAGAAGCCTCCACACTGGTTGCGGAGCCGGACACATCAACGGCTCCGCCGCGCTGAATAACACCGGCGGCAACCGCCTTGTTATTCACAGTGAACAGACCGCCGCTGACCACGGTGCCGGAAGCGGTACCGGAAAGCGCCAGCTCGCCGGAATTGACCGTGACACCGGAAATCACCGCGTTGCGCTTGACCAGCAGCGAACCTCCGTTCACCGACGCTCCGTCAGCGGACGCTCCGGCGGAGACCGCCGCTTCGCCGCCGTCAAACACCGCAAGAGAACTCACCGAGCCGCCGTCACGCACATAAAGCGCGCCGGAAGATTTGACTTCGGCACCGCTGAGCACGCCGCCGGAAGAAATATAAACCGAACCGGATTCAAGAGCCGACACGCCGGCGGGGGACGCTCCGTCATACAACCGCAGCGAACCGCGGCTGACATTCAGCCCGCTGACGGCACCGCCGTCATACACATACATGCTGCCGAGCTGAAGCAGAGAACCGGAAATCACGGTATTGGAGTGGACCGTAACCCCGCCGGAAAGCACCGCGCCGCGCACAGTATGCGAGACAAAACCGGCTTCAGCGCCATCGGCCAAAGAGATATAACCGCCGTTTTCAACCAGCGAAACC
The DNA here is from genome assembly GCA_045598845.1 of Victivallaceae bacterium. GTDB lineage: Bacteria > Verrucomicrobiota > Lentisphaeria > Victivallales > Victivallaceae > JAZRUY01. The sequence continues at coordinate 2,084 of JAZRUY010000167.1, forward strand.
GCAGACACTCCGGAGGAAATGAACATACTGCCGCCATTATCCACCGACACGCCGCCGGCAACGCCGCCGGACTTGACATACATCCTGCCGAAACTTGCGACATTAACTCCATCGGCACTGCCGCCGGAGGAAACGGTAATCCTGCCGCTGTGATTGACCACGGCTCCGGAAACAACCGCGCCGGAAACGATACCGAGGGTGGCGCCGTGAATCTCGACATTACTCACCACCGCACCGGCGGAGAGCGCCAGCACACCGGAAGAATTGGCCACAACTCCGGAAACATAACCGCCGCCGCCGACAGTAAGCCGGCCGCCGGCATGGATAACCGCATCGGAAGCCGAGCCGGAGGCGCTCACATAAGCGCGGCCGTCACCGTTCACGGAAATTCCGGAAACACCGCCGCCGTTGCGGACATAAATCCGACCGGAGGAATTGACCTCAACCGTACCGGCGGCACCGGTGGAACTCACATACATGGCGCCGAACGCATTGACACCGATACCGCCGGCATAGCCGTCAGCACCGACATTGAGCCTGGCGGCGGAATCAACGGTTACCCCGGAAACCGAACCGCCGGATCTCACGGTAAGATTTCCGGCATTCAAATCCACCCCGGAAGCGGCGCCGCTGACATACATGGAACCGTTACCGGTAACTTCGGTATCCCAAGCGGTACCGTCAGACCGGACATACATCACACCGCTGTCAACCGCGACAAAAGAAACCAGACCGGAAACAACCAGCACGCCGTTCTCATACGCCGTGATGTTTTCCGCCGAACCGCCGGAGACAACCGTCATGGAACCGCTGCTCACATTCACCGCGGAAGCGTTGCCGGAAACGAAAAGCCTGCCGTTACTATAAATTTCAGCGGCGGAGAGAACACCGCCCTGTTTAATGTGGACAGAAGCGTCTCCGAGCGTCAAACCGGTAACGGTACCGGAAACACTCGCCTTGCCGTTACTGACAGCAACGGTGTCCGCCAGACCGCCGGCCTTAACGGTAACCGTGCCGTTACCGGCCAAATCGACACCGGTCATCGACACACCGGAAGAAACAATCAAACCGGCCGAGTTCACGGTAACTCCGCTAACTACTTCGGCACCGGCTTTGACATCAAATCCGCAACCGGAATCCATGGTTACATTTTCAACACCGGCGCCGGAAAGCACCGTCATCAAACCGCCATTCAAATTCACACCGGTCACATGAGCGCCGGAACCGGCGGTCAAAACGCCCAGTTTTTCGACAACAACCGTATTTATCCCGGCACCGTCACCGGCGGACATCACCGCGCCGGAGGAGACGGTAACACCGGTAACACTGCCGGAGGCATCCATCTTACCGCCGTCATGCACCAGGATACCGGAAACCCAACCGCCTGACTTGACATCCGCATAACCGCCGTCAAAGACACCGGCTCCGAAAACCGAGCCGCCGGAAAGGACGGTCAGCGTATCCCCGGCATAAGCAGAATTTTCTCCGACCTCAACATCACTCATAACGTCGGCGGCGGAGATCAGATAACCGCCGCGGGTCACGCGCACCTTAGCGCCGTCGTCAATAGTGAGGAGAAGGTTTTTATCAGTACCAACGGAGAGTTTGTACTGGCGGTTATTATAAATCAGCATACCGTCCACAGAAACAGTGCCGTACGCAGCGCCGTCGGAACCGCGCACGGTAACCGTGCCGGTGAAACCGTCCGCCTTACCGGCCAGCACATAACTGCCGATGCTCTGATTGTCAGCAACGACAACAATGTAACGGGCATCGTTACCGCCGGCGACAAGACTCCAGTCATTCAGCAGATATGTTGCACCGGAACCGACGGTACGCTCAGTAATATCAAAACTGAACACCGCACCCTTGTAAGCGGAAACCACCGCGCCGGCTTCAATAGCCATCACCTTATCTTCGCCGCCCAGGCAGACACTGCCGCCGGAAAGCACCGAGAGTTCACCTCCGTGGCTGACTTCGGCGCCGAGTGCGCTGCCGTGCGAGGAAACAAAAGCGGAACCGGAGGAGGAAACCGTCAAACCGGAGATAACACCGCCGGAGAGAACACGCACGGTACCATTGTCCTCAACACCAGCGGCACTGCCGGCCAGCAGCATACTGCCGTTGGAATTGAGGAGCGTACCAGACGCTTCCGCCCCTTTGCGAACATCAAGCACACCGTCGGAATTTACGGTGGTAGAATCAACAGAGCCGCCGTTCATCACCGTAACCCGGCCGAAATGGTTGATTGTAGTATCGGAAGCCGAACCGGTGACTTCCATGACACCGTTATAGTTGACTACAGCTCTGACAGCGGAGCCGGCCACTTTAACCAACCCGGAGGAATTGATCTTCATGCCGGTCATCAGACCGCCGGCACTGACGGAAATCCGGCCGCCGGCACTGACGGAAACATATTCCGCGGCACCGTTTTGGCCGACATTGACGGTACCGCCGTCATTCACAGCGCCGCCGCTCATTCTACCGTATGCGCTGACATTTACCGTACCTCCGGAGGAGACAACAGCACTTGTCAACCGGCCGTAATCGACCGGAACTCCGTTAGCATCATACTTAAATCCTTCAACCGGCGCATTCACACGTAACGGAACGTTTATTTCCGCACCGCTGCGAGAATACCAAAAAGACCCGACCTGATGGAACTGCGCGGCATCGCTGCCGGCACTGACTTTGTTACCGTCACGGTCATACCACTGATCAGTAAATGCCGGACGATCAATTTCTTCATCAGCCGAATTATACCAATCCCAATGCTCTTCACCATCAGGAGTATAATAGCAACGGTAATTATACACTCCGGAAGACGCATCCGCCGGTATTCCTTCGGCATCATACCACTGATCCTTCATGAAAGCGGAAATAATATCGGCATCCGGAGAACCGTCTTCTATTTTCACATTTGCCGTCTTTTCTTCATCGTCAACAGTTTCAACAATCTTCCTGTACCATTGACCGTTTTCAAATTTGTAATGGGCGGTTCCGTCATCGGAAGCCACCGGAACTCCATCGGAATCATACCATTGCAATTTCACGAACTCAGGCGCGGAAATATAAAATGTCTCCCATGTATCAACATTAAATTTCGTAACCGCGTCAGCAGAATCGTTGGAAACCAGTTTTCCGTTTTTATCATAACTCTGAATGAAAATCACCAAATTCGGAGCAGATATTTTCTCACCGGAATTATTATACCATCCGTCACTGGCGTAACGGTACATATAGTCAGAGGATTCCCTATTGCCGTATACATTGACAATACCGCCGGCAACAACGTCCGAAGCCGCGGAGGCGCCGGCGCTGATATTCAGCACCGCGCCGGACAGGATTTCGAATTTATCAGCAGATGCGCCATCACGCAAAGTAACAGTCATGCCGGAATACAACCGGTATTCACTGCCGGTAGCCTCAAGAGTCCCGCCGGTAGCCGTTATCCTGTCTTCGGTATCGCCGTCGCGATATATAAAGTCCGCATTGGTAGCAGTGTCAACCTCAAGCGTAAGAGCAGCCCCGGCGGAAATGACGTTGCCAGTGCCATACGCTCCGGCATTGATAGCAAGCGACGCGCCGGAGAGAAACTCGAAATTGCCAATGTATCCGCCGCGCATGACGGTAACCGAGCCGCCGGACGATACGGCCGTACCATCCGCTCCGCTCGCCGAACCGACATCATACACGGTCATGGAACCGCGGTCGCTGATAAGGATTTTCCCATCAACAAGCCCGGATTCCGATTCTTGTTCAGGATTACCGGCGACATGCAATTTGGCATTGCGGAGTTCCACATCAGACGCATGCGCACCATGCATTACATCAAAAACAGCAAGATTATCCAGCACGGTAAATCCGGCCGAACCGCCGGCGTTAACCGTCATTTTTCCACCGCGAACCAGGGTGTCGGAAGCGATACCGCCGTCATAAACCCGGATATCACCGCCGCTGATCACGTTATGACTGGCGACAGTGCCGCTATGAACAGTAACAATTCCGGAAAGTGTCATGTCAGAGAATGTATTAGCGATGAAATCAGCAGAGGCTCCTGCGGAAACAATCACCGCGCCGCCGTTCTCAGCAATACCAGAAGCGGACGCGCCGGAAGACAAATCCACCACGGCATCTTTGGAAACCCTGGTGCCACTCAACATGCCGCCGGCATATACATATAACTCGCCGGAGGAAAATTCGCCGCCCTCAGCAGTAGCTCCGCTGTGGAGAGTCGCGCAACCGGACCAATCGGACCCGGCAGTGAATCTATTATTGGAGGCGAAAGTCACTTCAGCACCGGGATCGAAAGCCACATAACCGCCGGCTTCTTTAACTTCATCGGCAATACCGCCGGAATACACATGCAGATCGCCTCCGGCAGCAATAGTGATGCCCGAGGCAGTTGTATTCTTATGCACAGTAACATTGCCGGAATAAGTACCGCCACTGAAAGTATTGCTGGCGAATTCCAGTTCCTCCCCACCAAAATATACCGCGCCGCCGGCTTCCTTCAGCACCGCGGATGTGCCTGATTGACGGCCGATAGTGTAATTATCACAATCAAACCGAACCGTAGTGCCGCGGCTGATTACAACATCACCCTCAACATACTGACCATTACCATCCAGATGCTCCTCATACAACGCGCGGTATTCCTTGCCGGCGCTGGCATAAGTAGTAACACCGAAACGTCTTCGGGCATTGAGATATTCCTGCCAATGAATCTGATCCTGATCAATGTAGGTTCTGCCTTTGATCAAATCATAATTGATCATGAAATCAGTAGCGGAGTCAATAACCAGATCAACGTTGCCGTTGTAAGCATCGACACGGCTCACTGAAGCTCCGGACTTCAATACCACTTTCCCGTTGCCCCGGACCATGATGTTGGCAACCGATACGGCATCGGCTATCTCGACTTCGCCGCCGGTTACAACCACGCCGGAATGAACAATTTCCATATCGCTATCCACCGGATGTTCTTCCTCATATGCCGCGGTAGTGCCGGAACCGAGAATCAATTTGCCCCCGGCAACCACAACATCGGTAAGCGAAGTATCGGCAGCGCTGACTTCGCCGCCGGCAACAGCAAGCCTGGAGTTTCCACTGTCGATGCGATCGGCGATCACACCGTCAAGAGACACCACTCCGCCCTTGACGACAACTCCCCGGATATCAGTGTCGGTAATACTCACCACACCGCCGGAGACATCGGCTGACGCCACAGCACCGCCGGAAATAATCACGACCGCGTTATCACCCACATTCAGTGAAGAAACAGACGCATTACCGCCCACACTGAGTCCGGCGCTCTGATACCCGGTAACCCACTCGCAAGTTCCGTCACTGCTGGAAGTATACAATGCCACCCCGGCTACTTCGACTCCGTTATAGCCAACTCCGGCAACCGCCTCATAATCGGCACCGGCCAAAGTCATACCGCTGATTTTCGCTCCGGCGGCAACGTTCACTTCGGCTCCGGTGTGAACCGTAACCGCCGAAACAATGGCTCCGGAACCAGCACCGAGAACCGCACCGGAACCGACATCCACAAGTTCAATTTCACCGGTTACATCAACTTCACCGCCGGAAGTAATTATTGTATCATACGCATAGCCGTTGACAGTAACTTCGCCGCCAGCGTTAACTGTAGTACTCTGAACTTCCTGCGATTTTTCAGAGTTAATCACCGCCGCACCGCCGGATTCAACGACAGTATTTTCGGCTTTACCGTTGATCACTGCGGAACCGTTACCGGCAATAACAGCAGAAAATACAATTGCGCCGGAAGAAACATTCAGCAAACCGTCATTGACAACCGGACGCAGAGCGGAAGCTTTTTTAGCCAATTCCAAAGTTCCGCCGGCGGTTACGGTATAATTCGCCACCATACCGTTTTCCGCCTCAAAAACGCGATCGGCATAGGTACCGCTGATCCAAGTATCACTGTCAATAAACACTTTCAGCACGGCACCGGATTCAGCCGCAATTCCGGTAGCCTGCGCATTGTAATCAACCGTAAGTTCCGCTCCGGAAGAAACAGTCAGCCCGTCGATGATACCGCCGGCATAAACCTCGGCTTCGGCACCGGCAAGCAGAACATTGTTGTCCACACCGGATCCGCCGGCGACCGTTCCGGAATGGACAGTCATCCGGTTACCGCTCTCGACCACCACGCCGCCGAAAGTATCGGTGACAAATTTCACATTACTCAAATCACCGGAAACTTCGCCGCCGTGTTCATACAATTCAGTGATTTTACCGCCGGCGACAACGAGTTTACCGTTACCGTTGACGGTAATCAGTTTCACCTCGCCGCCGGAGACATCGGCGGCACCGCCGGCATCAACCGTGATATTTTCCGCATAGCCGCCGCCGTAAACTTCGACACGGTCAAACTGCGCCCCGCGCGCAACGGTTCTCCAGACATAACGGGAACGTTCTTCAATCAACACGCCGTCTTTATAGAGTTTGACACCTTCCCCGACACCGTCACCCGAAACATCCAAACTAAGCACGACATCCCCGGCAGCATCCGTTCCCTTGAAGAGGAAGAAACAAAAATCCCCCCTCACGATATCCTCGCCGCAACTGACCGTACCAAGCACCGTGTTATTCTGATCTTTCACGGTAATGACGGAGTCAAAATCCGCGGCGCCGCCGGCGAGCCGATAAGTCATTTCCTCAAGTGAATTCAAATCCGCGGTAACGGTGTAAACCGCATCTTCGCGTCCGGAAATAAAACTCCAGTTGTTGAGCAGCGGAGCATCGCCGGACTCATAATCGCCAAGACTGAAATCAATGCCGGTATTGGCGGATAACTTTACCACATCCGGAGCCCCGGTGTAAATACGGCCGGAAAGCGTAACTCCGGCGGCAACCGTGAGAGTGCTGTCCTTGTCCACAGAAACATTTTCAACAATTTTCTTGCTGCCTTCAGCGGTTCCGGTCAATGCCACGGACGCGCCGCCGGTGACTTCAAGCGGTCCCGAAACACCTCCGCCGACCGAGGCCGTACCGCCGGAAGCGGCAAGTTTTCCGCCGACATCGCCGCTGATTTCAGCGGTACCGGCACTGACCGAAACATTTCCTCCCACGGAAACGACACCGGCAGTGCCGCCGGAAACATTGAGGTTGCCGGCAAGCGCAACGGAAACATCGGCAGTGCCGGAACTGACAATAAGATCAGTAATATTGCCGTCATCAGCATCCAAATTTCCGCCGTCAAGCACAACCGAACCGGCAGTACCTCCCCAAAGGAACATTTCCGCCCCGGTATTCACAACAGTATTGTTAACCTTGCCGGTTTCCAAAATCCAGAGTTTGTCACCGGTTTCGCAGACCATACTGTCAACAACGGAGGTAATATGCCGGTACATATCCACGGAGGCATCATAGAAAATTATGCCGCCGACAGTACTTCTGATATCAGAATCAAGGGAGAAAACCTCCGCACCGGATTTCACAACGATGTCACCGGCCTTGCAGTCCTCAATAACCGCAAAAGCGCCGGAGGAAACACACAAAAGCCCGCCCTGCACACTGCATACCGCATAACCGCCGGAGGAAACCACCGCATGCGCACCGCTATTGAGCGCCATGGAACGGACAACCGCCCTGCCCTGCACATACATGGTACCGCCGTCAGAAATCTCAGCGCCGGAAACATCGCTGCCGGAATCGGCGACCAGATAACCGAAACGATTGACAACCGCGCCGGACGCCGCGCCGCCATCTTTCACATACATACTGCCGCGGTTAACGACCGTACCGCAAGCGGTACCGCCGGAAACAATCTCGACCTCGCCGCGGTCATCAAGCACAAAACCGCTCAACACACCATCGGCAAGCGAAAAATCCGAACCGCCGGCGGTACCGGTAAAAACCGTATCCGGAGCCACGGTAAGATAAATTTCAGCCCCGGCAAGAACATCGGCGCCGCGGACTTCCGCACCGGCAAGCACAGTCAATTCACCGAGTTTGCGAACCTCGATGCCGGAAACAAAAACTCCGGAACCGGCGGCGAACTTACCGCCGGAACAAAGCACAGCGTCAAAAGCGGAAGCGCCGGAAGCGACATTCAGGGCGGCGCCGGCGCTGACAACGGCGCCGGTCGCCGCACCGCCGGCAAGTACATCCATAACGCCGGTTTTCTTTAAGGTAACACCATCGGCCGCCGCACCGGAGGTAACCGTAACCGTACCGGAATTGACAGTGGCGGCACTGACGACAGCACCGGAGGTTAAAGTGAGAACAGCGGCGGAGTTGACCGTGGTCTTGGTGACAACGGCGCCGGAATCAACCGTCATCACGCCGCCGTTCAAGGTAGTGGAGGTAACCGAACCGGCGGAAACATTAAATCCGGCGCCGCCGGCAACCGTCGTGCCGCTGGCCGCCCCTCCTATAACATTCATCACTCCGCCGGCGGTAAGGGTAACACGCCTGGCGGTACCGGAATCATAAACATACACTTCAACATCACGGCCGAAAGTGACGTTGGACACCACGGCCGCGCTTTTGACCAGTTCGCCGTTGGACCAGATTTCGATGTTCTTTTTACTCATTTTTACACCCCGTACTTCCTTTGGAGGTTTTCAAATATATAATTATAAGTTTTTCTATATTTCAGCAGTTGTTTTCCACAGGTAAACAACCGTATAAAAACGAACGAGAAAAAGCCATCCGCGTACAACCGCGGACGGCAAAACAAACAAGAATACAAATAAAGGGGAAAAACAACAAATAGCCTAGGCTAAGCGGCCTCTGCTCTGCTCTGCTCTGCTCTGCTCTGCTCTGCTCTGCTCTGCTCTGCTCTGCTCTGCTCTGCTCTGCTCAAAACAAAAAAGCACAGCGGCGCACTCGCCTTAAAACAATCG
>JAZRUY010000168.1:0-10023 GCA_045598845.1 Victivallaceae bacterium
AGTCGCCGAAGATAACGGAATTTTAGAATTTTAAAAATAAAACCGGGAGAAGTTGAAATGGCTGCAGGTAATTTTTTCAAACATTGGCCGACTGTTTTACTGGGAATCGCCGTGGCGGCGGTTCTGGTGATAGCGGTTTTCTCGTATCAGCTCAACCAGACCGAGACCGCGGTGGTAACCACCTTCGGGCGTCCTGCCGCGGTGGAAGAACCGGGATTGCATTTCCGCTGGCCTTTCCCGTTTCAGAAGATCTATAAATTCGATAACCGTATCCGCTGTTTCGAAGGCAGTTCCGGAAAACTTGAGGAAACCATGACCGCCGACGGTCAGAATATCGTGGCCGGGATCTTCGTGAATTACAGGATCTCCGATGTCCGGAAATTTTTTGTTACCCTGGTCGATATGACCAATGCCGAAGAACGGCTCAACAGCCTGATGCGGGCGGCGAAAAATTCCGCTTTCGGCCGTTACAATTTCAACGAAGTCATCAACACCGACCCGGGTAAGATGAAACTCGGTGAGATTCAGAAGGAAATTCTGGATTCCCTGGTGCGCGATACTTCCGAATACGGTATCAGCATCGTCAGCATCGGAGTAAATACGGTGAATGTGCCTCCGGCTATTTCGGAAAAAGTTTTTACCCGTATGATCAACGAGCGCAAAGTGGTCGCCGATAATTTCGTGGCGGAGGGAACCCGTAAAGCGGCGCTGATACGCAACGAAGCCGATCAGAAGCGCGCGGTTCTGCTGGCTAATGCCGAGGCCCGCGCCAAAGAGATCCGCGCCGCCGGAGACGCTGAAGCGGCTAAATACTATGAAGTGTTCAAGGATAATCCGGATCTGGCGGAATTCCTGCGTAAACTTGATGCGCTGCGCTTTATCATGCGCGGCAAGACGACTTTGGTGCTTGATACCGACGTGGCGCCGTTTGATATTTTCAAGCCCGGGGCCGCCAATCTGACTCCGGCCGGTAAATAATGCGGGGAATACGGAAATGGATGAACGTAACAGCGTTATAAAGGAAAACGGAGAGCGCGCCGGCCAGTATGACGGCGGTTTGCAGGCTCTGGTCAAGAGTCTGAAATGGGCATTCGGGTTCCTGCTGGTTGTAATTGCCGGTATGCTGATTTATTTCTTTACCGCCGGCGGATATTTCACCGTGGAGCCGCAACATGCGGTGCTGGTGTTCAAATTCGGCAAATTCGAGCAGATTTATACTACGGGCGGGCACTGGTTCCTGCCTTATCCCGTCAACCGCTGGGTAAGGGTGATGACCAATCAGCAATCGCTCCGGGTGCGTTTTATGCCGGAAGAAAGCGTGGAGGGAGCCGACGCCACCGGCCCGTTGAACCCCGGCAGCGATGGTTATCTTTTTACCGGCGACGCCAATATTATCCACAATGCGTGGGTCGTGACTTATCATATCAGCAATCCCGGGCGTTATTATGCTTCTCTGGCTACTCCGCCCAATCCTCTGGACGATGATCTCGCGGTAATAGACGCCGAAGGATATATCGGCGGCCGCGGTCCGCAGACTTTGCTGCGCAATCTTTTCCGTCAGGCCGCGACCGAGGTTACCGCCGCCTTGAAAGTAGATGATATATTCGGCGCCAATCAGGGCAGTTATTCCGCCGCCATAAAACGTGATTTTTCCGCATTGGTCGCGGATTTGGATGTGGGTATCGAGATCGACAATGTCACTTTGGAACGTCTTATGCCCCCGCTGCGCACCAAGCCGGCGTTTGACGAAGTCGCCGCGGCCAGCAACAGCTCCGCCACGCAGATCAATCAGGCTATGCAGTACGAGGTCAAGGTCCGCAACGATATGCTGACGCAGGAATCGGCGATGATCGCCGAGGCGGATACCTACCGGAGCAGGGTGGTGTCAGAAATGAAAGCGGAAACCGCCTATTTCAAGACCATCAATGAAGAATACCGCAAGAGCCCCCGTACCGTGCTGATGGCATTGTACAATAACGCTCTTGCGGATGTGCTGGGAGCGCAGCAGGGCAAATTTATCCTCGGCAGCGGCAATGCTCCCGGAGCGAAGCGCAGGGCATGGATAAAACTTAATCCGATTCCTAACCGCCGCGGCGCGTCGGAAACGGCGGCGACTCAGGAGGAAAAATAACTATGGACGAAACGGAAAAGACAGTTTGTGACTGCGGGTGCGGCAACAAGCATCATCATGAACACCATGAGCATCACCATGAGCATCGCGGCAACTGCCCGTGCGGTCATGACGCCGGCGGCACCGGGCATGACCGTAATATGGGCAAGATATCTTTCGCGGTACTCGGCGGGTTGCTGACGCTCAACTCGTTTATTCTGCAGAAATTTTTACCGGGCCAGGAATTCGCGGCGCATCTTTCCGCGTTGTTCGGCGCTTTTATTCTGGCTTTCCCGATCATCGTCACCGCCGTGCGGGATCTGGTGAACGGCAAAGTTTACATGAACGAGCTGGTGGCTCTGGCGATACTTTCCGCATTGGCCGACGGCGATTTTCAGACTTCCGGTATCATCGCGTTTTTCCTGCTGCTTGCGATAATCATAGAGAGCCGTACCGCGAGCGGGGCTCAGCGTTCCATCGAGGAACTGGTGAAGCTGACCCCGAATGTGGCCCGCCGGCTGGATGCTTCCGGAGCGGAATCCGAGGTGCAGGTTACCGCTTTGGCGATCGGTGATATCATCCGGGTGCGTCCCGGTGAAAATTTCCCGGTTGACGCCCGGATTGTTTCCGGTGAAAGCACGGTGAATCAGGCTTCGATAACCGGTGAATCGGTTCCTGTGGAAAAAACGGCCGGAGAAGAAGTGTATGCCGGTACGCAGAATTTAACCGGACTGGTCGATTTGCAGGTTACCCGGCTTGGCGAGGATACCACGCTTGGAAAAGTGAAGGATATGATTCTGCAGGCCGAGGCGAGCCGCACTCCGGTCGTGCGGATTATAGACCGCTATGCGGTGTACTATACTCCGACCGTGCTGATGCTGGCTTTGATCACCTGGTGGTTTTCCGGCGGTGATATGAACAGGGTGATCACCTTGATGGTGATATCCTGCCCATGCGCCATCGTGCTGGCGACTCCGACCGCGGTTGTGGCAGCCGTTGCCGCCGCCGCCCGTTTGGGGATTTTTATCAAAAATGTGAGCCATTTGGAACTGGCCAGCAAAATCACTTCCTTTGTGTTCGACAAAACCGGAACTTTAACCGACGGTCTGCTGTCTGTGGTAAAACTTTCTCCCTTCGGTGAAGTTACTCCCGCGGAATTGCTGATGGTCGCCGCCACTGCCGAGCAGTACAGCAATCACCCGGTGGCGGCCGCGCTGCAGAAACTTGCCTCCGAGGCATCGCTTAAACTGGGAACCGCCGCGGATTTCAAAGAAGTGCACGGCAAAGGTGTCCGCGCGGTGATCGACGGAGTCGAGTGTCTTATCGGCCGGGCGAATTATGTAACCGAACTGGGAGTCGCGCTGCCTGAACACAATGCGGGGGAAAGCGACGGCATGAGCGTGATGTATGTGGTGCGCGGCGGTAAGGCGATGGGGTGGATCGGCCTGAAAGATAAAATGCGCCGTGAGGCGCCGGTGATGATTTCCGATCTTCGCCGTCTCGGAGTGCGTTTCTGCGCTATGGTCACCGGCGACCGGAGTTCCGTGGCCGAGTCCGTTGCCGGTATGCTGCAGATTGATGAATTCCGCAGCGAGTGCCTGCCGGCATCGAAAGTCGAATTTGTCGAGAAGGTTAAAAAATCATCGCTGGTCGCCGTGGTCGGCGACGGTGTGAACGATGCTCCCGCGCTGGCGGCCGGTGATTTAGGTATCGCCATGGGGGCCATCGGCAGCGACATCGCGGTCAACAGCGCGTCTGTGGCTTTGATGACCAATGATTTGAGGCGGATTCCGATGCTGATTTATCTGTCGCGTAAATCCAGAATGATCATTAATCAGAATCTGGCTTTCGGTCTGCTTTTTGTCCTTGGAGGTATCGTGCTCAGCGTATTCGGCTGGATGACTCCGGTGTGGGCGGCGGTGCTGCATGCCGGAAGCACTTTGATGATCGTGTTCAACAGTGCCAGACTGGTGCGCACCGGCGAGGAGCTTACTTTTGATGAGTCCTCCGCTCCGGAGGAACGCGGCGCGGAAAAATAATCCGGCGGTCCGTTATTCGCGGCCGCGGTTGCAGATTAAGGAGAATTAAAATATGGCGGAAGATCTTCCTCCCGTGGTAAGTGCTACCGGTTTGACCAAAGTTTTTCGCGATTTTTGGAATCGCCCCAAGGCAAAAGCGGTCAATGATATAGATTTTGAAGTGCGTCGCGGAGAAGTTGTCGGTCTGCTCGGTCCTAACGGTTCGGGTAAATCAACTACCGTAAAGATGATTCTCGGTCTGCTGTATCCTACCGGCGGAATACTCAAGGTGATGGGTAAATCGCCGAGAGCGGTGGAAACTAAGCGCGAAATCGGTTATTTGCCGGAGGAGACTTATCTTTACAAATACCTGACCGCCAGGGAAACTCTTGATTTCTTCGGATCGCTTTTCAATCTTTCCGCGGCCGACCGGGCCCGCCGCATCGACCAGTTGCTGGATATGGTCGGAATGAGCCATGCCGCCAACCGCAGAGTCGGCGAATTCTCCAAAGGTATGCAGCGCCGCATCGGTTTGGCTCAGGCGATGATCAACGATCCGGATTTTCTGATTCTGGACGAACCGACTTCCGGACTTGACCCCATGGGATGCCGGGAGGTGAAAAATCTGATCAAAACGCTGAAAAAACGCGGTAAAACGGTGCTGGTCACCAGTCATTTGCTCAGTGATGTGGAAGATGTCTGCGACCGGGTTATAATTCTTTACGGCGGCAAGATCCGCGCCGAGGGGAGTTTGAAAGATCTGCTTACGGTTGCGGAAACGGATACCATCACTACTCCGCATCTCGATCCGGAGGCTACGGAAAAGGTGCTTTCCGCTTTGCGCGGTATTGTGGACGGGGAGGAATTGAAAATCGAGCATCCCCATCGTACTCTGGAAGAGTTTTTCCTGGATGTTATTGAAAAAGCCAAACGGGACAGCGTGGAAACGGCCGGCGTGGTAGGCGGCGGGCGTATCGCCGATTATTTGACTACGGAAGATGAAAAATCCGCCGTGTTGGAAAAACTGATTTCCGAACCGTCCGCTCCGGTCTCTGAGCCTGCTCCGGAGCCGCAGCCGGAACCGGAAGAACGGATATCTGACCGGTTGAGCGAACTGACCGCGGAACCGTCCGCCGATACCCGGACTCCTTCACCTGAGCCGCTGGAGAGAACCGCCCAGATTGACGCCGCGGACGAAAAACTGAAAGATTTGCTGGGTAATCAAAAATGAGTCCCTTTCTGGCATTGGTCAAACTGACTTTCCGTAACGCCATGCGTTCGCGGATTTTCCAGCTTCTGCTGCTGATTCTGATTTTTTGGGTGCTGCTTATCCCTGCCACCGTATCCGGCGACGGCACTGTCAGCGGTTTTCTCCGGGTTTCCCTGTTGTACAGTCTTTCCGGCGTAGGGACGTTGCTGTCGCTTTCGGCATTATGGCTGGGATGTTATATCCTTACTCATGACATAGACAGTTACCAGATCCATATGCTGGTTTCCAAGCCGGTGCCGCGGCCGGTGATCTGGCTCGGGAAGTTTACCGGCATCTATCTGCTGCATCTGATGTTGCTTTTGGTTTCGTGCGGCATGGTGTATGTTCTCGTCATGTATCGCTATAACCGTCAGGATTTCTCGCCGGAGGAGCGCCGCCGGATGGCGGAAGAAGTTTTAGTCGGACGGCGGGTTTTTATGCCTAAACGCGCTGATTACGACAAGCTGGCGATGGAACAACTGGAAAAAAGGGAAAGGGAGTTTCGTTCGGAAGGATTGAATTTATCGGACGACAGCATAGAAAACCGCAATACGCTTTTGGCTGATTTCCGGAAATCAGCCATCGCGAGGGACAGCGAAATCGTGTATGACGGACAGAAGGTTTTCGAATATGCCGATTTGCCGCGCGGTGACAATTTGCAGATTTTTCTGCGTTACCGGGTTTATGCCGGCAGTTATGATCCGGACGGCCAGAAACAGACAAACGGAGTATGGTATGTGGAAATCCCGCATAAAATCGATGCCGGAGATTTGCAGAATGCCGGAGCGGGTAAACAGCAGGAACAGCGGGTATTTTTCCCGCTGGACCGCAGTCCGTCTTTTCCGGCCGGGGCGTTTCAGGAATTCGCTTTGGAAAATCCGTCCAGATTCATAACCGATGCGAATACGGCCAGATTTGCCCTGTGGAACATCGATGCCGGTTTCAAAAGTATGTTCATACAGCCTGCCGACGGCCCGAAACTGCTGGTCAAAGTAACCGGCTTCACCGGTAATTATCTCCGCTTTGTGTTGGTGATGATGATCGAATTGCTGATTTTGTGCGGCCTGGGGTGCGCGTTCGGCGGTATTCTTACTCTTCCAACGGCTATATTCGTTTCTTTGTCTTATGTGCTGTTCGGCAGTTTCGCCGCTTATATCGAAAGCAATGTGGCCAACGGCGAGGCGCTGGGCTTTTTTGAACAGCTCGGTGTCGGAGTTTCATCATTGATTCAGTGGGTTGTGATTCCTTTGCAGGATTTTGAACTCGGCGGGGTGCTGGCGGACGGCGAACTGCTGGAATTCGGGATGATCGGGATTCTGTTTCTCAAGTATTTCATACTGCGCGCGCTGCCGATTATGTTAATCGGGATTATTCTTTACCGGCGCCGCGAACTGGGATTGGTGTTGCGCAAATGAGCCGATTCAAAACCGTTTTGCTGTATTGTGTGCTGACCGCGGTCACCCTGCTGATGATCGCCGGTATCTCCGGTCTGGAAAATTCTTTGGATAATCAGGTGAAGGAGAACCGGCTGAGGTTCACCGGACAGGTCAACAATGCTCCGCCTCTGGTGACTTTCACTACGGTGGCTCTGGGGAGTTTCCGGGGATTAGTCGCGGATATTCTGTGGCTCCGCACCAATAAACTGCAGGAGCAGGGCAGTTATTTCGAGATGGTGCAGCTGGCCAACTGGATAACCGATCTGCAGCCGACTTTCGCCGGGGCCACGACATATCTGGCCTGGAACATGGCTTATAATATTTCCGTCACCAGTTCGTCTTTCGAGGAAAGGTGGCGCTGGGTGAGCGAGGGTATAAAGCTGATCCGCGACAAAGCGATGGTTTTCAACCCGGATGCTCCGGCGGTATATCAGTATCTGGCCTGGATCTATCTCCATAAACTGGGTAATGTCATGGATGACGCTCAGCAGTATTATAAAATCAGAATGGCGGTGCAGATGGCGGAGATCGCCGGGGTGTTTCCGGATTTTGACGCGATGGCGGCCGCGCCGCGGGGGGAACGCGAATTTATGCTCGCTTATCCAGCCGGCGGCTCTTTCTGGCTAGCTGCGTCTTCCGCCGGAATAGCGGATTATCCGGCGCTGCTGACCGCTTTCCGCAAGAGTTCACCGGAACTGCCTGCCGGGCTGGCTTCCGCTTTGAATGCCGACACCGCCGGCGCGGTTAAAAGTCATCTTCAGTCGGAATTGCTGCTGGAAACCTTGAAAATGGATGCCCGGGAGATCGTGAAATTAAACGGGAAATACGGCAGAATCGACTGGCGTTTCCCCGAAGCGCAGGCGATTTACTGGGCCAGTATGGGTTCGGCGCGGCGGCCGGACGGCCATGATGTGCAGTGCGACAAAGTGATAGGACAGGGACTTATCAATCTGTTCAAGAGCGGAAAACTGCTGATTATGGACGAGAAGGATCTGCGCACTATCGTGTGCGTTCCCAATCTCGATATCATCGATGCCGTTTATGACGAGTTGCTGAAGGAGGAAGCTGGGTATGATCTCGCCACTTTAACCTCCAAGCGGCAGTATTTTCTGTCATCCGCGGTGAGCATTCTGTACCGTCACGGCAGAAAAGCCAAAGCCAATGAATATTATAAGATGCTGCAGAAGGAACTTCCGCGCGAGTTTCCGTACGATTTGGAAACCTATGTCCGCAAGGCGTGGACGGCGCAGGCTCAAAACATCAATGCCAAGGAGGCGCAGGAGATGCTTTCCGCGCTGATTACCGAGGGGTTGCTTTATCTTGTCAACGGTGACGATGAGACGGCGGTGGCATACGAGCGGATGGCGCGTTTCTTTTACGCAAAATATCAGGGGACGCGCGGCAATATGGAGCGGCTGGCGCTGCCTCCGTATAATACCATGAAAAAGGCTCTTATATCCAGTTTCCGTTCCCGGGTCGGGGAGGCAGCGCAGGCCAGGCTCGACGCGCTGATAGCGGAAGATTCCGCCGCCGCCGATGCGGAGCGCGATATCGACCGCGCCGACCGCGAGGTTTTGGATTCACTGCTGCCGGAGATGTAACCGCAGGGAGAATTTATGCGCGCTGTTTTTAGCCGGTTTTTTGTTATGTCGCTGGTTTGCGCCTGCGGATGCGCGCGGGTGGATTACATCGGGAAAACATTTCCGGTTTCTTCCGCCCCGGTATTGTGGTATGAATCGCGTTCCGAATTGCCGGCCGGCCGTTACGCGGTGATCGGCAAGGCGGTGGTGGTGACCGGTAATACCCCGGAAGAATTTTACGATGCCTGCGAAGATTTGCGCCGGGATGCCGCCGGCCGCGGCGCGGAGGCGGTTTGCTTTGCCGGATCGGAGACATATACCGATTTCGGATTGCTTTACCGGGAAGATGACTTTCAGCGCTTCGGCAGCAGGGAATCTCCATATGCTCCATTGAAAAACGAAAGTATATCTCCGTCTGTTACCGAGCGGGAATATGCGTCCGCGAAGGAAATCGGCAATATACCGTCCGGGGTGTACAGCGATGAGCGGAAAGCGGTCAGAGCGCTGTATTTGAAAGACCGGGACAAGGTGCAGGAAGCGTTGGCGGCGGAGGATGTTTTCTCGTTTGCCGATGATCCGCCGCCGGAAACGCATCCGGCCGGTTCCTTCGGTAACGGCGAAGACGGGAATCCCGCGGACACCGAAAGCGGTTTAACTTCCGGCGAGTAGCAGTTCCCGCTCCGCCGCATTGAGTTCACGGTATTTCCCCGGCGGCAGAGCGCCCAGTTCCAGTTTGCCGATTCGGAAACGGCGCAGCCTGACCACCGGCGCGCCAACCGCGGCGGCGATTCGGCGTATTTCCCGTTTACGGCCTTCATTCAGCACGAATTCATAACGGCACTGGCCTTTGGCGCTGACCGAACGGACCCGCAATGTTTCCCCGGCGTCCTTGATGCCGTTGCGGATTTTCGCCAGCTCGGCGTAAGACAGTTCTCTGGTAAGCCTTACTGAATATGTTTTCAGAATTTCATGACTGGGGTGGGAGAGCCGTTCCACGAAATCCCCGTCATTGGAAATAATCAGCATCCCTTCGCTGTCTTTATCCAGCCTTCCGGCGGAAAAAAGCCGTACCGCTCCCGGGAGTTTGATCAAATCCACCGCCTTGCGCGGCGCATGCCGGTCGGCATTGGTGCATACGTATCCGCGCGGCTTGTTGAGCATGATGTAATGTTTTTCCCCGCCGGGGACTATCGGTTTGCCGTCCAGACACACGCGGTCTCCAGGGTGCACCCGCATGCCAGGATTGAGCGAGGTGACGCCGTTCACTGTGACGCGTCCCGCTGTGACCAGTTCCCCGGCCGCCCTGCGGCTGGAGATTCCGGCGGTGCTCAGATATTTACTGAGCCGTATTTCATCATTGTCTTCCATGGCTGTTAAAAGCGGAATTCCGGTCTTAACCGCTTGCTTGTATCGGCGGCAACGGTTATCGTATTATCCCGACGGTATTTTACACCGCTAAACGGAGATTTTCAATGTTTGACAAAGAAAACAGCGCCGCCTGCGGCAGGCTTTATCTGGTAAGCACTCCGATCGGCAATCTGCAGGATATAACTTTCCGCGCCGTTGAAGTTCTGAAATCGGTTGATTTGGTCGCCGCCGAGGATACCCGCCGTACCCGCGGATTGCTGGC
>JAZRUY010000169.1:0-2364 GCA_045598845.1 Victivallaceae bacterium
GTCAGGCATTCTCCCGTCAGGAAGCAACGGTATTTTCTTGAATGAGAACTTGCGGAACATTTCCGGAAACTTGAGTGTCCGGCATTGAAATCATTGGTGGATCCGGCAGGACTTGAACCTGCGCCCCGGAGATTATGAGTCACCTGCTCTAACCACTGAGCTACGGATCCGGTTATATGATTCACTAATATAGTGCCGCCGGGATGGCGGCGCAAGCGTCAAAACAAATTATTTCACCTCAATCAGTTCATAATTCCGGCTGCCCAGACCGATTTTTTCACCGTGAATCAGCGGCGACTGCCAATCGGAGTCCGGGGAGATGTTTTTGAAATGGTCATGCTTGTCTGTAAAGCCGGGTTCGTTGCGGCGGTCGGTCAGCGCGCAGTCGGGCAGGGGTGACTGCTCCAGGCAGGCATCGGCGCAGGCCTGGTCGAGCGCCACCGGGTCGAAGGAGGCGAACATGCCGATATTCGGCAGCACCGGAGCATCGTTTTCGGAATGGCAGTCGCAGTAGGGCGAGATATCCATTGCCAAAGCGAGGTGGAAGCACGGCCTTCCGGCGGTTACCGCCAGCGCGTATTCCGCCATTTTTGCGCCGAGTTCGCCTCCCGCCCGGCCGCCGGAGAAACTGATTGCGTCGAAACTGCAGGCGCCGAGGCAGCGGCCGCACCCGGCGCATGATGCGGTGTCCACCCGCATTTTCCCGGCCGCCGCGTCGAAGACCAGCCCGTTGTTGGCACATTCGCGCAGGCAGCGGCGGCAGCCGCGGCACTTGGCCGCGTCGATAACCGGTTTTCCCCCTGAGTGCATATCCTTTTTGCCGGCGCGGGAGCCGCAGCCCATGCCGATGTTCTTGATCGCGCCGCCGAATCCGGTGAGTTCATGCCCCTTGAAATGGGAGAGGCTGATGAATATATCGGCATCCATGACCGCCCGGCCTATCAGTGCGGACTTGGTGTATTCGCCTCCCGGAACCGGTACGGCGATGTCGTCGGTGCCTTTGAGCCCGTCGCCTATGATTACCGGGCAGCCGGCCGAGAGCGGCGTGAACCCGTTTTCCCAGGCGCAGTACAGATGCTCCACCGCGTTTTTGCGGCGGCCGGGGTACATGGTATTGCAATCGGTTACAAAAGGGGTGCCGCCGAGTTCGCGGATCAGGTCAGCCGCCGCTTTAACGTAGTTGGGGCGCAGGTAACTCACGTTGCCGAGTTCGCCGAAGCAGGTCTTTATTGCGACCAGCCGCCCCCGCATATCGATATCGCCGATACCGGCGGTTTTTGCCAGCCGTTTGAGTTTCGCCGGGATACTCTCGCCGAAATAGCCGGTACGGAATGAAGTGCGGAAAACTTTGGATTTATTCATGACCATTGTTCCTTAGTTTCATTTTATCGTTCATCGCGGCGCAGTATTTCCAGATCGACCGGTCCTGGCAGACGGGTCAGATCGCATTCCACCGGTATGCCGGCGGGCAGAATCAGCCTTGCCAGCGTGCCTTTGGCGGTGGTTTTCAACACTACTTCCGCCACGCTGTCCGGAGTGAGAGCCACGCTGCCGCGCGCCTCTTTAAGGCCGCCGAGATCCGGTCTCCAGATGATCCGGCCGTCGCGCTCCGGATTTTCCAGCCGGATGCCCAGAATATCGCGCTGCATGAACAGCGACGGCACCGCTCCCCAGGCATGGCACAGACTGGCGTTGGTCGTCCATTCCTCGTAGGTGTTCTGCGCATCGGTATTCAGCATAACTCCCCAGGCGGTGCGGATCCAGTTCAGCGCGGTTTCAGCGCGGCCGAGATTGAAGAGCGAACTCAGAAAATAATAAGCCGGCCAGGGGGTGTTGCAGGGCAGCACCCAGTCGCGCAACTTGCTCTCGGAATCCGCCTCCACGCTGAATTCCGGTACCCGCACGCTGAGAAAATGACGGTAGAATTTTTGCGGTACGGTGCGGCACAGCGCATCCGGATCGGTGAGCAGACCGGTGTAGGCGGCATAGCCGTGGGTGGTTTCGGACAGCGCCGGCGGAGTCCAGCGTTTCAATTCCGCCTTGTGTCCGCGGTTTTCCAGACGGCCGGAGTTCCATTCGCCGTCATACACCGTGCAGGCGCGGCCGACTACGCAGCGCGGCAGATCGAAGAACAGTTCCCAGTTGATGAAACTGTACTGCACCAGAAACGACAATTCGTGTTCGCCGCCGGTCAGCCGGAGTTCCAGCTGTTCCGGCCGGTACATCATTCCGCCTTTGGTCCAGTCTTCCGCCCGGGCGCGGCGGAACAGCTCGGCATCGTCCAGGAAAACCGCCAATCCGGCATAAGAGGCGAAGGTAAGCGTGTATTTGCCGTCCCGCGGAACGGTGATTTTAACCCGTACC
>JAZRUY010000170.1:0-2960 GCA_045598845.1 Victivallaceae bacterium
AACGTTGTTCAAGCCGGTTCATATTACCGAAAAGACGGATTCAGCAGAATTTAATCATTTACCCGGGTTATTCGGATGGCGGTTCCGTTCCCGCGGCGGCAGGGATGATTTCCAATAACAGAACGTCGCGGGGCGGAAGCGTGATATCCGCGGTATTGTTTTTTACCTGGAATCGTTGACCGCTGATATGGTCAAGCGCGGCGGCGCACGGCAGGGAAAATGTGACTGCGGCGGATATCCGCTCGCCGGTATCGTTAAGAAAAGTAAAATAGCGATCGCCGAATTGTTCGATCCTTAAGTGCGGATGGTCGCTGTGCGCCATGGTTTCCGGTCGCCAGCCCGCTTCCCCGGCAAGTTTGCACAGGGGCACATATTTTTTAAAAAGATCGCGGTCACGGTTGTAGAGGGACGGATTCTTGAAATAATGCCCTGTCGAGGCATCCGCACTGAAGAATCCGGGGTACATCCCGTAGAAAAGAGCGTATTTCATGTAGCGTTCCACCAGGCTGCGGTCAAAACATGTGAAATCAGTGTTTTGAAGAAAGCAGTACGGTTTTCCCGCACAGAGTGCGCGCCGGCACAGCAATTCATTGTCTGACGGCGGAGACCAGCGGTTACCGCGGTTCCAGTCCGCTTCCGTCCCCATGCAATCAAGAAGCGGAGCAAGATACCAGAGCGACAACGGGGTAGAATTAGCCATCGTCAACTTGCCGCCGCGGTGAACGTCATCCGCTATCGCCCTCGCATATTCGTAGGCGACCAGCCCGCGGAAAATGCCGGGCGCGAGAGAGGCGGAATCATAGGTGAGCGGGGTCTGCGCCGAGTTGAAATGCTTCCGGTTATAATCCAGCACCGCAGTAACGTATCCTTCGCTGGAATCAATATATTCACCGTCCAGTATTCCGTTGTTCTCCGAAGTATACAGTTCCCGGTACAATTCCTGATTCCATTTGTTTTTGAAATCCGTGTGTTCTCCCGGAATATCCGGCATGGAATTCATGCTCCAGACAGCGCCGTCGCACCAGGGGGTATTGCGGAACCGGACGACCGGTTTACCCCGATGGTCAAGATAAACGCTGCTGGAAAATGCGCATGCGGATTGCGTTTTACCCTCACGTTCCAACCGGAGTGCTTCTTCGACCGCCGCATCCGTGGTCCTGGGCATGCCGGACGGCATTGGCATCCACCAGGTCATTGGTTCGGTGTAGCGGAAAGTCAGGATTCCGCAGGCATCATCCTTGGCGGTTTCACTGGTTCCTTCTTTGACGGCGAATCCGAAGTCTTCAAAGTCGGGAATCCGGCTGATTTCAGCGAATGGCATCCATAATCCCTGTTTTTTGATGCGAACCTGAAAGGCATCCGGATAGATCCCGTACAGTCGCGCGAAAGCACTGCGCAGGCCGCAGGTGTTACGGAAATCAAAACTAACCGCTTTCAGGACGGTATGATTATGTTCCGGCGTGAGGGCGATATCAAAAGCCGCGAAAAGTTCGCGGGTGCCGGAATTGTAAACTGCCCTCCCGTGCGCCGGAGTGTTCAAATCCAGCGCGACCGCATGCCCGGTGTACCCGCTGCCGACGGCTGCCAGCGGCAGATATCCGTTCCCGCCGGCGCCGCATCCGGTGAATCTGGAAAAGGAGTATTCCGCTGTGCCGTTCCCCAGCCGGTCGCCGTTCCAAGTCATCCAGCTCCAGTCTTCTTCCGGAAGCGTTTGAACATAAGCGATATGCAGAATGCGGTCCTCTTTTAAACCTGGAGCGGAAAGTTCCAGAGTATGAAAAACGGCTCCGCCGGTTTCCGAATCACCGGCGGTAACAGTCATGCCGAGAGCCAGCCCGTTTTCCGGAGTTACAAAATCAGATTGGTTTTTTACATCACGCAGAATCCAGCCGTTAACGGTGCGCTTATTGCGGACCGGAACGGAATCAAAGAGTTCGCAGCGGGAAAAAGACGGCGCCTGAGCGATTTGAAGATTGCGGAATGCGGATTTGCCGGCGCGGTTGCGCAACAGCAGCCAGCAGTCGATACTCCTGACCGGGCGTGGCGGAAGGTAGGTTATTTCACGCGTTTCCCAACTATGCGTGCCGGCGCTGAACGGTGCCTTGATCCCCCATTCGCGGGAACCGTCGGTGAAAGTTATATCCAGATACAGAGAATAATCTCCATCGTTTCCCTCCTCGACATTTTCCGCCCTGCTTTCCGCGGAGATACGGATCGGACAGACGGTTTTCTGATTCAGCGCTATGATTTTCCCAATGCCGCGCTGCGCCTTCGTATCGATGCCGTTGTCGCAGATGAATTCTTCTCCGCTTTTTTGAAAACCTGTTTTCCATGGTATCCAGACGGAAGATTCGGCGGCGGCTGCCGGAAGAAAGGAATTGTCCCGGTCCGGCACTTGCTTTACCGTCGCTGAATAAAGCGGAGTCGCCGCGCATAAAAATAAAATAAACAATCCCGCTTTAACCGGAGACATTGTCTTTGAA
Organism: Victivallaceae bacterium; assembly: GCA_045598845.1. Classification (GTDB taxonomy): domain Bacteria; phylum Verrucomicrobiota; class Lentisphaeria; order Victivallales; family Victivallaceae; genus JAZRUY01. The sequence continues at coordinate 2,484 of JAZRUY010000170.1, forward strand.
TGTTTGAAGTGAAACCCGCCTGCGGATGCCAGTGCCGCCGAACCGGCAAACATCAGAAACAGGATCTTTTTCATCATGAAATTCCATTTCTCCGGACCGCGTTGTATGTTGTTCATGCGGATAACCGGTTAACTGCACCCGGAACAACGGTGAAAAAATGTTTTTATTTTATCTGCCGGTGCGGAATATAGAAAAATATTTCTTTTTCAGGCAACTGATTGAAATATTGCCTGCGCCTGGATTCCAGTTCGGTGTTTTTTTGTCCGGCAGCAGGATATAAGCTTGACGCATGGCGGAATCGCCGGTTAGAGATTCAACTTCCCCCTCCGCCGGCGCAGACGCATCAAAATCATTTTTTCACATTTGCTGTTCAAGTACGGATCGGGGGAAACGGTGCCGGGTTCGAGAGATTTCAGGATACCGGCGGCCGAAGCGCCTGTTTCCGCAGCGCATTTGATTTCCGCCGGCATATTGTCG
>JAZRUY010000171.1:0-4266 GCA_045598845.1 Victivallaceae bacterium
GGAATCGCCAAGGGGCAGGTCGTGCGGGAAATCGATGCCATGGGGGGGCTGATGGCCCTTGCGGCGGATTCCGCCGGAGTGCAGTTCCGGATGCTGAACGCCTCCAAGGGGCCGGCGGTCTGGTCGCCCCGGATGCAGTGCGACCGGGCGGCATACACCCGCGCGGTGCGGCTGCTGCTGGAATGCCATCCGAATATAGATCTGATGCAGTGCGAAATCGTCGATTTCTCGCTGTCGGATTCCGGACTGATAGAAAGCGTGGAAAATCAGTTCGGCGATAAAATCCGCTGCCGCGCGCTGGTGGTCACTACCGGAACTTTTCTCAACGGGGTGCTGCATTACGGGATGCGCTCTTTCCCCGGCGGCCGGGCGGGCGATTTCCCGGCGGCGCGGCTGTCGGAAAAATTAAAGGAAAAACTGAAACTGGAAATCGGAAGGCTGAAAACCGGCACTCCACCGCGGATTCAGGCCAAGACCATCGATTTTTCCGGCATGACGGTGCAGCCGGCGGAAAACCGCGAGGAACGGCTGGCGTTCTTCCCCGGCGATCTGCCGCTGCCCTGCCCGCTCCCGGCGGCCGCGGACTCCGCCAAGCCCTGCTATATGCTGTACACCTCCGCCGAAACTGCGGAAATTGTGAAAAAAAATCTGCAATACTCGCCGATGTACAGCGGAGTGATCAAGGGCATCGGCACCCGCTACTGCCCGTCGTTTGAAGACAAGGTGGTCCGTTTTCCGAACCATGAACGCCACCATATATATCTGGAACCGGAAGGCGCGGAAACCTGCGAGTACTACATCAACGGCATGTCCACCAGCCTGCCGCCGGAGGTGCAGCGCGCATTGATTCACAGCCTGCCCGGTCTGGAAAACGCGGTGCTGTCGCGGTACGCCTACGCGATCGAATACGATTTCATTCCGCCGCACCAGATATTACGCACCCTGCAGTTGAAAAACTGCGCCAATTTTTTCCCGGCAGGGCAGATCAACGGCACCAGCGGTTACGAGGAGGCGGCCGGCCAGGGGCTGGTGGCCGGAATGAACGCGGCCAGAACCGCGGCGGGGAAAACACCGGTCGAACTGCACCGGGATTCCAGTTATATAGGGGTGATGATCGACGACCTGTGCACCAAGGAAATCGCGGAACCGTACCGGCTTTTCACCAGCCGGGCGGAATACCGGCTCAGCATCCGGCAGGACAATGCGGATCTGCGGCTGTGCGCCTTCGCCCGTGAACAGGGAATTCTGAACGGCAATAAATTCCGGCGGTTCGAATCCTACCGCGCCGGTTTTGAAAAAGCGCTGGAATACTGCACGGAAAAAAAATACGGCGGCAAGCCGCTGCTCGTCTGGCTTAAAGATGTCCCCTCCCCCGATGTTCCGGCCGCGGACGCGGCGGCTTATCTGCCGGAAACGGCGGTGTTGCCGGATATCGCGGATACTCCGGAGGGACGGAGAATATGGCGGCAGCTGCTGATCACCGCCAGATACGACGGCTATCTGCAGCGGGAAAAATCCGAAGCGGCGCGGCTGGGCACTCTGGAACAATGGAAAATCCCGGCGGATTTCAATTACGCGGAAATTTCAGGACTCGGCAACGAGGCGCGCATGAAACTGGAAAAAATCCGTCCGGACAGTCTGGCGCAGGCCGGCAGAATCGACGGAATAACTCCGGCCGACATAGCATTGCTGCAGATTATTCTGGCGCGGCGGAACCGAACCGGAGCGCGGCCATGAGAAAAACCGAATCCGCACCCTGCCCCGCCGCGCGGCGGGGAATCATCGCGGGATTATGCTCCGCTCCGCATTCCCGGTGCGCTTTCATTGTGCTGATTCTGTTCGCCTGCATCGCCCTGACCTCGGAAATTTACACGGTGATATGCGAACACAGGGGAATTGTACCGGTATTCAACCGCACCGATGAAACGGCATGCTATCAGCCGCCTTCCCCGCGGCACTGGATGGGGACGGACTACCAGGGGCGCGATGTGCTGCTGCGGGCGCTGGCCGGCAGCGCCACGGCGGTAAAAGTCGGAGCGGCTGCATCGCTGATCGCCGCCGCGATCGGCACGCTGCTGGGGGCGGCGGCCGGGTATTACGGCGGCCGCGCTGACGATATCACCGTATGGCTGTACAGTGTTTTTTCCAGTATGCCGGGACTGCTGTTCATTCTGGCGTTCGCACTGCTCATTTCGCGCGGTTTTCTGTCGCACGGAATGATGAAAATCATCAGCGCGGCGGCGGCGGCGCTGCATACCGAACCCGGGGCGCTGGCGATTTATTTCGCCATCGGCGCGACCGGATGGGTAACGCTGTGCCGGGTGGTGAGAGCGGAAACCATGGCATTGCGCACCCGCCCTTTCATCGCGGCGGCAAAGGTGGCCGGCACGGGGAATTTCAAAATCGTGCTGCGGCATATCCTGCCGAATGTAGGGCACTTAGTGATAATCTATTTCACGCTGAATTTCGCCGGAGCGGTGATGACGGAGGTAATCGTAAGTTATCTCGGGTTCGGCGTACAGGCCGCCCCCAGCTGGGGGGTGATGATATCGGACGGGCAGGAACGGCTGTGGCAGGGAATCTGGTGGGAGATAACCGCCGCCGGAGGCATGATGTTCCTGCTGGTGCTGGCGCTGAATATCACCGGCGACCGGCTGCGCGATGTGCTGGACCCGCGCAATCAGGAGCGCTGAGCCCTGATCTTTTTCAGCGCCTCCGCAAGCTGATCCGGGCAACTGGTGGACTTGCCGCCGCATCTGACGCCGGACAGTCTGGCGATCACTTCATCGATCTCCATCCCCTTCACCAGCTGACCTATCCCGAAAGTGTTGCCGGGGCATCCGCCCTCGAAGCGCACCGACGCAATCTTACCGTCGTCCCCGATCTCGATATCGACAGCCCGGCTGCATACTCCGGAAGTCTGATAATGATACAGCATAGTATTCCTCCGCCGTTTTCGGTGTTTATTACCACGGCGGAACGCTATCCGCCGTATTTCCTTAATTTAATCTAAAACCGTTCAGCCGGCATTGCAATGCGGACCCGGAATAATTCCGGCATGCGGCGGGGTGGAAAACGCGCCGGAAAATAAAAAAAAGCGTGTTCCGCAGAACACGCTTTCCTGACAGTCCGCCGAACTCAGCGCTTGGAGAACTGGAACCGGCGGCGGGCGCCGGGCTGACCGGACTTCTTGCGTTCCTTGACGCGGGAATCCCGGGTGAGCATACCGTTCTCTTTGAGCAGCTTATGATATTCGCCTTCGTCGTTGTACTTGACGAGGGCGCGGGCGATGCCGTGACGCAGCGCGCCGGCCTGACCGGCCATGCCGCCGCCGTCCACAGAGGCGTTGATATCCACGCTCTTTTCGGCTCCGGTCACTTTAAGCACCTGAACCACGAAACCGCAGAGCGCGGCGCTGTTGAAATAATCTTCCATCGGTTTGCCGTTGACCACGATCTTGCCGGAGCCCGGCAGCATACGGACGCGGGCGACGGCGCATTTGCGGCGGCCGGTGGCCAAAGTGTACTCAATCTTCTTCATAGTACCGTTTTACTCCAAAGTGACTTTTTTGGGCTGCTGAGCGGCATGCGGATGCTCGGCGCCGGCATAAACTCTGAGTTTGGCGAACTGGGCGCGGCCGAGACGGCCGTGCGGCATCATGCCCCAGACAGCGTCGCAGATGATGCGGGTCGGGTCCTTGATCCGGATATCCTTGGCCAGGGTCACTTTGTAACCGCTGCGGTAACCGGTGTAATCGATGTATTCTTTCTTCTCCCCTTTACGGCCGGTGAACACCGCCTTGGCGGCGTTGATGACGATCACCACTGCGCCGGTATCGATATGAGGGGTATAAGTAGGTTTATCCTTGCCGCGCAGCGCGTTGGCGATGCGGACGGCCAGACGACCGACCGGCATCTCCGAGGCGTCGAAGAGCAGGACTTCCGGCTTGATTTCGCCGGTTTTGGCCAAATAAGTTTTCATAACTGGCAAATACCTGTTTTTTAGTTTAATTTTGCCGTTTCCGTTCCTTTGACCGGAGTTACTTCGCACATAACCACGGGCACCGGCGCGAATCACGGTTACTCTGTATCCGGATGACGGATCCGCAGGGCAGATGATCGGAAACCCTGAAAATTCCTCTCCCGGATTTACTTAAAATAATACCGTTTCAATGATTTGGCAAGTCCGGCGGCGCGGCTAAAACGGAAAATATGCCGTTTTTTCCGCCCGGGCGGACTCACATCCGGTTTTTCAGCAACTCGTCAT
>JAZRUY010000172.1:0-3801 GCA_045598845.1 Victivallaceae bacterium
GCCGCCGCGCTCTCCCGTCCCTGCCGGGTCGGCGGCCGCGTCGCCGGCAACCGCTGGGCGATACTGCCGATGGAAGGCTGGGATTGCTCCGCTTCCGGCGCGCCTTCCGAATTCACCCTGCGCCGCTGGCGCGGTTTCGCCGCCTCCGGCGCCAAACTGATTTTCGGCACCGAGGCCGGCGCGGTTATGCACTCCGGCCGGAGCAATCCGCGCCAGTTGCTGGTCTGCCGCGAAAATCTTCCCGCCCTGCGCGCCGCGGTATCTGAAATGCGCCGGGTCCACGCCGCCGCGTTCGGAACCGCCGATGATCTGCTCATCGGTTTGCAGTTGACCCATTCCGGCCGTTTCTCGCATCCCGACCGTTCCGGTGTTTCCGCACCGGTTACCGCCTATTGCCATCCGCTGCTCGACCGCAAATGCGGCTGTCCTCCCGAAGCGGTGGTGAGCGATGCCGGGGCGGAGGAGATTATCCGCTGTTTCATTTCCGCGGCGCAGGTGGCGCGCGAGGCCGGTTTCGACTTTGTGGATGTCAAGCATGCCCACGGTTATCTGGCGCACGAATTCCTCACCGCCTATGACCGTCCCGGCCGTTTCGGCGGCGGTTTCGAGGGGCGCACCCGTTTCTGCCGCGGAATTATTTCCGGCATCCGCGCCGCCTGTCCGGATCTGGAGATTGCGGTGCGGCTGAGTCTGTTCGATATCCTGCCGTTCGAGAAGGGACCGGACGGCGTCGGCCGTCCGATGGCGTACTCCGGAGAATACCGCTATGCTTTCGGCGCCGCCCCCGGCGCCCTGGATATGGATGAAAAACTCTCCGACACCGTGCGTTTCACCGATCTGCTGCGTTCCCTGGGGGTGCGCCTGATCTGCGCCACCGCCGGCAGCCCCTATTACAATGTCCATCTGCAACGCCCCGCCTATTATCCGGTCTGCGACGGCTACGAGAGCCCAGAGCATCCGCTATTCAATGTCGGCCGCCAGCTGCGGGCGGTGCGCCGGCTGAAGGAATTGCGCCCGGATCTCATCACCGTGGCTTCCGGCCTGAGCTGCCTGCAGGAATATCTGCCTCATGCCGCCGGATATGCCGTCGCTTCCGGCTGGACGGATTTCGCCGGCATCGGCCGCATGGCGCTGCCTTATCCGGATATCTGCCGCGATGTGCTGGAGGGCAGGGGGGCGGACCGCCATCGGCTCTGCCGCACCCTCGGCGAATGCACCAACGCGCCGCGCCACGGCATGATCTCCGGCTGCTATCCGCTGGATGATTTCTACCGCCGCCGTCCCGAAGCGGAAATCCTGCGCGGCTTAAAAAAACGCCGCTGACGGGTGCTGTTACCGCAAAACTCTGTTACTTTCCCAAACAAACGGGAGCGCGGCTCAGTTATCCGTAATATTCAACAAGATTGCCGTCTTGACTGACCGGTGACTTTCCGGCTTCAAAAACAATTTTGAGCCGGAAAGTCATCCCGCCGTAGCCTTGGCGAAGGCGGACAGTTACTGATAAATAAACGACTGCGCAAAAACCGGCGAAGTCGTACGGGTGTTATTACCACAAAATTCTGTTACTTACACTCCGGTATCTGACAAACTTCCGTTACTTGGCTTGAAAAATAAAACCGCGGCGGCTGGTGGTGCGATAACGAAGTTAAAAAGTTCCGCACAGTACTTCCGTACGGGCTGAACTTTTTGACAAGTAAGCCGCATATTTGTATGCGGCTGTTAGCGTGCCGCCATGCGCGCGGCACCTCATTTCCTAAAATATAAATGTACCTTGAAATCCTGCGGAATTTCAGTGTTTATCCCGGGATTGCCCGGCAAATACGCTGAACTCCTGCTTATTTCCCGGCCTGCCTTTTTATCTTCAACATCATTACCGGCAGTATTTCATCACCTTGCATACTGCCATACTGTTTCTATAGTTCAAAAGGAGGTTACAATTCCCTGATACATTTCATCCGCCGCCGGACTGTTTTTCCTGTTTTACAGATTTTTCAGCCGCAGAGCCGTCGCCAGCACATGCAGTTTACTGTCCGCCGCATCTCCGGCTTTCTCTCTGGTTTCGAGAAATTCCGCCAGCCGGTCGAGCCGTACTTTCACCGTTTCGATGTGCTCGGTATCCTCCTGATGGCTTACCGGGTTGAGGTTTTCCGCGCTGTTCACCCGCATTTCCACCATGGTTATCGGTTCTCCGGATAAGCCTGGCGAGCTGAAGGTTTCCCGGTGCACTCCGGTCACCGTGCCGCGGTAGCCGGTTTCCTCGTACAGTTCCCGTACCGAGGTTTCCGCCGGGGATTCATTCCCGTCGATCAGACCGGCCGGAAATTCCAGTATGTATTTACCGGCCGGAGGGCGGAACTGCCGCACCAGTATCAGTTCATTTTCCGGTTCGGTCAGCGCGAAGATGAACGCCGCTCCGCCTCCGCCGGTCCGGTCGGCGCTCTCCCAAAGCCGGTCCCGTCCCCGTTCGTCCTGAAAACTTCTGCGGTTCAGGCTGATGAATTTCCCCGCCGCGATTACTGTATTGCCGGTGATGCGAGCCTGTTTCATAACTGTTCTCCGATGGGTTATGGACGGAATAGTGATTTTTTTATAAAATGCGCTTGCATTTTGCGGAAATCAAGGAAATATTAAACGCAATGGCAGCGGGGTCATGCTGTCGCCGTAAGTTTTCAATTTATCTCGCCGGAATCGGTTTTGTTACGCTGATTATTGTTTCGGCCGTTTTTGTCGCTTTTTTATGTTTTGATTCCTTTTTTATTTTTTTGAGATATCCGTTATGATTTTAATTCTTACCGGCGGTTTCGGTTGCGGCAAGAGCCTGGCGGCATCGGTATTCGCTTCGCGCGGGTTCGCTGTTGCCGATGCCGATGCGCTCTGCCACAGTATATATCCGGATTGTACGGCGGAATTGCGCGCCGCTTTCGGTGATGGAATTTTCACCGCTTCCGGCGGGGTTGACCGCGCCGCTCTCGCCCGGCTGGTCTTTGCCGGTGCCGATGCGATGGAGAGGCTTTGCAACATCCTTTATCCCCGGCTGGGTGCGGAGTTGCGCCGCCTGATTGGCGGCTGGCGCGCTTCCGGGCGGGATGCGGTGATTGAGATACCGCTCTGGTTCGAGGCGGGGGAGAAGCTCGGAATTTCCGCGGATGCTACGGTGGCGGTTTATACCGATGCGGATATCCGGCGTTCCAGGCTGATTTCCGGGCGGGGATTTTCCGAAGAGGAGATTATGAGACGCGAAAAATTCCAGCAAAGCGCCGAGGCTAAATTGGAGCAGGCGGATTACGGGCTGATAAATAGCGGGAACAGGGGTGTTTTGGAGCGGCAAATCGACCTGCTGATAGCGAATTTTGAGGTCAAAAACGGTGTAATTCAGTGAATCAATCCTGCTTTTTTGACGAATTTACGGACTGATTTAATAAAATTTTAAGCAGTTTTTTATAAAAATGTTGTCTTTTTGGAAAAATTTTTAGTAAAAAACATAAAGCAGACACGATTATTTTGTTTCAAATCAAATTAAGGAAAAACGGTATGTCAGAATCTGAAAATCCAATCAATCCGTCCGATACATCATCTCTTTTCCCGCCGGACGCGGCTCCCGCGCCGGTTCCGGTATCCGCGCCGGCGCCAACCCCGGTTCCGGATCCTGTATCCGCGCCGGCAACTGCTCCGGCTGCCGCATCTGTTCCGGCATCCGAAACCGAAACGGCTCCGGTTCAGGGCCGGGGCCGCATGCCCGGACAGCCCCGCGGCGGTTTCCGCGGCGGCCGGAAATTCTACCGCCGCAACAATTCCGGCGGT
>JAZRUY010000173.1:0-1522 GCA_045598845.1 Victivallaceae bacterium
AAAATCAGCACAAAGCGCGGTCCATTATAAAATCATCCATGACGAATCCTCCTCCGATAGGAGCGGCAACTGCGGCGGAAACATAAAAACCGGAGCGCAGGTAGGCAAGCACCGCGCGACGGTTATTCCGGTCCGCTCCAGCGCGCCTATCCATCCGGCAGCCGGGGCTTCGCCGCCGGATAGAGTCGAGTGTTCGAAGTCAATCACCAGGTCGCGGCCGCGCGAATTGAATTCCGCGATTACCGCATCGGCTTCCCCGGCTCCGAAATTGAAACTGTGTTCCTTGCCGTCCTTGGTGTAGCGGTTTTCTCCGAATCGCAGCACCGTGAATTCGGCCGGCGGCGTCCTTTCCTCCGGTGATACTTTTCCCTTTTTTTCCATTGCGCAAACCTTTCCGTTTTTCCGTCTTCCGGCGTTTTTTTCAAAAAAATCAGAAAATTTTATTTGCCGGGCTTGACTTTTATGTTTTTCATAGTCATATTCGTGATTGGAAAGCGGTTTCGGTGCGATGAGCCAGCTTGAGTTGCGCTGTACTGAATTGCCGCTTTCTTTTTTATTCCAGTCTCCATTTATCAGCACCGTATCCCGGATCGGCATTGTGCCAACCTTGTGGCATGACCGCATGGAGGCGATGATCGAAGAATTCCCGGATCTGCCGCTGGATAAAATCGGATTCCCGGCGGACTGGAAAAATCATCCGCTTTGGAGAAAATAGAAACCATGGAAAACAACGGGAAAATACCGGATTACGCCCGGCGCGCGTCCGCGGGATTCGCCAGGGTATTCAGAAGAGCCGAAGAGCAGGAAAAAATGCGGCGGGCCGATGCCGGGACCCGCCTCCGTCTTAAAATCGTGCTGGCGGTGCTGATACTGCTCAACATAGCCGGAGCGTGCCTGCTGTTCGCAATAGAGCGGTATCCGGAAAAATTCCGGCACAAAGAAGATGGAGGTCAGCGGCTTCTGCAAGGCCGGGTGGAGCGTGTGATCGACGGTGACACCGTGGCGGTAACCGCCGGCGGCGGGCGCGAAGTGGTGCGTATTGCCGGAATCGATGCTCCGGAAAAGAAGCAGCCTCTCGGCAGGGAAGCGGCGGAATTTCTCTCATCACTGGTGCTTGGCCGGGAAGTTGACTTGTGGTGGAACTGGCGCGACCAGTACGGGCGCATCATCGGAGAAATCCGTTTGCCGGACGGCACTGATGCCGGATATGCGATGCTCGAGAAAGGTCTGGCTCTGCATTACCTCCAGCACAATAAAGATCCTGATTACGCCGATGCCCAGCAGCGGGCGATACTCCGCGGTTTAGGGTTCTGGGGGCTGCCGGTGGAACTGCGGGAAGATCCGTGGGACTGGCGGCTGAAGCACAACGATAAAAGCAACAAATATATCCGCAAGCATAAATGACCCCCTGCGGATTTAACAACAATGCGCCGCTATCATAACCGCGGCGGAATACAACCGCGGCGGAGTGCTGGAACGGGTACAGTTATATTTCTGGAGCGGCAGCGATGCGGCGGCCGAT
>JAZRUY010000174.1:0-15158 GCA_045598845.1 Victivallaceae bacterium
CACATCGCGCAGCCGCTCGGCGATCTGGCGGCCGCGGGCATAGGCCAGATCGGCATGGACAATGGAACTGAACGCGTCCACCGGATCCCCGTTGACCATAATGTCCAGTTTGACCAGTTTGGCTTCCTGATAGCCGGCCGGCTCATAATCCATGCTGCCGTATCCGCGGGTGATCGACTTGAGTTTGTCGTGAAAGTCGATCAGGATTTCATGCATCGGCAGCGCGGCGGTGATCACCACATGCCCGGCATCCACCGAATGAGTGTCGGTGCAGTATCCGCGCTTGGTCATCACCAGATTCATAATGTCGCCGATATATTCGCTCGGAGTCATTATCCGGCAGGAAATCACCGGCTCCTCGATATGCTCGATGGCGGACGGGTCGGGCAGCAGCACCGGATTGTCGACCGGTATCATTTCGCCGCTTTTCATGTACACATGGTAGATCACGGACGGGTAGGTGGCGATGATGTCGCAATTGTATTCGCGGCGCAGCCGTTCCTGAATGATTTCCATGTGCAGCAATCCCAGAAAACCGCAGCGGAAGCCGAATCCCAGAGCGGCGGAACTCTCGGCCTGATACACGAAGGCGGCATCATTGAGCTGCAGTTTGGCCATGCTGAATTTGAGCTGGTCGTAATCCGCGGTGTCGATCGGGTAGATGCCGCTGAACACCATCGGCCGGATTTCCCGGAATCCCGGCAGCGGTTCACGGCAGGGGCGGCTGACTTCCGTAACCGTGTCGCCCATCCGGGTGTCGGCGGGGGTTTTGAGGTTGGGAATGATATACCCCACCTCGCCCGCCGACAGGGCGTCGGACGCGCGCATATCGGGGGAGAAAAAACCGACTTCCTTGATTTCGCTTTCAATCCCGTTGCTCATCAGCCGCATTTTGTCGCCGCGGCGGAACGAGCCGTTTTTCACCCGCACATAGTTGACCACACCGCGGAAGGCATCGTAAACCGAATCGAAAATCAGCGCGGAACATCCGTCGTCGCCGGGCAACTGCTCCGGCGGCGGCACCTGGGCCACGATAGCGTTGAGCAATTCGGCCACGCCCTGCCCGGTTTTTCCGGATACGATGAACGATTCCTCGCGCGGCAATGCCAGAATCTCCTCGATCTGTTCATAGCAAAGTTCCGGATTGGCGGCGGGCAGGTCGATTTTATTGATGACCGGAATCACCTTGAGGTTCTGGCGGAAAGCCAGATTCACATTGGCGACGGTCTGCGCCTGCACTCCCTGAGTGGCGTCGACCAGCAGGATCGCGCCTTCGCAGGCGCCGAGAGACCGCGATACCTCATAGGTGAAGTCCACATGCCCCGGAGTGTCTATCAGATTCAGCTCGTAGGTTTCGCCGTCGGCAGCGGTCCAGCGCATCCGCACCGGGTGGGATTTGATGGTGATGCCGCGTTCCCGCTCCAGATCCATGCCGTCGAGCAGCTGTTCGGTCAGATCCCGTTTGGCGACGGTGCCGGTGAGTTCCAGCATACGGTCGGCCAAAGTGGATTTGCCGTGGTCGATATGGGCGATGATGCAGAAATTGCGGATTTTTTTCAGTTCAGCCATTCGGATAAAATGTTCCAGATTGATTCCATAAAAACACCGAAACCGGTACGGCAAATCGTACCGCCGTATCGTTACAACGGTAATATAGTTCCCCGGTACCGTAAAAACAATCCCGCGCGGTTGGCGAAAACCCGGCGGGGGAAGTACAGTAAGGTATATGGACGGACGGTTGGACGGTTAACCGGAACGGAGAATCCGCGTACTATGGATGAAATGAAAATAAGCGCGCTGCAGGTCAATGCGGTGATCGGCTGTCTGCCGCGCGAAAAAAAATACCGGCAGCGGCTGTTTCTGGACATCGCGCTGTGGCTGGATTTGTCGCGGCCGTCCAGAACCGATCTGCTGGAGCATACCGTGGATTATACTGAAATCGAAACCAAGGCCGGGGAGATTGCCGCCGCCCGCGGTTTCACACTGGTGGAGGCGCTGGCCGGGGCGGTGCTGGATATGATCATGCGCGACTATCCGCAGGTGAAGAAGGCCGCGGTTACGGTTTTCAAGCCCGGCGCGTCCGCGCGGTCGGAAGTGCGGATAACCGTCGGGCGGGAACGCTGAAAATTCAACCGGAGGAAAACGACGATGCCGAATCGGGAATCTGTTACAAAAATACCTTTACCGGAATTCAACTGCCGGGCGCTGCGGCTGTGGGGGGACGACAATCTGCTGCTTGCCGCCGGCAGCGTGCCGTCCGGGGAATACAATGCCATGACCGTCGGCTGGGGATTCTTCGGCACACTGTGGGCGAAACCGGCGGCGATGGTGATGCTGCGGCCGGACCGCTACACTTTGGAATTTATCGACCGTTACAGCGATTTTACTTTGAGCGCATTGCCGGAGGAGCGGCGGGACGCCCTGGCTTTTCTCGGCTCCCATTCCGGCCGGGACATGGCGGATAAAATCACCCGCGCCGGTCTGACCGCGGTGCCGGCGGAAGGATGCGACGCACCCGCTTTCGCCGAGGCGGAGCTGACGCTGGAATGCCGCAAGATGTACCGCTTCCAATTGAACGGCCGTGGTTTTATCGACAAGAGCCCGATTGAAAAGTATTATTCCGACCGCGATTACCATCTTTGTTTCTTCGCGGAAGTTACCGCGGTGTTCGGCACCGCAGGATACCGGTCGGCAAAATAGGAATCCTCCCGGTCATGGCGGACGACAAACTCACTCCGATGATGCGGCAGTACCGGGCCGCCAAGGCGGAAATTCCGGAGGATGCGGTGCTGCTGTTCCGGCTGGGGGATTTTTACGAGGAATTTTTCGAGGATGCCGAACGGGTCAGCGCGGTGCTCGGACTGGCGATGACCAAGCGGCAGGGGGTGCCGATGTGCGGATTCCCCTACCATGCGCTGGATGCCCAGCTGCCCAAACTGGTCGCCGCCGGCGTGAAGGTGGCTATCGCGGAACAAATGGAGGATCCGCGGCTGGCGCAGGGGACGGTGGTCAAACGCCAGATCACCAGAATCATCACCCCCGGCACCGTCACCGACAATTCGCTGCTCAGTCCGGAACGGAATAATTTTCTCGCCGCCGTCGCGCCGCGCGGCGAAGGTTACGCGCTGGCCTGTCTGGATATAAGCACCGGGGATTTCCGCGCCGCCCGGATGGAAAACGCGGAAAAACTCGCCGCCGAATTCAACCGGCTGAATATCCGGGAGTGTTTGATTTCTCCGGCGCTGGACGAGTATTTTCAGGCGCATCCGGAGTCGCGCCCGGCACCGCGCGGTCATCTGCTGTGGACCGTCGCTGAGGACGGATATTTTGATTTCCCCGCCGCGGAGCATCTGCTGCTGGAGCAGTTCAAAGTCGCATCGCTCGACGGATTCGGCTGCCGGGACTGTCCGGAAACCGTGTGCGCCGCCGGCGCGGTGCTGCGGTATGCCGGTGAAAATCTGCGCGCGCCGACTTCGCATATCTGCCGGATAACCGGCTACCGCACTTCCGAATATCTGGAACTGGATTCGATATCACTGCGCAATCTGGAAATCACCGAGGCCATGTTCGGCGGCGGCAAATCCGGCTCGCTGCTGGGTGTGGCAGACCGCACTGTCACCCCGATGGGGGCGCGTAAACTGCGCGACTGGCTGACCCGGCCGCTTTACCGGCACGATGCGATTGTGGCGCGTCAGGACGCGGTGGAAGGGTTCACCGGTTCGCCGCTGACGCTGGCGGAGTTGAGGGAAACCGTCGGGGTGGTGCGGGATCTGGAACGGCTGACCGGCCGGCTGAACATCGGCAACGCCAATGCCAGGGACATGCAGGCGCTGGCCCGCTCCGTGGAGGTGATTCCGGCGGTGAAAGTCCTGCTGGATGAATTCGATATCCCGCTGCTGCAGGAACTTAATGCCGGGATGACCGCTTTTCCGGAACTGTTGCAGAGGATCGACGCCGCCGTCGCGGACGAGCCGCCGGCGGTACTCACCGACGGAGGTATCATCCGCCCCGGATACTGTGCCGAACTGGATGAATTGCGCAGCGCCGCCTCCGACGGAAAATCCTGGCTGGCCAGAATCCAGCAGCGTGAAATCGAACGCACCGGCATTAAATCTCTGAAAGTGCGCTACAATTCGGTGTTCGGCTACTATATCGAAGTCAGCAAAGCCAATCTCGAGGCGGTGCCGGATGACTATGTACGCAAGCAGACGCTGGTCAACGCCGAGCGGTTCATCACCCCGGAACTGAAAGAACTTGAAAGCCGCATCCTCGGCGCCGAGGAAAAGTCCAAGGCGCTGGAAGCGCGTCTTTTTCAGGAGTTGCGGGAGTATGCCGCGGGGTTCACCGCGGGAATCCAGCAAACCGCGAATGCGCTGGCGGAGGCCGATGCGCTGTGCGCACTGGCGGAAACCGCCCGGGTTCTGCACTACTCCCGGCCGCGTATTTTCGATGACGACCGGCTGATTATCAAAGGCGGCCGCCATCCGGTGCTCGATGCCGCGATGGGGTTCGGCAATTTTGTGCCCAACGACTGCGAACTGGACGGCGACCGGCACCGGATGATGCTGATAACCGGTCCCAACATGGCCGGAAAGTCCACTTATATCCGTCAGACCGCGCTGCTGGTGATTCTGGCGCAGTGCGGTTCTTTCGTGCCGGCCGAGAGTATGGAACTGGGGCTGGTGGACCGGGTGTTCACCCGCATAGGGGCGGCGGATGACCTGGCGCGCGGACAAAGCACCTTTATGGTGGAAATGATCGAAACCGCCAATATTCTCAATCATGTAACTCCCAAAAGCCTGGTGATTCTGGATGAGATCGGACGAGGCACCAGTACTTTCGACGGGTTGTCCATCGCCTGGGCGGTGGCGGAATATCTGCATGACGATCCGCGCTGCCGCACCCAGTTCGCCACACACTACCATGAACTTACCGAACTGGCCCGCACCCGGGAGGGCATCGGCAATTACAACATCGCGGTGCGCGAATACAACGGCCGGATAATTTTTCTGCGCCGGATCGTGCCGGGCAGCGCAGACCGCAGCTACGGGATTCAGGTTGCCGGACTGGCCGGGCTGCCGCCGGCGGTCATCGGCAGAGCCAAAAATATTCTGGAACTGCTGGAAAAAACACCGGGTTCGCCGCGCGAGGCGGTGGCGTCTCTGCCGCGCCGTTCCGGCCGCGGCGGAAAGGGCGGAGAAGAGAGTCCGGCGCAGCAGCAGTTGCTGCTGTAAACGGTCGCAAACAACTCGCGACGGCACACGGCGGTTTGTCAAAAATCCGGCATCATATTATATTATTCGCGTGTGTTGTCAGCCGAACGTATAAACCAACGTATAAATTCAGGTGGCCGTTGAATATGAAATCTTTGAACATACTGTTGTGCGCCGCGGCGCTGGCCGGCTTGCCGGTACTCTGCTCCTGCGGTAAAAAATCCGCCGCCGGGGAACTGATCATGGCCACCGAGGCCACTTTCCCGCCGTATGAATACCGCGACGGGGATAAAATCATCGGTATCGATGTGGAAATCGTACAGGAAGTGGCGGACCGGCTGGGGTGTAAACTGCGCATCGATGATGTGAAATTCGATTCGGTTATTCCTTCGGTTATTTCCGGCAAGTGCGATATCGGGGCGTCCGGAATCACGGTTACCGAAGACCGCAAGAAACAGGTGAATTTCACGATTCCTTATATCGAGGCCGCGCAGGTGATCGTGGTTCCCAAAGGATCGGATATACAAGGCGAGTCCGATATGAAGGGAAAACGCATCGGCGTGCAGCAGGGTACTACCGGAGACCACTATGTTACGGACAATATTCAGGAGCCGGAACGGTTCGAGAACGGGGTTTTCGCCTGCACCGCCCTGGCGACCGGCAAACTGGATGTGGTGGTGCTCGACAACGAGCCGGCCAAGGCGCATTGCCGGGTACACGGAAACATAGAGATTCTCCCCGCTCCCCTGACTTCGGAATCCTATGCTTTCGCCGTCAGCAAGAAAAATCAGGAACTGCTGGAAAAAATCAATGCGGTGCTGACCGATATGAAATCCGCCGGCCGGATAGACGAGATCATCCGGAAATATATTCCGGCGGAAGAATGAGCGCCCGATGACCCGGTTTTTCCGTCTGTTTCTGTCCGCCGTTCCGGCGGCGGCGCTCTGGCTGTTCTGCTGCGCTGGCGCCCCCGCCGCCGATCCCGGCGCCGGCATTCTGGACGATGCGGTGGAAAATATGATGATCGCCCGGGAAAGCGATGCATCCGGAGAAGGCTGGGGGGCTTCCGTGCTCCGCCGGTCCGGAGAATGGTACCGCTCGTGCGCCGATGATTTCAAAGATTCGTTTCACACTAATTTTATCAAAAATTCACGGTGGAAATATCTGGTTGACGGCCTGGGGGTAACACTGGAGATAACTCTGTTCGCTTCAATCCTCGGGCTGGCGCTGGGGTTCGCGGTCGCGGCGGTCAGGGCTTCGCACGACCGTACCGGCCGTCTGGGGTTTCTGAATCTGATCTGCAAAATTTACCTTACCGTTATCCGCGGCACCCCGTCGGTGGTGCAGCTTCTGGTGATATATTTCGTGATTTTCGGCACGGTGGATATCAGCAAAGTCCTGGTGGCGGTGATCGCTTTCGGATTCAATTCCGGCGCCTATGTGGCGGAAATCGTCCGCAGCGGTATTATGTCGATCGACAAAGGGCAGTTCGAGGCCGGGCGCAGCCTGGGGCTTACCCATGTGCAGACGATGCGGTTCATCGTTCTGCCGCAGGCGTTCAAGAATGTGCTGCCGGCCCTGGGCAACGAAGTGATCGTGCTGCTCAAGGAAACCAGTATCTCCGGCTATATCGCCTTGCAGGATCTGACCAAGAGCGGCGACATCATCCGCAGTCAGACTTATTCCCCGTTTCTGCCTCTGATCGCAGTGGCGGTGATATACCTGGTGCTGGTGGTCGGGCTCAGCGCGCTGCTGGGCAGACTGGAACGGAGACTGCGTAAAAATGAATAGCGGACCGGAACAGATTTTTGAAGTGCGCGATCTGGTCAAGCGGTACGGAGCGCTCCGGGCGGTGGACGGGGTGTCCGCCGATATCCGCCGCGGGGAAACGGTTTTCATACTCGGACCGTCAGGATCCGGCAAGAGTACTTTTCTGCGCTGTCTCAATTTGATGGAAACACCCACTTCCGGGCAGATAAAATTCAAGGGCGCTCCGGTCGCCGCCGGCACGATGAATATCAACCGCTACCGCCAGCGGGTGGGTATGGTTTTCCAGCATTTCAATCTGTTCCCGCACCTGACCATTCTTCAGAACATCACTCTGGCGCCGGTCAAAACCGGCCGGATGACCGCGGCGGAAGCCGGGGAAAAGGCGGAGGCGCTGCTGAAACGCATCGGATTATCCGAAAAACGCGATGTATATCCGCAGCAACTGTCCGGCGGCCAGAAACAGCGGGTGGCGATCGTCCGGGCTTTGGCGATGAATCCGGATGCCCTGCTCTTCGACGAGCCGACTTCCGCGCTCGATCCGGAAATGGTCGGAGAGGTGCTGGCGCTGATGAAGGAACTGGCCGGAGAGGGGATGACCATGGTGGTGGTTACCCACGAAATCGGGTTCGCCCGTGAAGTGGCGGACAAAGTGATATTCATGGATAACGGCAGGGCGGTGGAAACCGGCACCGCGGCGGAGGTCATCGACGGTTCCGCCAATCCGCGCGTCCGGGAGTTTTTCTCCAAGGTTTTGTAACCGTTCCGGATAATCTTGCCGGCGTTTCTTGCAAAACACCTGTATCCGCGGTATATTAGAAAACATACCTTATTCGGCCTGTCCCTATCGTCTAGAGGCCTAGGACACCGGGTTTTCATCCCGGCAACACGGGTTCGACTCCCGTTGGGGATGCCATTTTAAGTTCAGAATTCTTCTTTCCCCATTCATGTTAAAGTGTTTTTTATGCTGAATAATTGCGCTGATCTGTGTGTTCCTGGCAGGCATTGATACGGTACGAAAATCATAAAACAGATAATCCGGCGTAGTGCCGGATTTTTTTTATATCGTCCGGAAGCGGGATCTCATCCGGGTTAACCGGACCCGCGGATACAAATTATACCGATAAATCCGGAATTCCGCGACAAAAAAGACACCGTTCCGCGAATAGTCATACAGGAAGGTCTCCGTATCCGTCGGAGGCGCCGGCCGGTTTTTCGTACTCGCGGAAAGGACGGTAAACAAAAGAGCATGACCGCGGTCCGTACCGTAATAGTAGTAAAATCAGAGAAATGCAGGGAAAGGGTATTTATTATGGGTTTCTGGAAATTTTTTACCGAGTTTACCGTGCCGAATTCGCAGGTCGCTTATGAAGCGAAATACGATGAGATGAACGAGGCGCAGCTGATTGATGCTATCAGAAAATGGGGGTTAAACCGGCCGTGCGACAGTTCAGATCCCAATTTTATAAACCGGAAACTGGCTATGAACGCGGTGCTGGAGAGAAAACCCCGTTTCCGGGAAGCCCGACGCGTTATGGATATGTACCGTTAGTTGCTGCCCATTAAGTATAGAACAGTGCGGTTTTAGTGATTTTATTAAAAAACAAGAATATGTTAAGATTATGAGCGGAGACGATCAGCTTGGAGTGGTGAGTATTGTTGGCATTATTTGCGCACTATTATTCGCCTGGATTCCCGTGATAGGGATACCTTTGGCGGCGATAGCTTTTTTGTTTATACTTCATAAAATCATAAAATGGCAGGAGGGGGAAAAGAATGAATAAACAACAGGAGGAGGAAGTCAACCGCCGGTTCAACGGCAAGGCTTCATCCATGACCGAGGACGATCTCAACGGAATCGTGGAAAAAGAGCAGAAAGTCATGTCGCTGTTCGGCAAACTGGGCAAACACGCCAAGGACATCAAACTGCTCTGGAATATGCTGCGGGATTATAAAAACGGCGATTACACGGAAGTGCCGTGGAAGCTTATCGGTTCCATCGTGTTCGCTTTCATCTATCTGGTGTCGCCGATAGATGTTATTCCGGATGTTATTCCGATTCTGGGGTTTACGGATGACATCAGCGTATTCGGGCTGGTGCTGGCCGGATTCGGCAGCGATATCGAGGCATACAAGGCCTGGCTGGCCGCGAAAGCCGGAACAAAATCCTTGGAAAACAAGTAGGTGCAGCATGAAATTCCGTATTCATTGCAATTACCGGACCAAAAACAACGCCATGGTAAGGACGAGTTATATTATCGATCTTCCCAAATGGAGCGCGGCGGAAGCAAAGTCCAAGGTTAAAAGCATGAACAACTCGATCACCGAAGTCGAGATTTTCGAACATCAGGAACTGTGAAAAATGTCGCGGTTCACTCTGCCGCCTTGCCGGACGGTATTTCAAATCCGGCAGTGTGGTTATTGCAAATGCCGGGTGAAACTGCCGTAATCAGGAGGATGAAAACATGTGGCATTTTATTGTTGTAGCCGTATGGATAGCGGTATTGCTGGTGCTGCTGGCGAAGTACGGTTTCAGAAAGGTATGGAGTGTCTGCGCCGCCGTTACCGCCATGGCGGCCGCGGCAAGCTGGATGATAGTTTATTTCGGTAAATAGGGAGCGCGTGTATGGTGATCCTGCTTATTATCTGGACAATTGTGTGTATCTGGCTGATTTCCAAATACGGGTTTAAAAAAGTCTGGGGATGCACGGCTATGGTATTGCTGTCGGTCGCGCTTCTGGCCTGCCTTAAATCCTGCGCCGGCTGACCGGATTTAAACTGTTTGTATCATAAAGCCGCCGCGTCCGGCGGCTTTATCTTTGCTCCGGTAGCGGTTGGAGCGGCAACAGCGAATTTTTAAGTTTAATCAGCGTCTGCAGTCCGGTTTTGTCGCTTTCCCCGATTCCGCCGGAGGAGAGGATATCATCGATTTTCCGGTAAATCAGATAATCCAGCGCCGCCGTCTGCATGACGGGATCGTCCGCCAGCATGGCGCGCTGGACGGCGAGCGCATCGCCGCGGACAGTTCTCCACCGGAACTGCCGGGCTTCCAAATCGCCGGGATCGGATTCCCGGTAATCCCGGCAGATTTCCGACAGTTCTTTTTCCAGCGGCGACGCTTTTTTATCCGCGAAATAACGGGGAAAGCCGGACATGCGGGGATTTTGCCCGCACTTTTCTATGCGCGAGAAAAATTCGTTTCTGGAAATCCAGGGCAGATTCAACAGTTCATCCTTGCAGCCCGAATCGTACAACCCTTCGGCCCGCAGCGCCGCCAGCACCGGAGAGGCGGAATCATTCCATTTTATGTCCGGCTCCGGAACGCTTTCCGGTACAGAAACTTCCGCCGCCGGAGTGATCTCCGCCGGCGCGGGAGCGGAATGCATCCGGCGGATATGCGGAAGAATGAAAAAAAACGCAACGGCCAACCCCGCCGGAATCAGCAGCAGCAGCGCGCCGTACCGTATGCGGCACCGCCGGTGCTTCTCCTCCGTTTGGAACCGCATCTTCTTCCGGAAATCTTCCGCCGACCGGACCGGCGCCTCGCAGACGGAGCGGAAGAGCCGGTTCCAGTCCGCATTGCCGCTCAGAGTCAGGTCTGAGGGAATCGACGGGTACTCCTCGACAGGGTTTCCGGTCAATGCGCAGTAGATGACTTTGCCGAGCGCGTAGAAATCGTCCTCCGGCTCGGCGGAACTTTTTCCGGCCAGCAGCCGCGGGGAGAGAAAGCCGGGCGTGCCGACCAGACTTCCCCGGCCGGCCGGCGCGATCAGGCCGGTATCGGCCAGCGTCGGTCTGCCCTTGACCCACAGAATATTGTCCGGTTTGATGTCGCGGTGCACCAGTCCGCGGCGGTGCAGTTCGGACAATCCGGCAAGCAGCCCGTCCAGCATTTCCGCGATTTCCGCTCCGTCCATCCGCCGGAATTCCCGCAACCGGTTGGCGAGAGTATCCGGAACATAACCGCTTTCGCCGCGGCGCAGGTCATCGGCGGCATCCATGGCGCAACACAGAAATTCCGGTGTGATTCCGATGTGCCGGATGCGGAGCAGATTAGGGTGATCGATATCCCGGTAGTTGCGCAGACCCCTGATTTCGCGTTCGGAATATCTGCCGCCGTTGGGGACGATTTTGACCGCGACCCTTGTTCCGACTTCGTCATCGGCGAGCCAGACTTCGCCGTATGCGCCGGCGCCGCAACGGCATATCAGCGTGCAGTCGCAGATCCGCGCGCCCGGTGCCAATTCAGTCATTGTCTATCAGTTCCAGCATCAGTTCCGGATCGCGGCGGTTGAGTTCATCCAGGATTTCGCGGATGATGGCGATCAAGCGTTTTTTCGCCTGATACACCTGATTGACGGAGCACCCCAGAAATTCCGCAACCTTTTTAACCGGCCGGTGCTGCAGCGCATAGAGATCAAACGCCTGCCAGGTCGATGCGGAGACGCGCTGTTTCACCTGCTGATAGATATTAACCCATACCGTCTTGCGGAATTCGGCTAAAAAGCAGGCATCGAATTCCGGCGGTTCCGTGAAAGGTTCGGCATTGTCGGGGAACCAGACCGACGGGTCTTTGGCCCTGTTCCGGTAATAGTCGGCGATTCTGGCGGTGACGATTCTGCCGAAATAGGTGCGGAAACGGGCGATATCGGGATCGAAACGGAAAGTCCTGCTTTGTTGAAAAAAAGCCAGCATCACCTGCTGCAGCACATCTTTTGCCGCGGCATCATCCAGCCCCTTGAATTTGGCTAAAGCCAATACGACCGGCTTGTAACGCTCGTAGAATTCGTCCCATCCGATTTCATCGCCGCCGGCGATCTTATCGAGCAGTGTCGGAGAAGTGGTCGGATATTTCATAGTATATATTACTTTCCCGTTCCGGATTCGGTTTGCTGTACATCTAATCCAATATAGCATATCGCGCTATGCCGGGCAACCGGAAATATAACAGTCATATAAACGGCGGCGGCACTGGACAGAAAACCGGTTCCCGGCATATATTAAACAAGCAATGTATTTTATTTCAAATCAGTATCAGTTATGGAATCCCGGAAGAGCGGTATGTTGCAGGGAGCGCGCGTCACGGTAACCGGCGGAGCCGGTTTCATCGGTTCTAATCTGGTGGAAAAACTGCTGGAATCCGGTGCGGAAGTTACTGTTCTGGATAATTTTTCCACCGGCAAGATGAAAAATCTGCAGCCTTTCACCGGCGGCCGGCATTTCCGGCTTATAGTCGGAGATGTGCGCAACATGGAAGATTGCCGCCGGGCGGTTTCCGGTTGCGACTATGTGCTGCACGAAGCGGCATTGGGCAGTGTCTCCCGGTCCGTGAAGGATCCGATGACTTCTGCAGCAGTCAATATTCTGGGATATGTCAATATGCTCTATGCGGCGCAGGAGGCGGGGGTAAAACGTTTCATCTACGCCGCCAGCAGCGCAGTTTACGGCGACAGCAGGACGCTGCCGAAAGCGGAAGATCAGATCGGCAAGCCGCTGAGCCCTTACGCTGTCACCAAATATGCGGATGAGATTTATGCCGGCAATTTTCACGATCTGTACGGAATCGATACCGTCGGATTGCGTTATTTCAACGTTTTCGGCCGCCGGCAGGGCCCGTTCGGCGAATATGCGGCGGTGATTCCGAAATTTGTGATGAAGCTGATGCGTCACGAGCGTCCGGTAATCAACGGCGACGGCGGCAACAGCCGCGATTTCACCTATATCGACAATGCGGTGCAGGCCAATATACTGGCGCTTTCGGTTGAAAAGGCGGAAGC
Source organism: Victivallaceae bacterium (assembly GCA_045598845.1). Lineage (GTDB taxonomy): Bacteria > Verrucomicrobiota > Lentisphaeria > Victivallales > Victivallaceae > JAZRUY01. The sequence continues at coordinate 12,758 of JAZRUY010000174.1, forward strand.
GCTGAACCAGGTTTACAATATCGCTTGCGGCGCCAGAACGACTCTGAATGAACTCTTCGCTTACCTCAAAGCGGATTTAAGCGGATACGATGCTGAAATCGCAGGGATAACCCCTTTGTACGGTCCGCCGCGCCCGGGGGATATCCCGCACAGTCTCGCCTGCATAGACAAGGCGCGAAAACTGCTGGGCTATAAGCCGGAATTCAGCGTTGAAGCCGGATTGCGGGCGGCGGCGGAATGGTATTTCAGCCACTTGCGTTTTCTCTGATCAGGAATAATCCAAAATACAAAGAGGCATAAATAAAAAAGCGGTCCGCATCGCGAACCGCTTTTTGAATGATCTCAGAATATTATTCCGCCGCAGGCGCGAACCCGAATTTTCCGGCGGCCTGATTTACGGCGTTGACAACCGCCCCGACCGAATCATCGCACATTTCGGCGTGACGGGTCAGATAGAGCCAGCAGACCAGAAACATTTTTTCGCTCTGTTCCTGCTTGGTGAGTTTGCTGTCGCCGGCGAACTTCACCAGACACTCGCCCATGTTGTGAATGCTGCCGTAGAAATGCTCGTCGAGCATATCGTCCAGCTCCCGGCCGATGCCGTCGCAGATTTCCTCGGAGATACGGTCGCCCATGGTATCATCGAATTTGACATCCGGATTGGCGAAGATATTATCCAGAGTGGTTTCCATGTGCTGCTGAATGACCGGAACCGCGTTCTTTTCGACTTCGCCGCACAGCGCATCGCACTGCGAACCGGCGAAATCCCGGACTACTCTGCCGGCTTCGGGAATCGCATCGGCGATCGCGGACACGGTCTTTTCCGCCGCTCCTGCGCCGAGTTCCGCCGCATTGCTGTCCAGCATCCCGGCCGCTTCGGGCAGGAACGACTCGAGCCGGTCGAACACCAGCGCCGCCGCATTTTCCGGAGTGGCGGTATTGCGGATGGAGTGGAAGATATAACCGGTATAGGCGGCAACGGCAACGATCAGTACCAGATAAATTACCGCGGTACGGACCATCGCGGCATGATAGTGCCGGCACTGCGCATCGACAATGGCTTTCAGTTCATCAGTCTTCATTTTAGATCTCCCCGTTGCCGGACGCCGTTTTTTCACCGCGCTCGGGATTTACTTCATAAACGCAACGCACCAGCAAGGCTTCCATCAGCTTGCTTTCAACCTCTTCCACCGGCTGCCCTTCCAGCGAGCGGTATTCCGGAGTGTTTTCCAGCGCGTTGAAATCATCGTTCAGCCCGGCCAGCGCTTCATGGGCGCTTGCGATGTGCCTGGCGACCTGCTCGGCCATGGAGGCGGCGAATTTTTCAGAGAACTTGCTCATCGCCGCTTCCACCGTGGCGGCATCGACACCGTTCCGGCTGTATTTTTCGCTCACGCTCCGCACGACTTTGCCGGCCGCATCGTTGAGACGCTTTTCCAGTTTAGCCGTCAGTTCAACGTTGAGGTATTGCTCGGTGGCGGCGATTTCCTTGTCCAGCATCGCCTGGATTTCCGGCGAGCGCGACTGAAACTGTTTCTGCAGCGCTTCGCGGTAGGCGGGAATGAATTTGGCCTTGAAATTGTCGATCGCCCCGGTGATGACCGCCTGGGTGGACGCGCTTTCGGCAAAAGCCTTGCCGTTGGCGGCGATGGCCGCGCCCAGCGCCTTGCCGTCGTAATTGACCGCAAAATTGTACAGGTTGCTGAGGAACAGCAGGAGAATCGCCAGAATTGCGATGATGCCCACAAAAGAGACTATGCTCTGACGTTTGCGGCACTGATCGATTTTGCCCAGTTCGGCGATGATGCCGTCCAGCTGACGGTCGCAGGCGGAAGCCGTGTCCGTCTTTACGGCATCGTCCGGCATCGGCGACACCGGCGCGTTGTCCTGATTGCTCATGTTACACCCCTTGGTTGTAAATTTGACTGTTGTCCGAAAACTTGTCCGGCGCAATTTACTTGAGAACGGAAAAACACCGTTCATCTATATTATTATCAAAATAAACCGCAATGTCAACAGTGTTCCGGGAAAAATCCGGAAAATAGTTGTCGCCGCCGCTGATTGCGTTTAAGGCCGGCAATGTTATATTAGGATTATGGTATATATCAGGCTGATTCAGCAGGAACGGTTTTTCAGGAAAACAAAAAGCGGTGCGTCCGGCAATTCACAGGAGCGGAGGCGGATATGAGCGATACGGAAAAATTTTATGTGACTACCCCGATTTATTATGTGAACGATAAACCCCATATCGGGCACGCTTACACCACCGTGCTCGCCGATGTGCTGGCGCGCTATTACCGCTCTCTGGGTATGCCGACCTATTTCCTCACCGGCACCGATGAACACGGCCAGAAGGTGGAACGGGCAGCCCGGGCGCGCAATATGGAGCCGCTGGCGCATT
>JAZRUY010000175.1:0-6381 GCA_045598845.1 Victivallaceae bacterium
ACTACCGGTGCGGAGCTGGACGGTATCACCGCCGCTTTGCTTAAAAACGATGCCGCGGGAGCGGTTAAAATTGTCGCGGAGCTCAGCGGTAAGGGAAAAAATCTGGAAACACTGTACAGCGATGTGCTGGAAAGTATCCGCGCGGTACGCCTGTGCGGTCTCATGAACGATCCCGGTGAACTTCTGAAAGCCGATGCCGAACGGCTGGCGGTATTCCGCGGTTTCGCCGCTTCCGCGCCTGCGGACACTGTGCAGATATTGCTGGAAGTGCTTTCTTCCGCCGGGCGGACTCTGCATGACGCATTGAATAAACGGGTTTATCTGGAAACGGTTTTTCTCAAAGCCATGCGAGAGGCGCATGCGGTGCGGCTTGACGATGTGCTGGATAAACTTAACCGGTTGCGCGAAGCCGGTGAACTGGCATTTTTGGACCGTGTGCCGGCCGGCAAAGAGGTTTCAGCGCTAACGGCTCCGGCAACTCCGGCAACTCCGGCAACTCCGGTTGTGAAGGATACGGATGTCTGTACGGAAATTCCGGAAGTTCGGACTTCTGTGATCAGTGAAACGGTTGCTCCCGGCTTCCGAAAAGCCTCGTCCGCGAGGTTTCACAGTGTGGCGGCCGAGCACCCCGAAGCACTGGGAGAGGCACTGAATAACCCCGCGGTAAAAAAAGCGGTTGAACTTTTTAACGGCGAGGTGGTGGATGTGCACCGCAAGGATTGAATTACATAATCCGGAAGGAGACAAAATATGAACGGAAAATGCGCTGTTGAAACGGCAAAACTGATAATCGGCGACAAAGTGCTTGAACTTCCGGTTGTTACCGGAAGCGAAGGCGAGTGCGCTATCGATATTTCCTCGTTGCGGCGTGAAACCGGATTGGTTACGCTGGATCCGAGTTTCGGTAACACCGCATCCTGTTACAGCGGTATCACCTACATCAACGGCGAAAAGGGAATTTTACGCTACCGCGGTATTCCGATTGAAGTTTTGGTGAAAAAGACCACATTCGTGGAAGTCGCTTATTTGCTGGTGCACGGCGTGCTGCCGACTCAAGACGAACAGCATAAATTTTCCGAGTTGCTCAACACCCATTCTCTTTTGCACGAGGATATGCGTCATTTCTTCGACCATTTTCCGCGCGGATCGCATCCGATGCACATCCTCTCTACGATGATCAATGCGCTGGCGGCATTTTATCCCAATGTCGATTCGCAGTCGCTTTCCGATGATATCGATATCTGTACCGCCCGGCTGATTTCCACCGTGCGTACTATGGCGGCTTTCGCTTATAAGAAATCCATCGGCGAACCGGTGGTGTATCCGCGCCCTGATCTTTCGTACTGCGCTAATTTTTTAAATATGATGTTTGATTCGCCGGTGCGTCCGTACGGGCTGCATCCTGATGCTGTGCGGATATTGAATATTCTTTTTATTCTGCATGCCGACCATGAGCAGAATTGTTCCACCACCACTGTCCGCACCATCGGCAGCGCCCAGGTGAATCTTTATGCCACTATCTCCGCCGGGATTTCCGCTTTGTCCGGTCCTCTGCACGGCGGTGCCAATCAGAAGGTGATAGAGATGCTCCGGATGATCGAACGTGACGGCGATGTGGAAAAATTCATCCGGATGGCAAAAGACAAGGATAATCCTTTCCGGCTGATGGGATTCGGGCACCGGGTGTACAAGACTTATGACCCGCGGGCTGCGATTATCAAGCGCGAGTGCAGTGATTATCTGCTTCGGCACAAAATCAATGACCCGTTGCTGTCGGTTGCCGCCAGATTGGAAGAAGCGGCTTTGAAAGACAGCTATTTTATCGACCGCGGTTTGTTCCCCAATGTGGATTTCTATACCGGATTGCTTTACCGGGCGCTCGGTATTCCGGAGAATATGTTTACGGTCATGTTTACTTTGGCGAGGTTGCCCGGCTGGATTGCGCATTGGAAAGAAATGATCGGCTACAAGACCAAGATAGTTCGTCCCCGCCAGATCTATATCGGGAAGTGCGAGGCATCTATTCCTGAATGGATGGAAAACCGCGACACCGCAATGTTTTTCAGACACTGATTTTTCTGCGGCATAAAAATAAAAAACGGACGCTCGTCCGTTTTTTATTTGATTGCGTTTTTAATTCCGCTGATATCCGCCTGCTTCAGGCTCGAATTGCCACTTCCATTCATTTACATCGCATTTGTTTTCCAGATACCGTTGCGTTTTTTCCGGCAGCAGATTGAAGAAATTCAATCCGGTACACTGCTCCACTTTGCTTACCGGTACTGCGAATTCATACAGTTGTCTGGTATTTTTTTGCTGTGAATTCGGCAACATGAACCCGATCATTTTAGCCTGCCGCGGTTCCGCCGCAGTTCCGCCTTCCGGCACATAGATTACCTTGAAAAACATCTCCGGAATTACGATGCCGGTTCCTTCTATCGTATGCCTGTGTTCATTTTGCCGCAGCACCGGACCGGTGATTACATACAGTTCCCCGTATTGCGCCGCCCAGCGTCTGACCAGAAATTCCAGATCTTTCCATATACCGCGGTTAAATTCCGGGAACTGCGGCGACATATTCGACATATAAAAACTTTCCGACATAGTTCGCGATGAATAGCCCATGTCCGCCGCCGCCGCCATATGACCGCGGTCATATCCGCTTTTTTCGTAGTCATCAGGAAAAGACGAAGCCGTGTGCAGATAGGGATCCTCGCGGAAATCATCGGTACGGGGTACAGCTGCCGCATTCACTTCATCCGCTGTCATTTTATAACTCACCCAGCGCGGCTGACCGGAATCCCGGTCATAACCGATGGCGAACCCCCGACGGTCCACCATCGCTCCGGTACAGCACGGCACTCCTTGCGTCAGATTGTCATAAGGTGATTTCATAGCTTCGTATTGGTCGCTGAATACATACGGGGCATCCGGGCGTTTGAATGTCCGGTCAATGAACAGATACGTTTCGGTACGGTAGCGGTAAAACCAATCCTCCGCTTTGCTGATATCTCCGTCCCGCCACAGCAGGTAGAGCAACAGCAGACAGATGCCGACAAGTGACAACCGGATAGTCGTTTTTATGAGAAATTTCATTTGATGTTCCCGGAATTAAAAATATAAACCGCTTTGCAGCGGCTGATAATTTTGCGGAATACTGGAATATCCCCGCCGTTCCGCCTCACTGCATCCTCCGGACATAAACAAAAGTGCCGTAAGCAAATACAATATGATCGTATAGGAGCGGTTGAAATGCATTATTTGCCGGAAAATACGCCGTAAGCGTACATCTCCATTAACTGCATCGCCAAAGTCGCGGCAAGCGTAATAACGGTTACCGCTGTTATCACAGTGAATATTTTGGATTTGAACATAACGCTGTTCTCCGATGCCTGAATTTATTTGAGATCGAACCATACCCGGTCGCCGACTTTTATCGGCTTCGAATTGTCTCCGACCGGTTCGGCGATGGAGTAATCGCCTTCCACTCTGGTGAGACGTATTCTGGAAATGAATTCACTGCCTGACGATTCAAGATCCCCTCGCGACACTGTCATTTCCATACCCGGCACTAATTTCGGATCGATCAGACCGATTTTGTTTCCCAGCGTCTGTTCCACCCGGGTATTTCTGCCCAGTGCGATCTCTATGAATCCGTATCTGCTGTTGACCAGTGTAACTTCTCCGTTGACATGGCGGCGGACTTCATCGCCGCCCGGCTGCCAGACATCAGGCAACGGTTCTTCTTCACTGAGTCCAAGAACCGTTTTCATATAGGCTATCTGCTCTTGAAGCCCGCTGTTTTTGCGGTTGAGTTCCTCATTTACTTGATTCTGGAATGCCAGCTCTTCATCTTTGTCTTTAAGCGTCTGCCTGAGATTTTCGATTTCACGCTCAGCCGCATTGAGTTTGTCCGCCTGCGCCTTGACGGCATCGCGTACTTTTTCCGCATCCTCCTGCGCATTGTTGTCGTTGAATGTCAAACCGGGAACTCCCGTATCTCCGGCAATGGCGATAAGCGCGTTTTCATAGCCGTTCCGCAGATCACCGTAAAATTTAATTCTTCCACTGACCACTGCGAATGCGTCTTCGTTTCCAAGCGAAATCCGGCGCAGGGTGTCGTTGTCGATATCGCAGTTAAAATACTGGTGGAAATCGCTGACCAGCCCGGCAAAAAATTTATCACGTCCCTCAATCACTTTTCTGACGTTTTCCACGACTCCGTTCGCGGCTTCGGCGGAAGTGGCCACCGCCGAGAAAGAAGTTTCCTCCGCCAGCCCGTCCATACCGATAATTCCGCCGATATTGTAGAGTGATTCCGCCAGCATGTTGCGTTGCGCGGTTACATTTTTCGCCTGATTGATCAGTTTCGGAAGCAACGATTTCAGTTTTCCGTAGTTGGAATAGTCAAGCGCCTGAACCGAAAGTTCGCGGGAGGTGCCGGTCCCGGAGCCGTTGTCCAGAGCGCCGGAGGTTTTGTTGATGGCTTCCGCCATTTGTTTCCATCCGTCGGTCAGTTGAGTGCGTTTCTCGAAAAGGATATAGGAAAAGACCGCGCTGACCGCCGCAAACACCAGAATAAGGATGCTCAGTGCAAAGTTGGCTGCTTTCATGGAACTGCTCTCCTCCGCTCTTCTTTATATATCTTTGGTTTTAATATCCGAAAACTGTCAGGATCCCGTCTGCCGACGGTAAACCTAATCTTAACTTTGAAAATAGCACAATATCATCCGCTTGTCAAACAATAAAATCCATGGCTGTCACGAATAAAATGTAAAAAAATTATTTTACTTACAGCAAAAACCTCAAACCCGGTATTTCCCGCAGCGCGGTATCGGTTTTTTCCGCGTCTTCTCCGGATGCGAGCACCAAAGAAAAACGCAGCACGGTATATTTGCCTCCGGCAGAGCATTCTCCGCATTCAATTCCGGCATCCGTTTCTCCGCGTTGCAAAAGGTAACCGCGGATAAACTCCTCCGACTGTTTTCTCCCCGGCGCGTCCACAATCGCCCGGTACCGCCATACCACCGGATATTTTATCCGTTGCTTTTCCATAGTTTTCAGCCGTTGCCGCGTTTGTTCCAGTACGGTGATATTTCCCGTAGCCTTTTGATGATCGGAGGCAGTTTTTCCAAAGTGTAATCCACCTCTTCTTCGGTGTTGTACCGTGAAAAACTGAACCTGATAGTGCCGTGCGCGGCCGTGTATGGCAACCCCATTGCGCGCATCACATGCGAAGGCTCAAGGCTGCCGGTCGTACATGCCGATCCGCTGGAAGCGCATATCCCCTCATAGTTGAGCAGCATCAGTATGGATTCACCTTCGATATATTCAAAACTTACCGATGACGTGTTGGGCAGCCGGTTATTCAAATTCCCGTTGAAACGGACACAATCCAGCGATGCGGCGATACCGCGTTCCAGGCGGTCGCGCAGTGCTGCCAGCCGTTTAACTTCTTCCTCCCGGCCTGCTCGCGCCAGACGGCAGGCCGCGCCCATTCCGATGATTGAGGCCACGTTTTCCGTCCCGCCCCGGCGGGATTTTTCCTGGTGCCCGCCGAAAATCAGCGGTTTAAACGGAATTCCCCGTCTGGCGAACACCGCTCCTACTCCTTTGGGAGCATGAAGTTTATGACCTGAAACGGAGAGAAAATCTATCCTGTCCCGGTCAACGTTTATGTCGAGTTTTCCGGCCGCCTGAACAGCATCCGAGTGCATCAGCGCTCCTTTCGCATGCGCCATCTCTGTAAGTTCGGCAATCGGGAAAATCGTGCCGGTTTCGTTATTTGCCCACATCGCGGAAACCACTGCCGTATTTCCGTCTATTTCCCGCGCCGCCGCATTCATATCCAGATTCCCGCGCCCGTCAACCGGCAATTTCACCACGATGTATCCGTTGCGTTCCAGTTCGGCGCAAAAACTGTGTACAGCCGGATGTTCCACGGCGGTGGTGACAATCTTTTTGCGGTCCGGTCTCGCCGCCGCCGCCGCATTGAGCGCGGCATTGTCCCCTTCCGATCCGCAGCCGGTAAAGATGATTTCCGATGCGTTGCCGTCCTTGTCCCGGTACCTTGCTCCCAGCAGTTCAGCCACTTCCCGGCGGGCCTGTTCCACCTCGCCGGCCACACTGCCTCCGAAAGTATGGATGCTGGATGGATTGCCGTAGCGCTCACAGAAAAACGGCTTCATCGCCTCGAAAACTTCAGGCGCCACCATCGTTGTGGCATTGTTGTCGAAATAAACGGTTTTTTTCATGTTCCCGAACCTGGCTGGACGGCATCCCGGCCTGATTCATTACGGACCGGGTGCGGTTCCGTGCGCCTGTTTGTACTGTTGGCATTCCGCGTTATAAAATATCTTTTTTTCGCCAAAAGTCAACCGC
>JAZRUY010000176.1:0-3424 GCA_045598845.1 Victivallaceae bacterium
ATTCTGCGACCGCCACCGCGCCCTGCCGGCGCTGGGGTTCACCCATTTTCAGCCGGCGCAGTTGACCACCGTCGGGAAGCGCTTTTCACTGTATCTGCAGGATTTTCTGTTCGATTTTCACCGGCTGGAGCGCGAAACCGATGAACTGCCTTTCCGCAGCGTGAAGGGGACAACCGGCACTCAGGCGAGTTTTCTGGCTCTGTTCAACGGCGACCACGCCAAATGCCGCGCCCTGGAAAAGATGGTGGCGGAGCGCATGGGGTTCCGCCGGGTGGTTCCGGTTTCCGGTCAGACCTACACCCGCAAGATCGATTATTTCGTGCTCAGCACTCTTTCCGGGCTGGCGCAGTCGTGCAGCAAGATCGCCACCGACATCCGGCTGATGGCGCACATGAAGGAATTGGAAGAGCCGTTCGGCGCCAGACAGATCGGTTCCAGCGCCATGGCCTACAAGCGCAATCCGATGCGCAGCGAGCGCGTCTGCTCTCTGGCCCGTTACCTCATCAATCTGCCCGGCAACGCGGCGCAGACCTGCGCGACCCAGTGGTTCGAGCGCACTCTCGATGACTCCGCCAACCGCAGAATCTCCGTCGGCGAGGCGTTCCTTACCGCCGATACTCTGCTCACCCTGCTTCTGAATATCACTTCCGGCATGGTGATCTGGCCCAAGGTGATTGCGAAACACATCCGGTCGGAACTGCCGTTCATGGCCACTGAAAACCTGCTGATGGCGGCGGTCAAGAAAGGCGGCGACCGCCAGAAACTTCACGAGGTCATCCGGGTGCATTCCATGGAGGCGGCGCGCCGGGTCAAGGAGGAAGGACTCGACAACGATCTGCTCGACCGTCTGCGCGGCGATCCCGCTTTCGCCTGCATCTCCGCCGAATTCGATTCTCTGCTTGATCCCGCCGCCTTCATCGGGCGCGCTCCCGAGCAGGTCAGTGAATTTCTGGCCGAAGAGGTGAATCCGGTGCTGGCGGCGCATGCCGCGGAACTGGCGGCGGCGCATGCCGGGCAGGTCAATGTCTGAGGCGGTTTATGGCAGGAATTTCCAGAATTTACGAAACCGTCATCGCGGTCAATGATCTGGCTGCCTGCCGGGTGTTTTACCGCGACACGCTGGGTTTGGGAGAACCGGAGCCCGACAGCAGTTTCGCGGTCCGTTTCCCGCTTTCCGCCGATGCGGCGCTGGTGCTGGCGGCAAGCGGCGCGCCCTATCTGGAGCATCTGAATTCCGCGGTCCGCTTTTCATTCTCCTGCCCGGATCTGGCGGCGGTGTCCGCCCGGCTGACCGAGGCGGGTTGTCCGCCCGAGCATTGCGGTCTGCGCTTCGGCATGCGCGAATATCTGGTCTGCCGCGACCCGGAAGGCAACCGGTTCATGATTTTCGAATCGCCCGCCGCGGAGGAAAAATGAGCGGGCTCCATATTTTCTGCGGCGATGATGTCTTCACCGTCAAGGAACGCGCCCGCGAATTCTGCGTAAGCCGCCGCGGCGATGATTTCGCTTCCGATCCGGCGGTGGAGATCATCGACGGCGACAGTGAATCCCGCAAGCCGGACGACTCCGCGGCGCTGTTTCTTGGCGCCCTGAATACTCCGCCGTTTCTGACTCCGGATAAATTCGTCTGGCTGCGGCATCTGCCGTCCATGGAGATTTTTTATGCCAAAAAGCCTTCTCCCGCCTGCCGCGATGCCGCGGCCGCGCTGCTGGCGCCGCCGCCGGATTACCTTACGGTGCTGATCGACACTTTTGAACTCGACCGCCGCACCTCTTTTGCGAAACAACTGCAGGAAAGCGGTGCGGAAATTCAGGTTTTCAAAGCGGTGCGGCAGGATGACCGCAATTATGCTAAAAGCCGGCGTGAAACACTGCTCTCGCTGGCGGCGGCCGCGGGGATAACCCCGGACGGCGATGCGCTGGATTATCTTTCCGACACCCTTTCCTCCGACACCGGCGCGATCAGCGGAGAAATGAATAAACTCGCCGCTTATTCCGGCGGCGGCAGGATCACACTGGCCGACTGCATGGCGGTCTGCAGCCGCACTCCCGAGGCGGTCAGCTGGGAACTGTGCAACGCCATCGCCGCCCGCGATGTTCGCCGGGCGCTGGAACTGCTGGGGGTGCTGCGCGCCCAGGGCGAGCCGGATATGCGCCTGCTGGCGTTGCTCTCCAACGAGTGTCAGAAACAGTTGCGCACCGTTGCCGAGATGGCCGAATTGAAAATCACCAGGGTCAATCCCCGCACTTTCGATAATCTGGATCCGGAATTGAAACAGGAATTTCCCGACAACCAGTTGCTCCGGGTTCATCCCTTCCGCGCCTTCAAAATGTGTGAAAGCGTCGCCGGCCGCACCCCGGCCGCTCTGGCCGCCCGCCTCTCCGCCGTCCGCGATGCCGGCCGGGCATTGGTTTCCGGCGGCGGCGACAGCCGCATCATCCTCGAGCGCCTGGTCCTTTCTCTGATTGGATAGCTTTTTATTTACGAAAGGATCAGCCGATGGATAGAAAAAACGATGCGGACCGCAAGTTGGCAATTACTAAAAGAGACATCTTCATTGTGCTGGTGCTGGTTTCGGTCAGTCTTGCCGCTCTGACCGGTTATGCGGTGTACCGACACCGTGTCACTGAAGCGTTGGTTCGGGAACAACTGCGCATTGAGGAACAGCGGCGGCTGGAACGTCTGGCGGAACAGGAGCGTCTGGCCGAACAGCAACGTCTGGCGGAACAGGAGCGTCTGGCTGAACAGCAACGGCAGGCCGCCGCCCGCGCCACCGCGGATATTCGGGCGGCTGAAGAAGCGGAACGGCGACGGTTTGAATCGAATGCGCGGTGGATTCTGCCGGGGGATGTTAATCTGGAGCTGGCGCTGTGCCCGGCCGGCAGATTCATCATGGGCAGTCCGGCGACAGAAGCCGGTCACGGGGGAGATGAAAATCAGCACAATGTTACTTTGACAAAACCGTTTCTGATCGGCAGATGCGAAGTGACTCAGGCGCAGTGGAAGGCGTTGATGGAAGACAACCCGTCCGAATTCAAAGGCGAAGATCTCCCGGTGGAAATGGTCAGCTGGGATGATGCCGTGGCTTTTTGCGCAAAACTGAATGCTTTTACCGAGGGGCGGCGGCTGAAAGGATATGTGTTCCGTCTGCCGACCGAGGCGCAATGGGAGTATGCCGCGCGAGCCGGTTCGACGTCCGGTCTCTATACGGGCGAAAACTCGCCGAACATCGGTGCGGCGGTGGCGAGCGACGTGATCGCGCGGCTGGGACGCTACCGCTACAACGGTGGCTACACGGATGATGTGGAGACAGATGTCACCGCCGAGGTCGGCGGACCGACTGTTGTCGGCTCGTACATCCCCAACGCCTGGGGATTCTACGATATGTACGGTAATGCGGCCGAGTGGTGCCTGGACGTCTAT
>JAZRUY010000177.1:0-2794 GCA_045598845.1 Victivallaceae bacterium
CAGCGCCGCCGCCCCGGTATTGCTGAATTTGAAAGAGCCGGTATCGGTAACGATGCCGAGCATCAGCAGCGTGGCGCATTCCGGCGAGAGCGGTTTATTGAGATAACCGGATATCACGGTCACAATTTGACTTGCGGCTGCCGCATGGCTGTCCGTCAGGTTGCCTCGTCCGCCGTTGACCGAATTGTTGCAGTGATGATCGATATTGAGTATTGCCGTCCGGAAACGCTTTATGAAATCCGCGCCGGACATTCCGGTGCCGTGGGCGATGCGCTCCGCGGAACCGCAATCCACTGCCGCGATCAGATCATATTCCGCCAGCTTCGTTGCGGTTATTGATTTCAGATAAGGCGGCAGCAGCGGCAGATAGTTTTTCGCCGGTTCATCGGGTATGACGGCATCGGCGCTTTTCCCGCATTGGCGCAGATGCAATGCCAGCCCCAGAGCGGACCCGAGCGCATCGCCGTCCGGCCGCGTATGTGTCAACACCGCGATTTTTTTTGCCGATTCCAATATCTTTGCGGCATCGGCGGCTGAAATCACCGAATCGTTCATTTGTCTCCGTCATTAAGCATTGCGAATACTGCATCGCCCCGTTGCAGGCGGTCATCGGTTTTGAAAGCCAGGACCGGAGTGTGTTTGAATCCGGTTGCCGCTGCTATCCTGCGCTGGAAAACCACTCTGTGCCGCAACAACTCCGCAAAGAGTTTCCGCTGTTCCGTTACAGTTCCGCCGAAAATGCTGATATAAACCGTGGCATTGTGAAGATCTCCGGAAGTTTTCACTTCGATTACCGACATCATCATTCCGGACGGCACCATAATGTCTTTTTCTATCAGCCCCGCGATTTCCCGAAGCAGCAGTTCGTTTACTCTCGCTATCCGGTCCACCTTGTCAGCCATTGCGCTCCTCCGGGTTATAATTCCGCCTTTTTCAGTTCAATTTCATAAATTTCGATTTCATCACCTTCAATGAAATCGATGAAATTGTCCAGACGAATACCGCATTCGAATCCGGCGCGCACTTCTTTTACATCGTCTTTGAACCGGCGCAGACTGGCCACTTCTCCGTTATATATCAGATCTCCGTTGCGGCGTACTCTGGCTTTTGCCCCTATATGCACTACTCCGGTTTCGACTTTGCACCCGCAGACTTTCGGCCCTTTGGAAAGTTTTATAATCTGCAGAATTTTGGCTTGACCGAGTTGTTTTTCCCGTTTTTCCGGTTCCAGTTTTCCTGCCAGAGCATCGGTGATATCTTCCAGCAGTTCGTATATGATGCTGTAAAGGCGGATCTCCACTCCCTGCTTCTTCGCTTCATCATTGACACCGGGATTGACCCGTACGTGGAACCCTATCACAATGGCGTTGCTTGCCGCGGCCAGCGCAATATCATTTTCACTGATTGCTCCCACCGAGTTCGCAATGACCACCGCTTTTACTTTTTCATGCGGCAATTCTTCCAGCGACTGTTCAATCGCTTCTCCTGAACCGCGGACATCCGATTTGATTATTATATTCAGTGTCGCGGTGTTGCCGCTGTTGATTTTGCTGAACAAATCCTCGGCGGTGGTAATTGCGCTGGCCGCCAGTTTCTGCCCGCGTTTTTCCGCCACTCTGCGCTCCGCTTCCGCTCTGGCGGCGCGTTCGTTTTCCGCTGTTTCCAGTTTGTCTCCGGCTTCCGGAACCCCGGAAAGTCCGACTATTTTTACCGGAGTTGACGGAGCGGCGGATTTTACCCGTTCGCCTTTGTCATTGATCAGCATCCGTATCTTTCCGTAATGCTCACCGCAGAGTACCGCGTCTCCGATATGCAGAGTGCCGTTCTGAACCAGCACGCTGGCAGTCGCTCCGAGACCGTTCTCCATTTGCGCTTCCAGCACCGAACCGCTTGCCGGAACATCCGGCGAAGCTTTTAATTCCAGTACTTCCGCTTCGAGCAGGATTCGTTCCAGCAGGTCATCGAGTCCGGCTCCGGTTTTTGCTGAAACTTTTACCGTGCCGATATTTCCTCCCCATGCCTCGCTGGTCAACCCGTGCTGTTGCATATGCAGATAGATTTTATCCGGATCGGCTTCCGGCAGGTCCATTTTGTTGATGGCCACGATAATAGGTACTTTCGCCGCCAGGGCATGCTCCATCGCTTCAACGGTCTGCGGCTTAAAGCCTTCCGTTGCGCTGACCACCAGTACTACGATGTCGGTGCAGTTTGCTCCGCGGGCCCGCATTTTGGTGAATGCGGCATGTCCGGGAGTATCGATGAAAGTTATGCCTTTCCCGTTGCAGGTGACGGTGGATGCCCCGATGTGCTGGGTGATCGCTCCTGCCTCGGTGGCGGTTACACTGGTGTGGCGGATGGCGTCCTGCAATGAAGTTTTGCCGTGATCCACATGCCCCATGAAAGTAACTACCGGCGGGCGTTCGCTGAGTTTTACCGGAGCAACCGGCTTTTCCGGTTCCTTTTTCGCCGGTTGCGCCGCCGGTTTCGGCGCGGCGCTCAATATCAGTTTAAACCCGTATTTTTCACACAGTTTTCTGGCGTTTTTCTCGCTTACCGCCTGATTTATTCCGGCCAGTTCCCCGAACTTCATCAGATCGGTGATCAGTTCATTGGGCTTTTTCCCGACTGCCTCCGCCAGTGTTTTGACAATCAGCGGAGTTTGCAGTTCGAGCGGTTTCGCATCGGAAATTTCTCCGTCTGTTTTTCCGGCGGCTTTCTTGCTTTTCGTTACTTTCTCCTTGCCGCTTTTCGCCGCCGGTGCCGCGGTCGCAGGGTTTTTCTTGGTTTTTCCGGC
>JAZRUY010000178.1:0-14236 GCA_045598845.1 Victivallaceae bacterium
GAGAGCGCGGCGGCGGCGCCGGAGATACCGGAGACACCGATGTGAAAACCGTTGCGCAGGACAAAAGCGCGGAATTCATCCGCATCCTTAAAGGAGGAAACCCGGGCGTAACTGTTCATAAAAGTCATTCCTGTGAATATATTTTACCGGTGCGGCAGAGTTTCCATACCGCTTCAAAACCGGCGGATTCAGGTTCAGGCACCGGCCGGCAGGGCTCCCACCAGCACTCCGTCCGGCCGCCGGAAAGACACGAGAGCAGCGCCTGGCCGCGGAAGTAGGGATTTTCCGGAACGAAGGAGCCGCCGGCGGCAAGCACCGCCGCGCCGCCGCGCGACCCGACTCCGGAGCGCACCGCGAACAGCATGCTTTCCAGATACATCCGCTGGGCGGCAAGCAACTGCCGGGTGCGCAGGGTTTCGGCGAAATCAAAGGCGGACAGCCCGCCCAGACCGGAGGCGGAGACGCGCCCGGACTGATCCAGATTTTCATGCAGCGCCGTTTCCAGACCGGCTTCGGAACGGCGGAAAGCGGCGTAAGCGCTCATGCGGCGGCGCAGAATACGGCGCTCGGAACGCCAGTCGCAGGACGACGGCAAGGCAAGTTCCCCCCGCAAACCGGCGAAAGCGGCTTCGGCGGCGGTTTCAGCCGCGGACGGAATCTCATCTCCGCCCGCGGCGGCGATGAATTCAGCCGCCCGCCAGGCGCCGGTCTGCCCGGCATTGAGCGCGGAGCCGCCGGGACGGGAAACACCGTGGGTGCCGTTTACCTCGCCGACCGGAAACAGGCCGGGAAGATTTTCCGACTGCCACCAGATGTCCGCCGCCAGACCGCCGTTGTTGTGCTGGGCGCAGACCGCGATTTCCAGCGGTTCGCGGGCTAAATCGATGCCGTGCCGCAGATATAATTCCGCCGCCGGCGGATTGAGCATGAGCAAACGCTCCAGAGGAGATGCCCCGGAGAAAATGCCGGAAACGCGGAAATAGTCCGCGGTTTCCGGGGCGAACGCCGCCGGATCGTAACCGGACGGATCAGTGCGGAAATCCAGAAACACCCGGCGGCCGCGGCGGATTTCTGCATCGACCAGCAAATCAATACGGGAAGAACCGTCGAGATGACCGGTGAAAAACGGCCACTGATAACCTTTCAGAAAAATCATATCGCACATTTCCGCCGCCGGGAACGCATCGAGCAGGAATTCCCGTTCACCGCCGCCGGAGGCGGAAACGGAAATAAAACGGGGGATGACCTGCATATAATTGCCGGAAAGATTCCAGCGGAATTTCGTCGAGGCGATGCCGTACTGGAATTCCGGCAGATTGCGGCAGCGGGCGCCGGCTTCGACGGCCAGCCCGACGGCGCCGGTCTGAGCGGCAGGGTAAACCGAATGTTCATAGAGCCCGCCGGGACCGCCGACCGCGAAAACCACATTGCGCGCCAGTACCGCCTCGATGCCGGGAGACGCGCCCGGAGAAACGGCGAACAGCGCGCCGCAGCAGCGGCGCCCGCCGCCGTCGGGACATACCAGCAGTTTCACCGCGGAGCGGTGCTCCAGCACAGGCACACCGAGACGGCGGATCTCGCGTTCCAGAGCGATGCACATTTCCTTAGACGTATAAGGACCGCAGCCGGTGCCGCGGCGGCGGGTATCGTGATCGGTGCGGTAGCCGGCGCCAAGACCGCCGCGGCTGTGCGGGAAAGGCACGCCGAGATATTCCAGCATACCGGCGGCGAGGGGGGAAAGAGCGGCCTCGGCCAGCGCGATGTCGCCGTGCATACCGCCGCCGGCGGTCAGCGCCCGCGCCATATCATAGGGGGAATCGCCGCCGGGAGCGGAAAAATCGGGCCGGTAATAAGTCTGCTTGTCGCTGCCGGTGTTATATGAGGTGCCGGTCCGCAGACTGTCGGTGCAGAGCAGGAGCTCCACCCCGCGGCGGGCGAGATGCGCGGCGGCGGCCAGACCGGCGGCGCCGCTGCCGATGACCAGAGTATTAACCCGGCGGACAGGCATCAGAAACGCTCCACCGTGAGGCCGCCGTCGATATTGATGACCTGACCGGTGGAATAGGCCAGCGCGCCGGACGCCAGCGCGGCGACCGCCCGGCCGGCGTCGGCCGGCTCGCCCCAGCGCCGCTGCAGAGTAAGCCCGCCGGAAATCATCGCATCGTATTTTTCCCGCACGCAGGCGGTCATATCGCTGTGAATCACCCCGGGGCGGATCTCGTAAACCGCGACGCCGTCATCAGCCAGCCGGGCCGCGAACAACTTGGTGGACATCGCCACGCCGGCTTTGGAAATACAGTACTCGCCGCGGTTGACGCTGGCATAGACGGCGGAGACCGAACCGACATTGACGATGCAATGAAAACGGCCGTCGCGGTTGGCGATGATACGGCGGGCGGCGGCCTGAGTCAGAAAAAACGGACCGCGCAGATTTATGCCCAGCACCCGGTCGAAACTATCCTCGCTCATATCCAGCAGATCGGCGCGGTTTTCCGGCGCGACTCCGGCATTGTTGACCAGCATATCCAAAGGACCGATATCCTTTTCGAAAGCATCCAGCAGCGCGGCGCGGTCGGAAGCGGAGGAGACATCGCAGCGGTAATAGGCGAATTCCGCCGCCGGAAAGCGGGAACGCAATTCCGCCAGTCTGTCCGCCGCCGTTCCGGCTCCGCCGCGGCCGCAGAAAGCGACGCGGTGACCGCACCCGCCCAATTGCTCCACGATGCCGGCGCCGATGCCGCGCAGTCCGCCGGTGACCAGTATGTTCAAAACATCCATAAAACAGCCGTCCTTTCAAAAACCGGGAAACACGCGTTAAATCCGGATTTTCTACTATGGATGACAAACGGTTTTTTGTCAACAGAAGCGGCGGGCAAACCGGATTTTTTCTTGCGGACCGGGCGAATCAGGGTTATAATTAAGCGGCTGAATTCAAAAACAACTGAACCGGAGTATTCTGAAAAGCGCATGGCGGACAAGACGGGAAAAATCTACCGGGCCGGAACACTGGCGTACACTTCCGCCGGAATAATCGCACTGTGCTTCTGGCTGCTGTGGGGCGATTGCCCGTGGGCGCTGAAAGAACGGGCTATCTATCCCTCGGCGGGGATAGTGCTGACCAAACAACTGGGGGTTTCCAACCTGCTGTTCGCGGTTATCACCATCTGGGTGCCGAATCTGATCAACATGTTCCTCGCCCCGGCGATAAGTTACATTTCCGACCGCCACCGCGGGAAACTGGGGCGGCGCATACCGTTTCTGGCCGGCGCCACCGCGCTGATCGTGCCGGGGCTGTTTCTGGCGGGATTTACCCATATACTCGGAGGAGCGCTGTATCAGGCGGTGAATCCGGTGTGGCCGGAGGTAAGCCGGCACGCATGCAAAATGGCGGTATTCTGCTTCGGATGGGTGATTCTGGACATAGGGACATCGCTCTCGGCATCGCTTTTCAACGCGCTGGTAAACGATGTGGTGCCGAAAGAAATACTGGGCCGGTTCTTCTCGCTGATGCGGATGGTAAGTCTGGGAGTGGGCATCATATTCAACCAGTGGATCATCGCGCTGGTGGAGGAACATACGGCGGCGGTGTTCTGCGGCGTCGGAACGGCATACGGGCTGGGACTGCTATCGATGTGCCTGAAAATAAAGGAAGGCGAATATCCGGAGCCGCCGCCGGATCCGGAACTGGCGGAATTAAAGGCGAGGGGCAGGAAAGCCGGGGTACTGTACCTGGTGGCGCGGTCGGCAGGGACCTCGCTGCGGCAGAGTTTCTCCGACGGGTACTATGTGCGCTACATCATCGCTTTCGCCTGCGGCAATCTGGCGTTTCTGCCGATAAACTCGTTCAGCATACCGTATGTGAATTCACTCGGCATATCCATGGCGGAATACGGGCGTTACGCGGTGATAACCTACGCTTTCTCCTTCGGGTTGAGTTTTTTCCTCGGCGCGCTGTCGGACCGCTTTCACCCGCTGCGCACCGGCATGCTGGCGATAACCGCCTACGCGCTGCTGATGTTCACCGGATATTTCATGCTAGCCGACGCGAAATGGTTCGGACTGTTCTTCGTGCTGCACGGAGTAATTTCCGGCAGTTACATGACCTTCGTGGCATCGCTGGGCGCCCGGCTGCTGCCGGCGCAGCACTTCGCGCAGTTCGACTCCGCCACCTGGGTGACGCTGTCGCTGGCCTCGCCGCTGGCCGGACTTCTGCTGGGCTGGGGAATCGACGCGTCGGGCGACTACCGGCTGCTGTTTCTGATCGCCGGTGCGCTGGCTGCCGCGGCGCTGGCGCTGTACGTCAGCGTGTACCGGGGGTTTATCCGCCGCGGCGGCGATACCGGATATACGGCGCCGGAACTGAAATTCCGGTAAATGACGGCATGCAGGTCATCCCGGAATATTGCGGATAAAAATTTTTATTTTTACAAAAAAAACCGACGAATCCAGTGTTGCTTTTTTTCCGGCGGCAGTTTATTTTAAAACCGGTCCGTTGTAATTAAAAGCATTTCATCATGAAACGCACGGCGGACTTTGTAAGGGAATGTGAATAAAACCGATAATCGAATCGGAGTCCATAAAAATTCAGGAGGTATTATGATGCTGAAACGTTTTGCCGGAATGATGTTGCCGGCGGTATGCGCGGTTCTGATGTGCTCCGGATGCGGAGTATTCGACAACGGAGAGGCGGGCAGCGAAAGTGTGCCGGGGGCGATTGAAGATCCCGCCGGCGAATACAGCGATATTTCCGGACGCGGCATGGGCGGCGCCGCAGGAGCCTGGCAGGAAGGCGCGCAGGGAGAACTGCAGGCTGACAGCGACGGTCTGGCGGAAGCCGACCCGAGCGGCAACCGGCTGGGCATGCCGATAATCTACTTTGCCTACGACAGCGACACGCTGGTGCCGTCGGAAACCGCTAAACTGGATGCCATCGCCGCCTACCTCGCCGACAAGAGCGAACTCTGGCTGGTAATTCAGGGGCACTGCGACCAGCGCGGCACCGAGGAATACAACCGGGCGCTTGGCGAACGCCGCGCCAATGCCGTGCGCGCCTATCTGGCCGGAAAAGGCGTGAACGACGCCAAAATGAAAACCGTCAGTTTCGGCAAAGACCAGCCGGCGGTGGAAGGAAGCGGCGAAGATGTGTGGAGCCAGAACCGCCGCGCGGTACCGGTACCGATGATCAAGGTGCGGTAACTCCAAGGTAAAAAATATGCCGTCCGCGCCCGAAAATCCGCGATTTCCGGGCGCTGATGTTTTTAATGAAAACACGAAAATAAGCAAAAGACGCGAAACTGTTCGGCGAATAAAATGAGCAAGATCAAAAGCAACCATATCTTCACCTCGGAATCGGTTTCCGAAGGTCATCCGGACAAAGTCTGCGACCAGATATCCGATGCGGTGCTGGACGCCTACCTTAAATCGGATCCTGAAAGCCGGGTGGCCTGCGAAACGCTGGCTACCACGGATTTAATCGTCATTTCCGGCGAAATAACTTCCCGCGCCGCCTTGACGGAAGAACAGATAAGGGAGATCGCCCGCAATACGGTCAGGCGTATCGGCTACAACGACCCGTCACTGGGATTTTCCGCCGGAAACGCGGATATTCAGGTGCATATCCACCGGCAGAGCCCGGATATTTCGCAGGGGGTTACCGCCGGTCAGGGCAAATACAAGGAACAGGGCGCCGGAGATCAGGGCATGATGTTCGGTTACGCCTCGGACGAAACTCCGGCGCTGATGCCGGCCACCATTTTCTACGCGCACAAAATAATGCAGGAACTGGCGGCGCTGCGGCACAGCGGCAAACCGGAATACGCGTTTCTGATGCCGGACGCCAAGAGTCAGGTGTCGATCCGCTACGACGGAGGCAAACCGCGCGAAGTAACCACCATCGTGGTGTCACACCAGCACGCCGCCGGAGCGGCTCAGGAAAAAATCGAGGAACTGGTGCGGGAAGTGTGCGGAAAGATAATCCCGGCGGAACTGGTGCCGGAAAAAGGGATACGGTACTATGTCAACCCGACCGGCAGTTTCGTGACCGGCGGTCCGCACGGCGACACCGGGCTGACCGGAAGGAAAATCATCGTGGACACCTACGGCGGAGTCGGCTCGCACGGCGGAGGAGCCTTTTCAGGCAAAGATCCCAGCAAAGTCGACCGTTCGGCGGCCTATATGTGCCGCCGCATCGCCAAGAACATCGTGGCGGCGGAACTGGCGCGCAAATGTGAAATACAAGTGGCATACGCCATCGGGGTGGCCGATCCGCTGAGCATCAACATCGACACTTACGGTACCGGAGCAATCCCTGACGAAGAACTGGTGCATGCGGTGCGGGAAGTTTTTCCGCTGAAACCGGCGGAAATTATCAGTTATCTGAATTTGAAGCACCCCGGAGCCGGATGGTGCTACGAGGATTCCGCCGCCTACGGCCATTTCGGGCGCGGACAGTTCCCGTGGGAGAATACCGGCGATACCGCGGCGCTGCTCCGGGCCGCCGGACGCTGACAGCGCGGCGCTGGAACCGATGTTTCCCGGCTTGCGGCAGTGTATCCGGGGCGGAAAGAAGCGGGTACTCGGCTTCGGCTCGCCGCTGACGGACATCATCGCGGCGACGGATGAAGCGGGAATCCGCGCCGCCGGAGGATGCCCGGGCGGCAGTGTGCAAATCCCGGACACCGAACTGGACAGGATAACCGCTACGGTAAAACCGGAAGTGATCCGGCGCTCCACCGGCGGCTCGGCGGCAAATACCGCGCTGCTGCTGGCGGCGCTGGGAATAAACACCGCGCTGTTCGGGAAACTGGGACGGGACGAAAACGGGGACTTTTACCGGAAACAGTTCACCGCCATGGGCGGATCGGCGGACGCTTTTCTGTGTTCGGACGGGGGGGCAACCGGGCGCTGTCTGTCGCTGGTGACTCCGGACGGAGAACGCACCATGCGCTGCTCACCCGGTGTTTCCATGCAACTGGCTCCTGAAGAAATCACGGTGGAAAGATTCCGCGGCGCCGCGCTGGTGCTGGCGGAAGGATTCATGTACGACACCGGCATGCTGCCGGCGGTGATGAAAGCGGCAAAAACGGCCGGAGCCGCCACCGCGCTGGATCTGTCCAGCTACCAACTGGTCAGCCGGAACCGTGCCGGATTCGCAGCATTGCTGGAACAGGGAAACACGGATCTGCTGATCGCCAACCGCCAGGAAGCGGCCGCTCTTTCCAAGGGAGACGAAAATGATAAAAATCTGCTGGAAAAACTGGCCCGGCACGCTCCGGCGGCACTGCTTAAACTGGGAGCCGGCGGTGCAATGCTGAAAACAGAAAAAGGGATTTTCCGCGCCGCCGCGGAAGCGGTGAAACCGGCGGATTCCACCGGAGCGGGAGACTGGTTCGCGGCCGGGTTCTTTCTGGCGCTGGCGGAGGGTGCGGATGAACAGGACGCGCTGAACACCGGCTGCCGGTTCGGAGCGGAAGCGGTGAAGCATTACGGAGCGATGCCGGATGAAGACGCCCTGGAAACTCTGAAACGGATATCGGGGAAATACCGGACGGCCGGCAAAACTGATTTTTCATAATTTTTACAAATTTCAAGTGCAAATCAAACCGGAGAAAACAATCATGGAGTATCAGGTAAAGGACATCGCGCTGGCGGATTTCGGCCGCCGGGAAATCAAAATCGCGGAATCGGAGATGCCGGGACTGATGGCGGTACGGGAAAAATACGGACCGGCCAAGCCGCTGGCGGGAGTGAAAATATCCGGCAGTCTGCACATGACCGTACAGACCGCAGTGCTGATACTGACGCTGAAAGACCTCGGCGCGGATATCCGCTGGGCGAGTTGCAACATATTCTCCACACAGGACCATGCCGCCGCGGCCATAGCGGAGGCCGGAGTGCCGGTGTTCGCCTGGAAAGGGGAAACTCTGGAAGAATACTGGGAATGCACCCTGCGGGCGCTGACTTTTCCGGACGGCAGCGGTCCGGACCAAATCGTGGACGACGGCGGCGACGCCACGCTGCTGATCCACCGCGGCGCCGCGGCGGAGGACAATCCGGGACTGCTGGATGAACCGACGGAAGTCCGGGAAATGCTGGTAATCAACAATCTGCTCAAACGCGAACTTGCCAGAGATCCCCGGCGCTGGCACAAAACCGCGGCGGCGGTGAAAGGGGTTTCGGAGGAAACCACCACCGGAGTACACCGGCTGATAAGAATGCATAAGGAGGGGAAGCTGCTCTTCCCTGCGGTCAATGTCAACGACGCGGTGACCAAAAGCAAATTCGACAATGTCTACGGCTGCCGGCACAGTCTGACCGACGGCATCAAGCGGGCGCTGGATGTGATGATCGCGGGGAAACAGGCGATGGTGTGCGGCTACGGCGAAGTCGGCAAAGGCTGCGCCGAGGCAATGCGCAACGAACGCGCCGTGGTGACGGTAAGCGAAATCGATCCGATCTGCGCGCTGCAGGCCTGCATGGCGGGATTCAATGTGCGCACACTGGACGAAATGCTGCCGCTGGCGGATATTTTCGTGACCGCCACCGGCAACTGCGGCATCATTTCCGCGGAGCAGATGAGCCGGATGAAGGATCAGGCCGTAGTGTGCAACATCGGTCATTTCGATGATGAAATAGATGTGGCCGGACTGGAAAAATACCCCGGAATAACCAGAACCGAAATCAAGGGCAGTTTCTGCCCGGTGACCATGTTCACTTTCCCGGACGGGCACAGCATTTACCTGCTCGCCGAAGGAAGACTGGTGAACCTGGGATGCGCCACCGGTCATCCGTCTTTTGTAATGAGCGCCAGTTTCACCAACCAGGTGCTGGCGCAACTGGATATCCGCAGCCGGAAAGACCGCGCGCCGGGAGTATATCTGATCGACAAAAAACTGGACGAGGAAGTGGCGCGGCTGCATCTGGCGAAACTTGGAGCCCGGCTGACCCGGCTGACCCCGGAACAGGCGGATTATATCGGCGTGCCGCAGGACGGCCCGTTCAAGCCGGATAACTACCGTTACTGAGACGGCTTGCAAACCGGGCGGAGCGGAGTTATATTATAAAGTTCCAGTGTATGCGGAAGCGCGCGGAAGACAGGTCATGGCAAATCCTCATGCCTTAAACCTGACGCGGTAAGCCGTACCGGCCGGAAGTGGCTGTCCGGCGGGAAAAATCGGCGGCGCGGCTCGGAAGCGGCGCAACGGCGGCACTTGAACCGGAAAGACTAGCAGACAGAATCAGAATTAATGCTAAAACCAGAGGTATTGCAATGGTAAGATTAAGACTTAAGCACACCGGCGGACTGAACGATTCCTGTTTCCGCATCGTGATCATGGATCAGCGTTCCAGCCGCGACGGCAAGGCCATCGAGGAGATCGGCTACTACAATCCCCGCCGCAAGGAGGAGAAAATCGATCTGGAACGTTATGATTACTGGAAATCGGTGGGAGCGGTGATCAGCGACACGGTGAATGCGATCGCCAAACGCGCCAAGGACGGCAAATCGCTCAAGGATATCGTGAAGAAACCGTCTGTTTCCAAACGCCAGAAAGCCAGGATGGAGGCGGAAGCCAAGGCCAAGGCGGAAGCGGAAGCCGCCGCAAAGGCCGAAGCCGAAGCCAAAGCGGAAGCCCCGGCCGCGGAAGAAAACAAGCCGGCGGAATAAGCGGTGAACCGGTGCCGTATTGAACAGGCAACAGGGATTGGTACCATGTTTAATTTTCTGAAAAAAGTGTTCGGAGCCGGAGAATCAGCGTCACCGGCCGGCGAAAGCGACATCTCCGCCCATGCGCTGGAGGATTTCGTCGGTTATGTGGTGAAATCGCTGGTCGATTATCCGGACGAGGTTTCACTGGAGTCGGAGACGACTCCGGACGGCGGGGTGATCAAAGTGCGCTGCCGTAAAGAGGATATCGGCAAAATTGTCGGCAAACACGGCAAAACCATCATGGCGATCCGTTCGCTGGTTTCCGGAGCGGCCGGCAGACAGCATAAGCGGATGTCCGTCGAAGTACTCGACTGATTCCGTTTCCGGCTGACAAATGCGCATCGATGTGCTGACGCTCTTTCCGGAAATGTATCCGGGACCGCTGGGCGGAAGCGTGGTCGGCCGGGCCGCGGAGCGGAAGATCGCCGAAGTGAAGGCGACGGATATCCGCGGATTCGCCGGGGACGCGCGGGGCACTGTGGATGACCGCCCGTACGGCGGAGGCCCGGGGATGCTGATGAAAGCCGATGTTTTAACCGCGGCGGTGGAAAGTCTGAAACAACCGGACAGCGTGGTGGTGCTGACCTCGCCGAGAGGCGAGCGGTTCAACCAGAAAATCGCGGCGGAGCTGGCGGAATGCCGGCACTTGATATTCGTAGCCGGTCACTACGAAGGTGTTGATGAAAGATTTATTGAACTGATGGTCGACCGGGAATTGTCGCTGGGGGATTTTGTACTCAGCAACGGCAATCTGGCGGCGATGGCGATGGCGGACGCGGTGATAAGACTGCTGCCGGGAGTACTCGGCGATGACGAATCCAGCGACGATGAATCCCATTCGTCGGGGTTGCTGGAGAACCCGCAGTACACCAGACCGCCGGAATTCCGGGGATTGGGAGTGCCGGAGGTGCTTTTAAGCGGCGACCACGAAAAAACGGCGGAGTGGCGGAAAAGTCTTGCGGAAAGACTTACCCGCGAACGGCGTCCGGATTTATGGGAACAGTATTTGGCAGGTATAACAACCATGGAAGCGAGGAAAAAATGAACATTGTCGACAAAATCCGCAATGAGCAGGTGCGCGCGGAACGTTTCGAATTCAACGTCGGCGACACAATCAAGATCTGGGTAAAAATCGTGGAAGGCGACACCGAGCGTCTGCAGCAGTTTCAGGGCACGGTAATCTGCCGCCGCGGCCGGGGAATCGAAGAGACGTTCACCGTGCGCCGGGTCCAGGCCGGCGAAGGCGTGGAGAGGGTATTCCCGATCAACAGCCCCCGCATCAGTAAGATCGAGGTGGTGCGCGCCGGAGATGTACGCCGCGCCAAACTCTATTATCTGCGCGACAAGATCGGCAAGGATGCCCGCGTAAAGGAACTGCGCACCAAGTAACTGCCGGTGCGCGGAAGCGGAAAAACAGCGGCCGGCGGTTTTATCGCCCCGGACGCGGAGCTCCTCCGTTACGAGCGTTCGCTCGCGGCGGAGGGTTTTCGTTTCATCGCCGGAGTGGATGAAGCAGGGCGCGGGCCTCTGGCCGGACCGGTAGTGGCGGCGGCGGTGATTCTGCCCGCAGGAGTCCCCTGCCCGCCGGTATTCGATTCCAAGCAGCTCACGGCGGCCAGGCGGGAGGAACTGTACGCCGCGCTGTATGCCCTGCCCGGCATACGCATCGCCACCGGCATAGTAAGCGCCACCGTCATAGATGAAATAAACATTCTGCAGGCAACCCACCGGGCGATGCGGGAAGCCGCGGCGCAACTGCCGGAGACCGATATGGTGCTGGTGGACGGATTGCCGGTGAAAGGATTCGCCGCGCCGGCGCGGAATATCATAAAAGGCGACGCACTGTCCGCCAGCATAGCGGCGGCCAGCATCATCGCGAAAGTTACCCGGGACCGCATAATGCTGACGCTGGATGCGGAATATCCAGGTTACGGTTTCGCCGCGCACAAAGGTTACGGTACCGCCGCCCATATAGACGCGCTGCGACGGCTGGGGGCGACGCCGGAACACCGCCGCAGTTTCAAGCCGGTGCGCGACATCATCGCGCCGCCGCCGGAACAGGCGGAACTGCTGTAAAAGCAGCGGTCAAAGCGTCATTTTCCGCGGAAAAGAATCGCGCCGCAGAAGACCCCACATTTTATCGATGTACGCCAGCGTATAAAAGCCTTCATAGTAATGGAAATAAAAAACACCCTTGCCGGTCAACTTCAATGTATTCCCCTCTTCGGTCAGCAACCCGAGCGATTTCGCGATCCGGAGTTCAAAACCGAAAACTTTTTTAAGCGGGACACCGAAAACCTTTTCAAAATCACCGGCCGCCAGACGGGTGGTGTAAAACCGCCAGAACAACCAGTAGAGCATCCTCTGGCGCACGGTGAAATCGCATCTTAACGCGGTCGGGCGCCGCCCTGAAGCGACTCTTTCGCAATATGCTTCCACGGAAAAAGTGTTGATCCGGAACTGATCTTTCAGCAAAGTAGTGGCCGAACAGCCGAAACCGATGAAATTATCGCGGGTCATGGACGAATAGCGGTGCGACCGGTCCAGTGAAAATGTCCAAACGGAATCCCGGTAACATCCGCGTTTCCGGAAATATTCCGTTATCCCGTCCAGCAACCGGCGTTTTTCCCGGTTTCCCATCGCCTTCACCGGAGCGGGAACAAAAGAAAAATTGATGAAAGGGTACACCGCTATATGATTCGCGCCGATTCCAAAGGCGGTTTCAATATCAGACTCCAAATCATCCAGGCTCTGCTCCGGCAAAGCGAAGATAAAGTCTGCCGAAACAGTTTCGAAACGCACTGTTTCCAAAGCCTTTTTCAATTTTCCGGCATCAACGAAGCTCCGGCCGAGCAGCCTTTGGAATTTCGGCAGAAAAGACTGAATCCCGATACTGATGCGGGTTACCCCTGCTTTCCGCAATTCCAGCAGGGTTTCCGCATTGACATCCGCCGGATGCAGTTCAATTCCTATTCCGTCAGTTATCCGGTAATATTTTTGAAGCAGCGAGACGATTTCCCCGATTCCGCTTCCGCAAAGAGCAGGGGATCCGCCGCCGAAATAAAGAGAGGTCACCTTCTTGCGTTTAGTAAAACCGGAGGACACGATTCCGATTTCTTTTTTCAGCGCCTCAAGATACCGGTCAAGCCGCTCTTGTTGAAATACGGTTTTGCAATATGGGCAGAAACCGCACAGCGACCGGCAAAACGGGATATGAACATACAGCCCCGGATACTCCGTTTCAGATAAATCCGGAGAAAGGACACCGTCATCCTGATTAAAGATAAACGGCTTGGGAGATCTAGTCAGCCACATCCGGGTGGCCGTACTCAGGAAACTCATCAGAGATACCTCAAATAGGTTTTCAGCATATCGCGGATAATCCGTAAATTGCCGCTGAACAGCAAAGTGTATTCCGCGACGAAGAAATATCCGCATTTTTCACACAACCCGGGAATATCTATACATCTGCCGCAAGTGCTGATTTTCCCATTCTCAATAACCAGACACTGCCGGCAGGGGGTCGGAAAGGAATTGTCGATCAGGTACGGAAGAGCGCTTTTCAGATTGAATACCGGAGCGCCGCTGTCAATGGCGTCGCCGATGACCCTGCAGCATTCCGCCTTTTCTTCAACGGTAAGCGTTAAATCCGCAGTATCGGGGTACGGAGTATGAAAGTTGAAGGAAACCGCCCTGACGTTTTTCTCTTTCTCCGCCACGGCGATAACATCCCGCACGGTCCGGAAATTCAATTTGTTCACTGCCATATACAGAACGATGTTATCCGCGGCGGCACGATGGATATTATCCATGATGACGTCATACGTATCTCCGCGGATAAGATTATGTTTTTCCCGGTCGCCGTCCAACGAAAGCAGGACGATATCGGCCTCAGGCAGATCAACCCCGAGAGTCCCGTTCGTGACCGCGTTTACAATCAGAAACCCCATGCGTCTGGCTTCAATCACCAGATCACGGATATTCCGGCCGCCGTCCTCCCAGAGAAAAGTTTCTCCGCCGCAGAAAAACAGGATACGGCACCCCAGTGTATAAAGCGTCCGCATTTCATTCCGAATCTGCCGGTAAGAATGCATAATCGCGGTAATGTTGTTCACCGAACAGTGACGGCAATGTAAATTGCATTTATCGGTGAGAATGACTGTGCCAAGAACAGGTCGGCTCCGCCGGGAAAGAACGCTTTTGACGCCGAACCAGGTGAAATACGCGAACGTTGACAGTTTCATTTTCCTGCCAGGGCAGTTCAGTTAATGCCGCACGGTTGAAAACAACGGCGGACGACAGATGACGGAATACAGTCCAATATATCTCTAAATCTGTTTCTTTCAAATCAAATTTCCGCTCCGCGCGCCGGCTTGCAAAGCGGAAAGAAAAGAAGTAAAATAATCGGATACCGTAAAAATGTTGTCCGCGCTAACGGCGGACGGAGAGGAACAATATGCGGAGAGTAATTAAATACGAAGATATCGCGGAAGCGGTATGCGGGATGTGCGGAAAGGCCGCCTGCGATAT
>JAZRUY010000179.1:0-8376 GCA_045598845.1 Victivallaceae bacterium
ATTTGGATTCCGCTTTCTTGACCCAGATATTGGCGGCGGCATTGCCGCGCAGCGAAAGACTGCTGCCCATCACCCTGACACGCAGCAGGTCACCGAATGGCGCCCTGCCCTCGATTTTCAGCAAACTGCCGGGCACAACTCCCAAATCGGCAAAACGCTTAATGCCGCGCAGATTGTCCTCCACTTTTACGACAATGACCGGACAGCCATCCTGAATACGGCTCAAAGGAAGAATCTCCTCGGTTTCGTCCGCACTTATCCGGGGCATGACTTCCTCGAGATACGAACGAAGGGCGGCGCAATCTTCCCGGCCGGAAACCGCTTCAGTCAGCACCACCAGGCGCGATAAACCTTTTTCGCCCATAATATGCTCGATTTTGCAGGCGATTCGGTCGGAATGCTCAACCGGCAATTTCAACACATCGGAGAAAAATTTTTCAAGCACCGCATGACGGTGACGGATAACCGCCGCCTTTTCCGCTCCCTTAGCAGTCAATACCACCGGACTGTGCGCGCGGTAAATAATCAAACCGCGGGCGGCAAGCGCCTGGAGAGCGTTGGTAACCGACGGCATCTTGACACTCAACCTGGCCGCAATATCTTTCGTATGCGCATGACCGCTGGATTCGATAATTTCAGCAATCGCCTCGAGATAATCCTCAAGACTGCTTGACATAGACTGCTCATCCGTACTCATCCGCCGCACTCCGTTGTAAATCACCGGTTAATTATTAGCCATGACTAAATATAGTATTTCATAAATCCTGTTTCAACGCATCAGCCAGAAAAACGAAATTATATTGTCTTTTCATTTCATGGATGCTACTTTTTACACCGATTTCGGAAACGGGAGAAAACAGCAAATGACAGTAAACCCCAAAGAACTGCCAGGATACCTTTTCGCGATAATAACCTCGGTGTGCTGGAGCAGCGCTTTTATAATCGCAAAATATCTGCTGACTCAGCCGCCGTGCATAGACCCGGTAACACTGGTGTTCTGCCGCTATCTAATCGGAGCGTTATTCATTTTCACAACAGCGGCGGCGCGCGGACACGATCTGCGCCCCGGACCGCCGAAACGTTTTATGCTTACCGCTCTTACCGCTTTTCTGCTTTACTGGCTGATGGCGCTGTTCTTTTTCTTCGGACAAACCAAGGTAAGCGCCACCACCGCATCGCTGTTCGTGGAATCAGGACCGGCTCTGCTGCTGATTTCAGGAAAAATCATAATGAGGAAGCGGGTAACGCGCCGTGAAACAACAGCCTGCATGCTTGGAATTACCGGATGCATGGCGGTACTCAATCTGATTACACCGGAAGGATTCGGAATAAACGGCAGTTGGTCCGGTATCGTTTTAGTGCTGCTTTCAGCGTTGAGCTGGACTGTCGGAGGAGTGTTCGGACAAAAGCTGATGCGGAACGGCGACCGGATGACCGCAGTCGGCTGGTGCGAGCTGCTGTGCGCAGTGTATTCGTTACCGCTGATGCTGATTATGCGCGATTCGATAATTTTCAGTTTTTCGACGGCGACACAGTATATCGCCGTACTGGCGATGGGAATTCTGCCCACCGGCATCGCTTTCGTGACCTGGGGGGAAGCGATGGTGCGTCTGCCGCTGTGGAAACTTAATCTGATGCAGAATCTCACTCCGGTATTCACGCTTTTCGGAGCCGCGCTGTTAATCAATGAACCGGTCACAACATGGAATTTGACCGGAGTTCTGGCGGTAACGGCAGGACTTATGCTGGCGGCATCCGGCAAAGACGCCTCCGACAACGGGGAACGGCGGTAACGAATTTGACTTTTACGGTGCAAGCACTATATTACCTCAAGCAACCTTAAATCAACAAGGAGATTACCATGGCTGCAAAAGTTGATACCAGCAAATGCGTCGGCTGCGAAACCTGCGTCAATGCCTGCCCGGTTTCCGCCATTTCCATGAACGACGGCAAAGCCAATGTGGATGCCGGAACCTGCATTGATTGCGGGACCTGTGTCGGCGAGTGCCCGGTCGAAGCGATTTCTCTCTGAAATCCGCAACAATGAAAAAAACCGGAAGAGGGATTGAATCCCGCTTCCGGTTTCCTTTTTACATTTCGAATTTCCTTGGCAAATGAAACGGTTGCTTAAATATCTGCCTGCCGTAACGCTTGCCGCCGCCGCAGTGCCGATGCTGCGGCGGGATCTGTGGTTTGACGAAGCGCTGACCCTGCTGCAATTCGCCGCGCTGGATTCCCCTGCCCGCATCTACCATAATTACGTCATCCCCAACAATCATATTTTCTACACGGTGATGCTGAGCTGGTGGAACCGGCTCAATCCGGGGCTGGATCCGGTTTTTCACGCCAGAGCACTGTCTTTGCTGTTCGCCGCGGGAACTATACTGATGCTGCAAAGAATGATGAGAAAGCGACTGTATTCTGTTATACTGCTTGCGGCGACAGCGGTATCGGTACCGTTCTGCGTATACGCCACCGCTGTACGGGGTTATATGGCGGGAGCGTTTTTTATCACCGCCGCCGTGACGGCGGGGAAAATGTACGCTGTCAGGGGAAAAATCCGTGCGGCAGCTCTTTACACCGCCGCATCGCTGGCGGCAGTCGCAACACTGCCCAGCAATCTGGCGGCGCTGGCGGCGGTATGGATATGGCTTGCGCCGTATTGCCGGAATAAGAAGCAGTTTACCGGGCGGATGTTGCCACTGGCAATTATTCCTCCGGCGGCTTTTCTGATTTTTTATCTGCCGATACGGGATAACTTCATGCAGGTACTGCAACTCGGTGAAGGCTGGAATTCAGGATGGAAATCCGGCATGGCGGTATGCGCGGCGCTGGCCTCCGGGTATCTGCCGTTAGCGCTGTGCATTCCTGCGGCAGTATGCCGCCGTTATTCCGGCCGCGCCGTCCGGCAACTCGTCTGGCTGATACCGCTGCCGATGTTTTTCATGTTCAAAGCCGCGCCGTTTCCGCGGGTATTCTTTCCTTTTCTGCCGGTTTTTCTGCTGTTGTTTCACAATTATGCCGGAAGATTTTGCGCAAAATTCCGCAGACACGGAATTATCATCGCCGCAATGCTGACGGCGGCGGCGCTCTTCCCTCTCGCGCCCCGGATGCCGGCAATCCGCGAGCGGCTGTCTGAAATAAGCGGCGGAGCCTACGGAGATGATTATTTTTACGGTTATTATCTGCGCCCGGAACACAGTCCGGAACAAACTGTGCGCGGCATAGCGGAGACATACGGTCCCGGGACACAGATATACGCGTCGTTCGCCGCCGACCCGTGGGCGCTGGCATGGTATGCCGGTATGCTGCTGCCGGAAAGCGAATTCCAATTCGATTCTCCCCGCGGCGCGGTAAACGCACTTGAAACCGGGACTCTGCTGATACTCAACCGCAAAGAGAATACGGAAAGTTATGCCGCAAGATTCAAAGGAAAACTAAACCTGCTTTTTGCCAACGGAGAACATTCGGTCTATGAATTTATGCGCTGAAGAACTGCCTGAACTGATCGTGATCGCCGGACCGACCGCCTCCGGGAAAAGCGCGCTGGCGCTGGAAACCGCGCAAAGAGAAAACGGGGAAATCGTTTCCGTGGATTCCATGCAGATCTACCGCGGGCTGGAAATCGGCACCGCCCAGCCGGACGCGGAAGCGAAAAAGGCGGTAAAGCATCATCTGACCGGGATTTACAGTTTTATGACCCCGGTTGACGTGTACAAATACACGGCGCTGGCGGAACAGGCGGTCCGCGATATCGCGAACCGGGGGAAACTGCCGGTGCTGGCAGGCGGAACCGGTCTGTATCTGCGCGCTTTGCTCTACGGTATCGATGATTTGCCGGCCGATCGGGCGCTGCGAAGCGAACTCGATGCCGCTTACGATTCCGACGCCGGATTTC
The DNA here is from genome assembly GCA_045598845.1 of Victivallaceae bacterium. Classification (GTDB taxonomy): domain Bacteria; phylum Verrucomicrobiota; class Lentisphaeria; order Victivallales; family Victivallaceae; genus JAZRUY01. The sequence goes on from JAZRUY010000179.1 coordinate 3,899, forward strand.
CGGATCTGTGCGCCAGAATGGCGGAACTTGACCCGGCCGGGCTGGATAAATGGCGCAACTGCCGCCGCCGGCTGATACGGGCGCTGGAGGTGCGTCTGCTCACCGGCAAGTCCCTGCTGGAACTGCAGAAGATGAATTACAGCAGACCGCGCTGCCGCTTCAGATTAATCAAACTCGATCCGCCGGCTGATGAACTCCGAGCCAGAATAAGAGAGAGGGCGGAAAAAATGCTGGCCGGCGGCTGGATTGAAGAGGCGGAAGCGGCGATCAAGGCCGGACTGCTGGAGTCGCCCACCGCTCATCAGGCCATCGGCTACAGACTTATAGACGCTTTTCTGCGCGGGGAGTTCAGCAGAGACGAACTGCTGGAACGCATCTGCGCCGCCACCAGGCAGTACGCCAGAAGGCAGCGCACCTGGTTCCGCCACCAGAAGCCGTAAGTTTTTATGGATTAAAAGCTTGACACTACTGAGAAGTCGGATATTTTAATGCGCTGTTGTTCGGATATCCGCTAACAGGAAGGAGGTATTGCTATGGCAAGAACAGTGTTGAAAGAGACCGTGGCGAAAAACTCAGACATCATCAATGCGGCAAAAGTCAAATTCCAGAAAAACTGCTGGCGCTGTATCGGAGCAATGCTGCTTATACTACTGGGGTATGTTTTGCCGGCATCGTATAGAAAATCTCTTCCGGAGTTAATCGAAGGCGGATATGCGGTCTGGACGCTGCCGGTCACTATTGTATTCGCCTACTGGTCATATACTATGCAGCTGACACCTGCCGCATTCTTCATCGCCATGGCGAAACCAGCTGATGATCCAGTTTCCGGGCCGCGTCTGGGAGAAGCGGTAAAACGGGGAGTGATACGGGCGGGAGAAACCTGCATTGCCGCACATTTGACCGGAATCATCATCTTTCTTAAAACACTGCTGCTCATCGTGCCCGGAATACTGGCGCTGCTCGATTACGCGATGATTTTCAACCTGCTGGCTGATGAGGATGGAATCGGACCGGTGGAGGCGATGCGCAAAAGCAGGGCAATGATGTACGGACACCGCTGGCAGTATGTCAAACTGCAAGCCAGAATAGTGCTGCTGATGCTGAGTCCGGTAGTATTCATACTGGTGGCGGTATTTTACTGCAAATCAGTAATATTTCCGCTGTTACTGACAGTCGGAGCAATAATTGTCTTTATTCTGCTGTTGCCGTTCGTCTTTTTGATACAGTGCTCATTCTACCATGAACTGAAAACGGAAGAAAGCAATCCGTCTCCGGCGGGATGCCCGGTGTGGGTGAGAATAACCGGAATCGCGCTGATCGTGTTCACATCAGTAATCTCAATAATCGTTACGATCGCCGGTTGCGGCGCATCTCTATAAACAGACAACAGACGTATGCGCGGCAGAGCCGCGCATTTACTTGCTCAGAACGGAACGCAGTTTATTCATGTATTCCGCTTTATCCGCATAACCGGATACCGTACCAAGAACTGCGCCGCCGGCATCCAGAACGACCGCGGAAGGGAACCCGGCGCCGGAGCCGCAGAGAGAGCGCATCTTTTTTCTGATGTAGGAAGCGCGGGCGGCATCGGTATTGCGGGTGTAATCAAGATACACCAGTTCGAAACCGGAGCGGGAAAAATCAATGAACTCCGGCGAAGAAAGCACATTGCCGTGCAGTTTCACGCACCACGGGCACCAGTCCGAACCGGTGAACAGCACCAGCACCGGCCGGCCGCTTTTCCGCGCCGCGGCCGTACCGGCTTCCACCGTATCAACCCAGCCTTCAGGAACAGCGGCAAACAGACCGATAAAAAAGAAGAACAGTGCGGGGAACAGAACCTTTTTCATAACCGCCTCCTAAAAAAAGCCGAACAACTTATTCACCGCGCCTGACGGCGATGACATCCACCTCAAGCAGTGCGCCTTTGGGAAGAGCCGCGGCGGCTGCACAACTGCGCGCCGGTCTGCCGGTGAAATACTTGCCGTAAACCGCGTTGAAAGCCGCGAAGTCATCGATGTCGGCAAGAAAACAGGTGGTCTTTACCACATCATCAAAACCGCATCCGCCGGCATGAAGCACCGCCTGCAGATTGCGCATCACCTGCTCAGTCTGCGACTTAATATCACTGCCGCTGAGCTCACCGGTAACAGGATCGAGCGCGATCTGTCCGGAAACAAACAGGAAACCGCCGCAGACCACAGCCTGCGAATACGGACCGGCGGCGGCCGGAGCGGCATCTGTGAAAACCGGTTCGGCAGCCAGATAACATCCAATGGACAAAGATAAAAAAGCACTTGCGATTTTAATCATTTTCCGGAAAATCCTCATATAAAAATCAATCCGCGTTTTTTCCGACTTCAATGATGCGCTGATACATTTTCTCATAGTCAGCGGCATTCTGTTTCAGTTTTTCGTCAGTAAACAATTTGCCGGCCTCGATGACAACCTCGAGCGCTTTATCGGGACGACCGCACATATAGAGAGTCCGGGCATGGAAGACAGCCGCCCTGCCACGGGCATTGTCATCCGTATAAGTTCCGGAACGGTAGGCAGCCCGGCTGAATTTATACAGATAATCATGGCGGACCGAAGCCACGTCTTCAACCATCTCCCTGTCGGCCAGACGGCGCATCAGCGCGGCATCGGAGCCGAAACGGGCAACAACCCGGTCAACCCACGGTTCCATCTCATCGAAGCGGCCGCGGCTGCGCAGCAAATCCAGCGCCATGATGTAATAACGGGAATCCTGCGGTTCGGCGGCAATGCCGTCTTCTATGGTTTTCAAAGCCCGGTCCGGATCATCCAGCGAATTATTGCATAAAGTCACAATATAACTGGTCAGCACCGCGCGCTGAGCAGGAAATTCCCGGATGCCTTCAAAGAGCAGTTCCACCGCTTTGGCCGGTTTCTTGTCCTCGAGCAATCCGGTCAATTCAACGGCGAAATCATCCATATCACGCGAAAGTTCAAGGTCAAAAGTGCCGTCCAGAATCCCGGTCAGATTTTCATCCAGCAGCGGCGCGGTGCCGCGCCAGAGCAGTTTGCCGTCAACGCCGACCACAGCGCACTCCGGCATGGCGGTACCCGGACGCACATACTTGAAAAAGGATGCCAGTTCGGTATCACTGGCCACCGGCATATCAAGCTGGCCGAGCAACGGATACTGCTGTATTTCCTCCGGGCTTTCCACCGCCACCGAAGCGAATGCCGCCCGTCCGGAGAATTTCTTCACCGAAGCGTTGAGCAATTTGAACGCCGCCTGATTGTTTCGGCCGGTTACGGACCAGAACACCAGTACCACCGGAGTTTTACCGGCGTACTGCGCCAGTTTCATCTCATCGCCCTTGACCTGAGCGCTGATTTCCAATTCCGGCGCCGGCGCTCCGATCCTGATCTGCTCCGGACGCGATGCGCCGGATACACCTAAACACAGCCCGGCAACCGCCAAAGCGGTAAATATCCCGTTTGTCTTCATTCCGTACCCTTTCATTTGCAGCAACCGCAGGCGTTGCCGCGGCAACGGTGCGAAGTATGTTTAAGGAGAGCGAACACCGGACCGGCGATGATCAGCAGAACTCCGGCAATGAACATCCAGATACCGGCGGGAGAACCGGATACGCCGCGGCAAAGCAGCAGCATCGGCAGACCGCAGAGCAGCAGCACCGTCTGGAACATCACCAGACAGATACGCGCCATCCACCAGGTAATTCCCTTTTCCGGCGCACGGGGCTCGGGAGCGGTGCGCAGCATCGCCGCATGAACCAGCGAAGCGGTAAGACTTTCGAAACTGACACCGGCGGTTTTAGCCGCCTTGGGCACCAGACTGGTGGCGGTGCAGCCGGGCAGAGCGTTACCTTCAAGCAGCATCGGCACACCGTTCCCGTCAACAATAAAATCCACCCGGAGAATATCCCGGCAGCCGGCGGCGCGGTAAAAACGCATCGCATATCCGGACGCCGCTTCCAGCGCCGGAGAGGAAACCGTCTGAACCGGGCAGAAATATTCAGTATGACCGTTCTTATACACATACTTGGCATCATAGTCATAGAATTGGTGCGGCGAACGGATTTCAATGGCCGGCAGCACTCTGCCGTTGACAATCGGAACCGTGATTTCCGTCCCTTTTATGAATTCTTCGACCAGAATCTCATCATCAAGTTCAAGCTCATCGGCTACCGCCTTATCCCATTCCGCCGGAGAATCCACCTTGACAATACCGACAGTGGAACCCTCCATAGGCGCCTTGAGCACCAGCGGAAAATTAAATCCGGACGGGATACCGCGGTTTTCCGCGGTAACAGTAGCCCATCTGGCAGTGGGAATCTTATAAAAGTCAGCCAGTTTCTTGGAGGAAATCTTGTCCATAACCGCAAAACAAGCCGCCCACTCGGAGCCGACGAATTTCAAACCGCGGTCGGCCAGAACTTTCTGCAGCCGTCCGTCTTCTCCGAAACCGCCGTGCAGCACCGGATAGA